>JABMOK010000061.1 GCA_013204155.1 Pseudohongiella sp. | reverse complement strand
CGAGCCTGTTCTTGGCAGTTTAAGCAATCTGACTGAACCCTGACTTAATGGATCAATCTAAACCGTAAGAATACAAGGAGACCCTAAGCGCCACAGATGGCCAGATATTGTGCGATCACTGCGGGAGCCCCCTGCTGCAGGGATTCCACTACCAGGGCATGACCGATTGAAACCTCCAGAATATGGGGTATTTCGAGGAATTTGGGCAGATTTTGCAGATCCAGATCATGGCCTGCGTTGAGGCCAATTCCTAGCTCGGTAGCCCGCGCCGCCGCCGCCAGATATTGGCCAAACACCGACTCCTGATCCGCCGTGGCAAAGTTGCTGGCGTAATCCTCGGTATACAATTCAATTCGATCGGCACCTACCGTGGGCACTTCGTCGACGGCTCGCGGGTCAGCATCGAGAAACAAACTGCTGCGAATACCGCTGTCCCGTAACTGCTGCAATACCGCTTTTAACTGTTCCCTATTGGCAGGAATATCCCAGCCATGATCCGAGGTGAGTTGCTCAGGCTTGTCCGGTACCAGTGTGCATTGATCGGCCTTCACCGCCGCGACCAGCGCCAGAAAATCGTCGCTGGGATAACCCTCGATATTAAATTCAACGTCTGGCTTGTCTTGCAGAAACTCGCTAATCTGGTAAACGTCGCGACGAGTAATGTGTCGCTCATCCGGCCGCGGATGAACAGTAATGCCAGCAACCCCCAAGTTAATCACTTGCTCTACGAAACCCAGCACCGAGGGATAGTCACGACCACGGGAATTTCGCAGCAGGGCAATCTTGTTCACGTTAACGCTTAATACCGTCATTATTTAATCCTCTGCGGCTTGCAAAAAAGCCAGCATGATTTTTTGCAGTGCCTGTGGCTTCTCTGCGTGCAGCCAGTGTCCCGCCTGCATAATTACTTTTACCGTAGCAGCAGGAAACAAACTGATAATTTCTGCCTCATGGGACTGTTGTATATAGTTAGACAAGGCGCCTTTGACAAAAAGAACCGGACCCGAAAAAGCCACATCACCAATCGGTTTATCTCGCAGTTGGTCATAGTGCGCTCGGATCGCCGACAAATTTAAGCGCCATTGATAATGGCCGTCTTCTTTTCTCTGTAAATTAGTTAGCACAAATTTGCGCGTCGACTCATCGGGAATAAACGGCTCCAGTTCTTGCTCGGCCTCTGCTCTACTGGAAATTTTTTCAAAGTCGAGAGATTCCATTCCCGCCATAACATCCATATGCCCGTCGGCTGCGGCAGAATAGGCGACAGGTGCAATATCTACGACGATCAATTTTTCGATTAACTGCGGGTAGCTAAGCGCCAATTGCATGGCAACCTTACCCCCCATCGAATGGCCAATCATGTAACAGGACTCGATGCCCAGTTGACCCAGCAACTGACGAACGTCTTCTGCCATGACTTGATAATTCATCTCATCGTGGTGGAAGGACTCCCCGTGATTGCGCAAATCGACCCCATACACCGCATAGTGTTCGGCCAGTTGCTTGCTGTGCCATCCCCAATTACTGAGACTGCCAAACAAGCCATGCAAAATCAGCAGCGGTTTGCCCTCGCTCGAGTACTGGCGATAATTCAAATTCATGAGGCCATTATTCAGCTTAGTGATTTCAACACTTCGATAACATCGTCATGATGAGTTTTGGTTTTCACCTTATCCATGATGTGAGCCAGCTTACCTTGCTTGTCAATAATGAAGGTAGTTCGCAGGATACCCATATACTCCCGACCCATGAATTTCTTCAATCCCCACACACCATATTTATCTGCGACGGCATGATCTTCATCTGCCAGCAAGGTGAAATTCAAATCGTGCTTCTCTACAAACTTGGCCAGGCGCGCCACGGGATCGGGGCTCAGACCCAGCACAACTGCATCCAGCTTGGCCAGCGACTGCTTCGAGTCACGTAGCCCACAGGCCTGCACCGTACAACCGGGGGTCATGGCCTTCGGATAGAAATACAAGACCACATTCGCCTTGCCTTTGAAGTCCTTCAAACTCACCGTGCTTCCTGACTGATCCTGCAAACTGAATGCAGGAGCCATATTGCCTAACTTGATTGCCGCCATCTCGTTTACTCTCTGTCGCGCTGATTGTAGTTGTCTTGCTATATGTGCTCGCCTGGCTATATGTGGTCGTCTGGCTATATGTGGCCGTCTGGCTATATGTGGCCGCCTGACTATATGTGGCCGCCTGACTATATGTGACCGCCTGGCTATATGTGGCCGCCTGACTATATAGAGCTGCCTGACTATATAGAGCTGCCTGACTATATAGAGCAGTGCCAACTAAAGCGCATTATACCGACTCGCCCAACATTCACTAAGCGCTTAAATGTCATGCTAGTATCTGTCCATGCATACAGCGCCAAACTCCATTGTGGTATTAACCGGAGCCGGGATCTCCGCCGAATCTGGCATCGAGACATTTCGCGCCGCCGATGGCCTGTGGGCAAACCACCCGGTGGAAGAGGTTGCCTCACCCCAGGGGTTTAAGCGCAATCCGCAACTGGTGTATGAATTTTATAATCAACGCCGACGCCAATTAATGTCAGAGGAAATCAGACCCAATCCTGCCCATAGCGCACTGGCAAAATTTGAACACGATTTTGCTGGCTCATTTCTGCTGGTGACGCAGAATATTGACAATTTGCATGAGCGGGCCGGCTCTGAAAATCTTCTGCATATGCACGGCGAGCTATTGAAGATGCGCTGCCAGAACTCGCAAATGGTGTTTGATATCAGCGAGGATTTTTCCTTTGATACACCGTGCCGCTGCTGTCATTCCCCAGGCAATCTACGCCCACATATCGTCTGGTTTGGGGAGATGCCAATGCATATGAATCGGATCAATGAGGCGCTCGAGCGCTGTGATCTGTTTGTGGCAATCGGCACATCGGGCAATGTTTACCCAGCCGCCGGTTTTTATCAGACCGCCAGAGTTAACAGCGCTCAGACCGTTGAGCTGAATCTTGATAAAACCGGATCGGGATTCGATCAGCACATCTACGGCAAGGCCACGGAAATTGTTCCTGCTTATTTTGCGAAATTGCTGCTATAAAACCTGCAATCAGGATATCCATAGTTAGCTGCTAACGGTCTCGAAAAGTTGCCGCCGTCTCATCATCACTGAACTTGGAGAGACGAAAGCAGCTAAAGGATGGAGCGCCGCCCTAGGCAGAATGCCGAGGCCGAGCCTGCAGGAATACTATCGACAGGCCTCGGATACAAGCGGCTTGTTATTAAATATCGACGAGTTCAGTAGCATTTTCTAAAGGGTTCTCGGCATGCGCGAAAGCCTTTAGCTGCTTTCGGCTCAATGCACTGAATGTCAATATAAGCGACCAGCAGAATTGTTCCAGCTTATTTTGAGCAACGGCTACGATAACCTTCAGCGAGTGCAATTTTACTGCCACTTGGCTACGCATTTTTATTTCAATTGCTGAATAGTTTGCAATGAACAGGAACAAAATCACGCTTCGAAAAATAGGAAAGGGCTTAATCGGTTTCGTAGTGCTTGTGGGTGTGCTTGTTACCCTCCTGTATTTTCCAACTATGCCAGAAGCGCTGTCGAATACCGCCGACAGCAGTCGGTGAAGATCCCGTTGCTATTGCCCTAGATCATTATCAACCACATCGCGATACCCTGCAGAATCAGTAGCTACAATTGGTCGTCCGGTAATCCCCCAGAAAATAGAGGCGTTTCAAGACTTAAATTCTGCCGCTATCATTTCGTTTAAGCCCTTGTGCAAACTATAAGGACGCGCAAAGCCCGTTGCCTCAAGTTTATCGGTATTCACAACCGTATTGGCACAAAATTTCTGCACGCGAATAGCACTAATCGGAAATATCTTGCCCGTCAACTTCGCTAAAACATCAAAGCTCCGTCCACCCAAAAGCCCAATAAGATAAGGTAGGCGCAGCCCCAGCCCTTTCTTGCCCAAAGCTTGACGAATACCGCGCACCATCTCGCGCATATTAAGATCAGGCTTGTCAGCATAATTATACAGATGCGAGCCCGCTCCAAAGCTCAAACAGTGCTGCAGGAATGCGGCAACATTTTTTACGTAAGCCACTGACTTATGATTCTTCCCCGCCCCGATCATGATAAATTTTCCACTCGCAATCTGCTTCATCAGCGTGTAGATATTCCCACGATTACGCGGCCCGAATGTCGCAACAAGCCGCAGCGTCACAAGAGAATTCTGCGCATTGCTCGCCACCCATCGGTTAAAGATGCCCTCGGCCTCGAGCTTGGATTTAGCATAATCATTAAACGGCGCTGGCGTATCACGCTCACAGCTTTCCCCTCCATCCAGGCCATAAACGGCAACCGTGCTGTTGAAGATAATAGTTTTGATTCCGTTAGCCTCGGCCGCCGCAACAATATTCTCCGCTCCCCGCACATTCACAGCGTAATAGCGCTCAACTGGCGAGACATCATCACGATGTTCCGCCGCGAGGTTATAAATCACATCGCACTGTTTGAGATTCTCAATCAGCGCCGCGCGATCCTCAACGTTCACTATCAGTGTCTCGACAGGGAAGTCTTCGGACTTCAACACATCAAGCAAACGCACCTCATGCCCCGCATGCTTGAGCAAGTACGTCAAATGAGTGCCGATAAAGCCCGCACCGCCGATAATCGCTATTTTCACGAACTCCAGGCCTCTATTTTAAATCGCTGATTCAATTTTGGTAGAATCAAGGAATTTCATATATAACAAACAATATTCAAAAATATCCGCGGGGATTACGTGACTGCCAATTCCAAGTGTCCGCCATCATCTTCTGCAAGTCGCGCTCTGCCTTCCAACCCAGTTCCTTTTCTGCCTTGGAAGGATTAGCCCAACACTCGGCGATATCACCTGGACGACGATCAACGATCTGATAGGCCACAGGCCTACCGGAAGCCGCTTCGAAGGCGTGAACCATCTCCAGGACGCTATAACCCTGTCCGGTTCCAAGATTCCACGTAAAAATCCCTTACTCCCTGGCAATATAGTCCAGTGCTTTAAGGTGACCTCGGGCAAGATCGACCACGTGAATATAGTCACGTACACCGGTTCCATCGCGTGTTGGATAATCACCACCGAAAACCGACAACTTTGCTATTCGCCCCACTGCTACCTGAGCAATGTAGGGTAAAAGGTTATTCGGTATGTCGCGGGGATCTTCACCAATCAGCCCCGACTCATGTGCCCCCACCGGGTTAAAATAACGCAGTAAGGCGACAGACCAACGCGCGTCAGAGTGTGTCAAGTCCGTCAAGATTTCCTCCACCATCAGCTTGGAGCGGCCATAGGGATTCGTCAGAGTGCCGGTCGGGAAATCTTCGCTAATCGGCATAGTGGGAGGTTCGCCATAGACCGTTGCCGAAGAGCTGAAAACCAACTGGAAAACGCCCGCAACAGCCATCGCCCGGCATAAGGTCACCGTTCCATTTACGTTGTTGTCGTAATAGGCAAGCGGCTTATCAACGCTCTCACCCACGGCCTTCAGGCCAGCAAAGTGGATCACCGCATCAATGGCCTGCTCAGCAAACAAACGGTGTAATAGATCTCCATCACGGACGTCACCCTGTATAAATTCCAGGCTTTGTCCCGTGATGACCTCCACCCGCCGTAGCGACTCCTTCGAGCTATTGCAGAGATTGTCCAGCACAACGACGGAATGGCCGGTCTGTAGCAATTCCACCGATGTGTGGCTACCGATATAACCGGCACCACCTGTCACAAGAATTTTAGATTTCTTTTTTGACAAAATACCCCACCTCTCTTGTCACTGGGTAGGGTGAGAGTGGATTACTAATTTTTTCTTCTACTTTAGACAGGATTGGGTGATAGCCTGTTGAAAAACGATCAAGTCCTACTACTTTTTGGCTCAAAAGCAGCAACTTTTCTAACAGATTAGATCCAATAAATCCGGCCACACAGGTTATCAACCACACTTTAGGATTTTCCAAAATTTCTGCCTGAATCGCTTCGTATCGGGTCATAGTTGGTCTATAAACCTATCTGCGCCATACAAGGTAAAAGTTTCGAGCATTCATCTTCATTCTCACAAACGAATACCTGCATATTTTGGAACCGAAGTGAATTAGTCACCAATCTGCGCTTCTCCATTGCAGATTGCTAATGAACCCAAAATCTGGCCCGCCGCAGTACTGACAGAATATCGATTATGCGACAAACTATTTGCTCTTGAGGCCATTAGTCCTCTTCCATTTTCATCTCTAATTATTTGTTCAATGAGTTTAGAGAATGTTTGAGGATCTTCTCCTGAATATGACAAACCAACCTGCTCATCACGAATAAGCTTTTCCAGGTCATTGTCAGGGTTAAGGCGAGCGACTACGGGCAAACCGGCCTGCATATATGCCAAAAATTTACCAGGCACATTATGCGTTTTATGTCTTGGGTCAAGTGCGACTAAGCCAACATCACATTGATCCAACAATCCCGGAATCATCTCTGGATCAATTTCATCGTAGAACTGTATATTGTCCAACCCTCTCTGTTCCGCAATCGTCTCTAGTGCGCGAACTTCACTACCACGCCCGACAAAAAGAAAACCAATATCTTTCCGCGGCTGCAACAAGGTAATAGCCTCCATTATGAAACCCATGTCTTGAGCGACTCCCATATTTCCGCAATAAACAACCAGTTTCCTGCCTCTCAAGCGAGAGTTTTCTACAGAAATGGAGCAACTACCGACCGGCGCTGGGGCTAACCAGTTTTGCAGCACCTCAATTTTTGTGTCTCGACGAAGAGGCTGTTGCTCAAAATATTTTAAATTTGAGGCTGACTGTACGCCGATGACATCTGCTATGCGATATTGATAAAGCTCAAACTTACGAAAAAATTGGTATATGAGTCCTTTTTTCAACAAGCCCACATCAACAGCCCATTGAGGAAATATATCTCGCAAAATTAGATACGTTTTACAATTAGAACTCCGCTTCAGTCTAGCAATAGCAGGCCCAAGGAATATTGTTGGCGAATACCAAATAATTGCATTCCATGTAACATCCTTAAGAGAGCTTTTTCGCATACCTCGCAGCAGAAAATACGGCAATAAAAGCTCAAGCAATGCGCGCCTAAACTTCCCCGTATCTTTGACCCGTGGAACCCGAACTCGCAGAACATTGAGAGTGCCTTCTGAAACCATCTCATAGACACTATTGATAGAGTACGAAGGAACTACGACATGAATCTCATGACCCATGCCAGACATTTCACTAGCCAAATCACGGAGAAGCACTGCTCCAGAAGAACGTAACGGCGAGTACGCGTCGGCCAATAAGACAATGCGCACGGTTAGGGCTTCATCCAAACCTTCCGGTTAACGTAGCCCGTATAACTTTGAATTATACGAACTACTTTGTCAGACACATTGGGAATACCATAATCATCTACTGGAAAAATGGTTCTCTCCTCACCCCGCTTTTGTGATTCCAGAATAGCAAGAGATTGAAAGACCGTATTAATATCGAGCCCAGTCATCATCACTGAAGCCTCCTCCATAGCTTCGGGCCTTTCATGCGTTTCTCTAATATTGAGTGCTGGGAAATTCAATATCGAAGACTCTTCACTAATCGTCCCACTATCAGACAGAACAGCCTTGGCGTTTATTTGTAAGTGATTATAGTCTATGAAGCCAAGCGGCTTGAGCAGCCTTACGAGGGGATCGAACTCGATCTTCTTAGCTTCGATTTTTTTCATCGTACGCGGGTGTGTTGAGAATATTATTGGAACAGCATAGTGTTTTACCAGCCCGTTAATAATTTCGACTATCCTGTCGAAGTTTAATTCAGGCTCTATATTTTCTTCTCGGTGTAAACTCAGCAGGAAATAACCACTTTTCTCCAGTTCTAACTTAGAGAGCACAGCAGAATCCATGATGTCCTTTTTGAAATGTGAAAGAACTTCATTCATTGGACTCCCTGTTTTTATTACCATATCCGCCGGCAGACCTTCACGTAACAAGTACTCACGGGCTATAGAACTGTATGTCAAATTGACATCAGCCATGTGATCAACAATGCGCCGGTTAATCTCTTCTGGCACGCGCTGATCAAAACAGCGATTTCCTGCTTCCATATGAAACACAGGAACCTTATGTCGTTTGGCTGGCAACGCCGCCATACAGCTATTAGTGTCGCCTAACACCAGCAGAGCATCTGGCTTAACTTCAGAAAGAAGGGAGTCAACGGCAATAATTACCTTCCCAATGGTCTCAGAACTGGAGATACCAGCAGCGTTCAAAAAATGATCGGGTCTGCGAATACCCAGTTCCTCGAAGAATATTTCACTCAGCTCATAGTCGTAGTTCTGCCCGGTGTGCACGATAACGTGGTCGGTATGCTCATCCAATTTAGCCATCACCCGTGATAGGCGAATAATTTCGGGCCGTGTACCTACAACTGTCATTACTTTCAATTTCTTCATGTCATATCTTAGCCGCAATGGTATCTGCTCTGGCACTATCAAATATCTCGTTCGCCCAGAGCATAACAATCAACTCGTCTTCGCCGACGTTTGTTATGTTATGCGTCCAGCCAGGAACTGTTTCAACTACACGTGGGGTCTCACCTGTTGTGTCTAATTCAAATACTTCGTTACTTAAAATATGTCGAAACTTAAAATTGGCGCTGCCTTTGATCACTAAAAATTTTTCTGTCTTACTGTGATGGTAATGATCGCCACGAGTGGAGCCCGGAAGGACAGTAAAATAGGAAAACTGACCGCTATCAGTTGTCTTCAACATTTCAACAAACACCCCTCGCTCATCACTGTAACGAGGCAGGTCATAAGCGAACTTGGCAGGCTTCAAATAGCTCATGTAGGTTGAATACAGTGCTCGCACCAGTCCTGCCCCTACTCGCTCGGAAACAAGAGTAGAGCGGCTATTCCTAAATGCCTCTATCTGTTCAGCCAGGTCGCCTACTGTGATCGAATATTCGGGAACCACCTTAGCAGCCTGATGAACGCCATCTTCCATTGAATTTAACATATGTATAAAGCCAGACACCACATCATCCACATAGACCAATCGAAGCTGTGCTGCCGCATCGTTAATTTGAATCGGTAAATCGTTCGCTATATTGTGACAGAAAGTCGCTACCACTGAATTGTAATTAGGTTTGCACCATTTGCCAAAGACATTGGGCAATCGATAAATAACGGCAGGATTATTAGTTTCCATTGAAAGCTGCTTCACCACCTGCTCTGCTGACTGCTTGCTTTCACCATAAGCATTAGCGTTATCCGCCTGAATAGATGAGGCGAAAATAAAAGGAATCCTCCGCTCGCTGGATTTGATAGCGGCGCAAATCGCCTT
Organism: Pseudohongiella sp.; assembly: GCA_013204155.1. Lineage (GTDB taxonomy): Bacteria > Pseudomonadota > Gammaproteobacteria > Pseudomonadales > Pseudohongiellaceae > UBA9145. The sequence goes on along the minus strand of JABMOK010000061.1, from coordinate 19,815 downwards.
GGTTAGACCCACGTTGACACTCACGAAATCCGCTATGTCACCTGGGCGATTCTCCCCAGCCAGGTGCACAAGCGCGTCGGCCTGGGCCAGCAAATGCGGAAACGCATCAACAGTATCGCTGCGATCAAAATGCAGAACCTCAAAACCGGTCAATTCACCAAGGCGAACAACCAGATTCTTACCAATAAAGCCCTGTGAACCTGTTACTAATACCCGCATCTCATTCTTCCGGCTGAAGATACTCGCCCCGAACAATCGCCTGCATAAAAGAAAGCTTAAGCAGTAAGGACTTCATTCCTTCTACGTCGAGGCGTGTTGTGTTATTTGAATTGTAATCAACCGCTTCAGATATTTTGATTTCACCCTGCTCCATAAACTTACCATAATTCAGGTCACGCAAATCTGGCGGAATACAGTAATAGTCACCAAGGTCATGAGCGGCAACCATTTCCTCACGGCTAAGTAAGGCCTCGAACTGCTTTTCACCATGACGCGTGCCAATGATGTGAATTTCATGCTCCGGTTTTCCCACTAGCTCTGTAACAGCCTGTGCCAGCGTTGCAATTGTGGCAGCAGGTGATTTCTGTACAAATGTCTCGCCTGACCTTGCGTTTTCAAAAGCATACAAAACCAGGTCTACAGCATCATCAAGGCTCATCATAAAACGAGTCATTGTTGGGTCAGTTACCGAAATAGGCTTATCGGCGCGAATCTGGTCGATAAAAAGAGGAATCACGGAGCCTCGCGAGGCCATCACATTTCCATAGCGTGTCGTACATATCACGGTTGAATCACTGCTACGCGATTTAGCAACAACCACTTTTTCCATCATTGCCTTTGAGATACCCATGGCATTGATCGGGTAAACTGCCTTATATGTACTCAGGCATACTACGCGCTCCACATCACAAGAAATTGCCGCCTCAAGAACATTCTCGGTACCCAGTACGTTTGTCTTCACCGCCTCCAGAGGATAAAACTCACAGGCAGGAACCTGTTTTAACGCCGCCGCATGAAATATGTAATCAACTCCGCGAACTGCATTCAATACAGACTGGTAATCACGCACATCACCAATATAAAATTTCAACTTGGAATTATGATAACGCTTGCGCATGTCATCCTGTTTCTTTTCATCACGACTGAGGATGCGAATTTCACGAAAATCGGAATTTATAAAACGGCGCAACACGGCATTTCCAAAAGATCCAGTGCCCCCGGTAATCAAAAGAATTTTGTCAGCAAACATAGATGAATATCCTGATTATCAAAGCTTCCTATGAGCTACTTTGGCTACAAAAGTGAATGTATCACGTGCACAGCGTTCCCATGAATACTCTTTAGCTTTGTCCGCTGCCAAGCCGGCAAGTTTTGCTCGAAGTGGCGCATCAAACATAAGTTTACGCAAAGCCTCGGCTATTGAAGCTGGCAGCTCCGGATTAAAGTAAATTCCTGCTTCGCCCAACACCTCCGGCATTGGTCCCCGGTCTGAACAGGCGATGGGCAACCCCGCCGCCATGGCCTCAAGAAGAATGTTCGGCATGTTTTCGCAGCTGGAGGCGAAAACACCAATATCCGCATCTTCGTAAATGGAGTGCAGGGCTTCATAGGGAACCGCACCGTGGTAATGCACCCAACGACCTTCAGGGTCGCGTCGCGCAAGCACGGCGCGCAGGCGCGCTAATGCAGGGGAATAGGCCGGACCAACCAGATCGAGGACGATTGACAAGCCCTCCGACCGCAAAGCATTTACGGCCTCCACAACATGCCACTGATGTTTGTATTGATCAATGATCGAGACATAAAGTAAGCGGCAAGGGTTTGACTCCGTGTATTCACCACTCGGGTGCGTGTCCTTGCGTTTGATCTGAAACCGGGGATTGATCCCGTGGGGGATCGTTATTGTCTTGCCGGCAAGCTGGCCAGTAACTTTCAGCACCACCTGTCTGGCGTATTCGGTTAGAAATATCAGCCCATCCGCCCCTCGGAAACTGCGGGACTGGATATAACGCAACAGAAGAAGTTTAAACGTGGTCCGCGAGCCAGCATAACGACGGAGTTCCTGCCATTCGAATGGCAACAGATTCCGGCTCATCGTGATCATGGGCCTGAAATTGCCGGCGTAACTGCCGCCGGGGACAAAGAGCACGCTGCAACCTGCCGCATGGGCCGCACGGGAAAGACTGAACCGTTGCCACCATGCCCTGCGTAGCAAACCACGATTCAACGCGATCACGTTTACTTTCTCCAGCCAGGATCGTTCAGGCAGTTGCGCGAGCGTCTGCGCACCACCCCAAACTATGACTTTGGCAACATCCTGGTTTTCTGGCTTGGCCGCGGTCAGCAATTCAATGAGATGGGTCATACCGCCGCCACGCCGCAGGTTGGTGGCATCAACGCCAACCACTAGCTCCGCCAAATGTTCCCTATTTGTGTCCACGCGCTACCAGATGTGCACCGTGGAAGACTTCCACTTCAAGAAGTCCGGCCACTTCAAGCCAATTCCTCGCCCTGGCAGCGGTCTGAGGGTTATCATATTCAGGCGCCAACATATCGAAGGTATCCAGAAGCGCCCATTCTTTCAGTTGTTGATCGCTCAATGGAAAGATACCCGTGTAATCCGCGACAGGAATCAAACGTTTAAGAAATCGCCCCAATAGCGGAATGCGACCCAAAAGCTGACTTGCAACGAGTAGCGCTGGCACCGATTTCTCCAACCAGAGAAAGAGTTTTTGTTGCGACATTCGCTTGGTAACGGGCCTTAGCAGGTACTTCATATGCAGCATGGTTCGAACCCGTTTCCAGTAAAAATCGACGCACAGTCGCCCGCCTCTTTGCAGCATGGGCGGCAACGCAGCAAAAGCCTTTGCTACATCTGGTGTGTGTTGAAGCACCCCCAGTGAATAAACGAAAGGAAAGGATTCCCGTTCGAAGGGCAAAGCGTAGATGTCGCCTTGCACCACATGCAGATTGGGATGGTGCTTGAGGTTGCCGTAACAGGCATCCACAGCACTGGAATAATCCAGCGCCACGACTTTGGCGCTGGCGTTCAACGCCACTTCCGCGAAGCGGCCAGCACCACAACCCGCATCCAGCACCCACTTATCTTTCAAATCCTCCGGCCGCCAGCCGGTTGCCAACCAGAACCGATTGGCCGAGATGGGATGGCCGGAATAGCTGTCCAGTTGCGTCTGACGAAAATGATTCCACTGCATGCCAAAGTTATTGGCGTAGTTCTCTTCTGGCACAAATCGGGGAATGCCGTTTCGAATCGGGTAACGGTGCTGGCCATCTGCCGAGACCAACCACCCGCTTTCAATTGCATCAGCGATGAGCTCCGGCGCTTCCAGCGTCAGGCGCTGCCCGGTTCTCGGGCAGCACAGTCTTTCCAGTAATTCTCGTTTCATTGGTTAATTTCCAATTCGGTCAAATCGTGATCGCATATTCACGTCGCCACAGTTCAAACAGTACCAGGGCAAACAACCTTTCACCGTTGCTACGTCCCCGCTCCTGCCCCTTCAACAGTCCACGCACCGTGCGCTGATCGAACAGGCTGCCTGCATCCAGCAGCACTTCGTGAAACAGATCACGAAAGGGGCCTGTTTTCAGCCAATCAGCCAGAGGAATTGAAAAGCCTTGTTTGCGCTGGCGGTCGAATTCCGCCGGCAACACGCGTGCGGTCAGGCGTTTGAGCAATATCTTCTTGTCTAGCGCAGTAGCCTTCAGAGAGGACGGTACTTTGCCAAAGGCGAATTCTATCAGACGATGATCCAGCAGCGGCGCGCGCACTTCTAATGAATTTAGCATACTGGCACGGTCCACCTTCACCAGAATGTCTTCGGCCAGATAGTTAGCAAAATCCATTCGGGTCGCCCGCTGCAACAGATCGGGATGCGGTGGAATTCGCTCGCGGCGAATCGTCTCGGCGACCAGATCCCACCCGTCTTGCTGTGCCATAAGTTTTCCACGAGTGGTGGCATCAAAGTAGTTAGCAATCAGTGGCACGCCTTGATGCAAATCCCCGCCCAACCCCTGCAACCAATTGCGCCCCTTCAATCCCACCGGCAACAAACGCTCTGCTGCCGCTGACACCGCCCCCCGTAGTGATCGCGGAATCTGTCCCAAACGCTCCTGCATCCACAGCAGACGGCTGTAATGCCCGTAGCCGCCAAACAGTTCGTCACCGCCATCACCGCCGAGCGCCACGGTGCAGTGCTGGCGCACCAGCTGACTGACCAGGAAGGTGGGAATCATGGAGGAATCCACCATAGGTTCGTCGAACTGGCGGGCCAGAGCAGGAATCAGGTCAACACTAGCAGGCAGTGCCATCAATTCCGTGTGCTCGGTGCCGAAATGTCGGGCGATCAGCCGGGCGTGTTCGGTTTCATCCAACGCGCCATGATCAGGAAACCCGATGGTAAAAGTCTTGACCTGGCTAGACGACCTCACTGCCATGGCAGTGATCAAGCTTGAATCCACCCCACCGCTCAGCAATACCCCCACCGGCACATCGGCCACCAATTGCCGGCGTACGGAATCCTCCAATAATGCTTCCAGTTCATCGAGCAGGCCCAGTTCGTCCACCTGCCCCGTAGTGGCTTCCTCAGTCAAGTTCGGCAGTTGCCAATAACGCCAAACCTTGGCCGTGCCCGTTTGCAGATCAAATTCCAGCGCATGGGCAGGCGGGAGCTTGTTGTAACCCTGTAAAATGCAGCGCTCGCCCGGGACAAAGCCCATGCTCAGATAGCAATCCAGCGCCTCTTGATTGATACGGCGCGGCAGACTGGGGTCTGCCAACAATGCCTTGAGTTCAGAGGCAAAGTGCAGCGAGCCCTGAGCCAGACGATAGAAGAGCGGTTTTTCCCCAGCACGATCACGCGCCAGAAAAACTGTTTGTCGTCGGGCATCGTAGAGAGCAAAGGCAAACATGCCGTTTAAGTGCGACAGGCAATCCGTACCCCAGGCATCGTAGGCGGCCAGCAGAACTTCCGTATCGCTGCTAGAGCGAAAGCCGTAGCCTCGTTGCTCCAATTCGGCGCGTAACTCACGAAAGTTGTATATCTCGCCATTGAACACGATGGCTAAACCGCGCTTGGCCAAATGCATCGGCTGATGCCCGGCGGGAGAAAGATCGAGTATGGACAAGCGCCGATGCGCCAGCCCAACGCGTCCATCTGCTGCCCACCACTCACCGGCATCATCCGGGCCACGATGGGTCATGGTATCGCGCGCAATAGCTAACCAGCTACGATCAGCAACTGAAAATGCGGATATGATACCGACGAGACCGCACATTTACCTATATTCCCTGCAGCTAACTAATTTGAATATCGAATTCAAGCATGAAAAACTCACTCTGCATCAACGCCTTCGCATCACAAAATATGAATCGATTAGATATAAAAATATCCGTCTACAAAAGAATCCACATTAGGCGAGAAGATTGATTCGGATAATAAACGGAACTCAATTTATCTAAATAATTATCCAAATCCATAATTGAAAGGTAGCACCAAATCAATCTAATTAAGCTGATGCTTGTAGCAATTGAATAATCATCTAAAGAATGTTTTTATTTCATCAACGACTTTCGATACATCATTGTCACTTAACCTAGGATGAAGCGGTATGCTTAGGGCATCCAAATTAAGTTGCTCTGAATTAGGCAAATGAACTTCTGTCTGCTTATATATCGGATTAAGATGAAGAGGATGATAGCGCAAGGTTGTGTATATTTCTTTTTTCAAAAGGTAATGTGCCAATTCATCTCGTCTAGGCACTCTAATACAGTATGTAAAATAAGAGTGCCTGTCACAAGGCTCCGCTTCAGCTGGCGTTACTATTTCTGGCATATCAGCAAATTCTTGCTGATACATTTTCCATATCTCTTTTCGACGAGCTTGTAGAGTATCAATGCGATCTAATTGAGCGAGCCCAATGCTGGCAGCCATATTGGTCGGAAGCATTTTTATAAAAGGTTCCTGAATATTGTATTCCCACCAGCGCTCGCTTCTCCCGTTAGCAGAAACCGCCGAATCGAAGCCTGATTTTCCGATTCCACAGTAGCGCATAACTTTAGCGCGTTCTACATTTTTGGGGTCTCTCGCAGCAATACCGCCACCTTCCCCTACAGTTAAATTCTTAACTGCGTCATAACTGAAAATGGCGATATCACCGATCGATCCGCAAGGCATGCCTTTATAGGTACTATCAACAGCATGAGCAGCATCTTCGATTACGGGAAATCCAAGCTCAATTATCGGGTCCATGTCGACGGAAAGACCTGCATAATGCACTATCATTACGGCAGCGGTTTTAGCAGTAATTTGGGCTTCAATATCCTGGCGTCGTACATTCATAGTCCTGATATCTACATCACAAAATACCGGCCGATGCCCAGCCAAGAGAACTGCCTGAGCACACGATACCCAGGTAAATGTGGGGACAATAATTTCAGAATTAGGAGGAAGGTTAAGCAACACCACTGCCATAAACAATGCATTTGATCCGCTATCTACCATCGCGAATGATGGGAGGCCATACTTCTCCATATACTTCGATTCGAAAAGATCTACATTCTTCCCGAAACCCATCCACTGACTGCGCATACACGCAGCAACATTGGCAATTTCCTCTTCCCCAACAAGTGATCCAAATACCGAAATCATACTCTAAACTCCCAATCCAGTTATGGAGTGTTGTATTTCATATGGAAGTAATCTTCATTCTGAGCGGTTATGAAGAATTTATTTTTCATATACCAATTTATCGCCAGGTTTCCTCGTAATACATTTAAGCTAATCGGCAAGTTCATTTCACTTTTTGCGAATTCCAACATTAACCTTAACCCCCGAGTCATGATCCCCATTCTCCGGTAATCAGATAAGCCGAGTATTACATTGTAAACATCCCACTCATCTACAAGCCTTCGAATTCCCATACACCCTACAGCTTTACTGGCAACTTCAACAATGAAGATGTAATCGGACTCTCTATCTTGATAGTCCTCAAACCACTTTTCCTGCTGCGTATTGCTTATTGTTTCTTTGTGAAAAAAATTTTCACGATTATCATTTTTCCAATTCCGAAGACAAGATAGATCTCTGAGTTCAACGGACCGCAGCAGAATATTTTTGTCGGAGTCACAAACTAATGTTACTGGCTCCTTACTCATTTTCGCCTTTTCCCAAAACATCTCGCAACCAAATTTGCATTCTGGAGCTAACATCGTGCCCGTCAGAATGTACTCTCATATAACCGGCAGTCGCCAAACGAGAGCGCAGACCTTCGTCTTCAACAAGCACTCGTAACTTAGCGAGTAGTTCTTTCGCGCTCTCAAAGTAAAGTGCCTCTTCCCCGGGCTTAAAGAGAGAGGCCAAATCGTCTGTATATTGACTTAACATAGCCGTTTTCATTGCAGGAATCTGAAAATTTCTTGTAGTGTAAGTATCTTGATTTAAAGTTGACAAAAAACACAGTGCCACCTTTGCGCCGCAAATAGCATATCTATAGTTTTCCTCAATCACGGGCGTTATCGGATATTTCGAGCGAAGGGGGCTATCCAATCTGAGGCCTTTTAAAGCCAGGTTCCACCCTCCTCCAAAGAGGTTTAAATTAAACCCAGCATCACAAATCGCTTCAAGCATTTCAACTCGACCATCATTTTCATAGTGCCCTGCAAACACCACATCACAGATATACTGTTGAGGTATTTCTGGCAGAAGGACAGGGTAGTCCATCTCAGGAATAAAATATGATCGCAGTAACTTGACCTCATTCACGCCATGCGCTAAATAGCCATGACTATCAGAATCTCTAAACACAAAGTGTGCATCGAAAAAAGGAATGCTTTCCCGAAAATTTTTCCATAAATGAGGCTTTGCATTTTTACTAAAAGGGTTGTCGTTGGCGTATTGACAAAAAATCGCATCTGGCAGCAGTGATTTCAATTTTTTTACTACCCGAGGGGCAATCAACTGAACGTTATAAAACCAGACAATATTTGGCCTTTCTTCTTCCGCTGTTTTCAACAATCGCCTGTTTACGCGCCATACATTTGGACCACTTTGCAATCTATATTGTATTCGATGCCATAAAGAATGATACTCCGGTTCGATAGCGCCAGGCACCCAACGCCTGAAATCATTATGCCAACCAAAGCGAATGACCTCACACCCTATGGATTCAAGTGCTATGGCACAGCACTCTTGATACCAGGGCCACATGTACTCTCCTACTAGCAGCACTTTGGGTTTACAACTCAATTTTTACCTCTCAAATGAAATGAGAATTCCTACAGTTTGGTTTTCGTGTTCTGTAACATCAAATTGTGAATTGAGCCATATTCGTGCTGACTTACAATTCAATACACATTTTTCGTTGAGCAATATCTTTGCAATGAAAGTTAACTTCACAATGTGTTTATTCGCTCAAATTATATGATCAATCATTATCTTCGCACCTCTTTCTGGCGGCCACTCTCTCGCAGTTTTTAAAGCCTCCTCCCCCATACGCTTCCGTAAATCCGGGCTTTGGTAAAGTAGCGTAATATAGTTAGCGAGCGAATGAACATCCTCCGCATCATACAAAAAGCCATTCCGGCCATGCTCAATCCGCTCTACTGCAGCTCCTGCCCCGAAGCTGCCGATGACCGGAACACCTAATGCCATTCCCAATATCGTGCCTCCAAATGAATCCATCCTAGCAGGATGAATGAACACATCACTGTTAGCTATGAGAGTTTTAAAATCCTCAATAGCAAGCCATTTTTCTAGAATAATGGTTTTTCTGAGATTCAATTTATCAATTAACGATTCAAGTCGCGGCACCGCGTCACCATTACCAATGATAATCACTTTGATATATTGCCGAATGCTGACATCTAATAGGCCAACAGCTTTTATAAGGATGTCATATCCTTTCTCGCGATTGATACGACTACCCCCGGTCAACAAAAAGTCGCCGTCTTGAATCTTGTATTTTTCCAGAAGACCCTCTCGTTGAGAGTGAAAAGCTGGAAGGTCTTCGTTCGAATCAACAAATATAGGTAAATTAATCAACTTAGATTCTACGAATCCGCGCTCCCGAAGGTAATTTATGGCAATCGAGCCAACCCCAAAGACTTTAGAATTAGAGTACTGTAGTACTTTGTACGCTATCCAACGCCGAATTTTTTTCTGCATACCAACATCTCGAATTACCGAGCTTGGCAAGTCTGTCCAGTGGTTGTACGGACGGCGGAATAGAAAAAATAACAAATGTATTAGACGGGTGTTGTTATTCATCCAACCAACTATTACGAATATTTCATCTGGATGAGTCAGGCAATATTTGATAAATGACCAGTTCAATCGCGAACCATATATATGAGCTTGCTGATGTTCATGTGTAATATTAGCTGCCCACTCGTAACGGGCCAAATCCTGATCACGCGCATACCACAAATTGATTTTCACATTTGGCTGTGCAATTAGGTGTCTGATAAGGACATTATTGTGAGGTGTTGCCAGGTCCTGTATTAAATTAATTATCAATTTATTGATTTCGTTTCGTTTCGTTTCATTTCATTTTAACAATCTGACTCAGTCCCCTGCCGGCATTTATTGGCCAGCCATCTGCCCTCACTCTCGCGAGCATGATAACTCGACCAACATTAACAATGATTTTCTCAGACACTCATCAATCCTAAATCAGAAACTAAAGATAAAAATTAGAAAACCAATGCCACGCCTTCTAAATGAAGCATTGATTTTTCCAAAATATATTTCTTAACCTTTCTTTTTCAGCTTAAGTATTTTCAGGGAATGCCAATATCGACTTATTAAACACTTATTCGGCCATAGCCGCGCAAAAAATAAGTCTAGCTTTTTGTTCGCAGAAAAGCACAACCCTCACGATTCTCAATTGTCCCGACGGCATATAGCTGGCAATGATTTTTCTCCAATTTAGATCGCCGTTTGAATTATTTCTTGATACGTTCCGCTTCGTACTACCTTGCCCTCAGCAAGTTCAATTACTCGCGTGCAATTCTTTAATGAGCTAAGTCGATGAGCAACGAGGATGATTGTTAGCTCGTCTCCAAGATTTCCAAACGCATCCATGACGGATCGCTCCGTATCGTTGTCAAGCGAGCTGGTAGCCTCATCCAAAACAATCACATCCGCTTGCTTGTACAGAGCCCGGGCAATACCGATTCGCTGACGTTCCCCACCAGAGAGACGAATTCCGTTCTCACCCACAATCGTGTTGTACTTCATATCCCAACTTTCGATTATTTTAGAGAGTTGTGCTTTGCGCGCAGACTCGTAAACACGCTCGTAATCGATTTTGTTTTCAGCAACGCCAAAAGCAATGTTTTTCGCAATTGACGTGTCCGCCAAAAAAATAGCTTGCGGAACGTGAGCTATATGAGCTTGCCAAGCCCGATGATTTTGTTCAGTAATAGCCACCCCATCTATACTCAAGTCCCCGCCAGTGGGATGCAGCAAACCCATCGTCACATCAAGCAGAGTACTTTTCCCACTACCTGTAGCACCAATAATGCCAATGCAACTGCCTTTTGGAATTGAAAAATCCAGACCTTGTAACACCCAAGGGGTTTTTTCCGAATAGCGAAAATTCAGATTGCTCACGGTTATACTATGAAAAAATGGGATGGGTTCAGGCGATGGAGCACTAGCATATGTTGGCAGCGGTTGATCGAGAAGATCCAGTGTGTCGCTTAATGACATTTGAGCTCCACGCACAGTCGTCCAGCTAGAGTAGGCCTGTTGGAGCAAAGGCAATAAACGTTGCGCACCAAGAGCCAGCGCGCCAAGAACGGGGATAGCACTTGTAAAACCTTGCGAGCGACCGGAGAGCGAAAGTGCCAGTGTTGCAATTAACACCATCCCGAGCGCCTCAATACCATATCGCGGACTGCCGCCAATGATCTGGATATTAGCCATAGCACGTCGCAACGGCAGATCAGCACTTCTATATATATCGCAGTACATTGCCTGAGTGCCATCGATCAAGACATCTCGAATTCCACCCAGTCCTTCTTGCACAGCCTTCAAAACCTCAGTCTGCTCTAGGCTTATGCGCTGACTGTCTCTCTCCAATTTTTTTTTGCTCACAAAAATCACCAGCGCGTAGATGCAGGAAAAACCCGCGAATGCAGAAAAAGCGATCGTGGGCTCAATAACAAGCAACGCTAACAAGATAGTAAATAGCATCAAACTGGAGCCTGCCATTACAAGCAACGGCATTATTGTGTTCTGCACCAAGCCATCAGCCTTGGTCGAGATGCCCGCGATGACTTCGCTACTGTTGCGAACCACGTGGACAGCATAGGGTTGATATAATGAGCGACGATAGATACTGATACTGAAATCAGAACCAACAGCATGACTGAGTCGAGTCTGCACCCACAACAATATAAGACGCATGGTGCCTGATAGAAGTGCTGCAATTGCGAAGCTTATAGTCAGAGGTAACAAGAGTTGTTTAGGCTCAGACAAGTTAAGCGCACTTACAAAATTTTTCGCCAATTGGTGCTCAAAGACTAGCGCTGGGTCACTCAGCACCGCCAGAAACGGCAACACTGCACCAATACTAACAATTTCCGCAAAAGCCGCCAGAACCATCAGCGGGAAAAGAAGCGCGAATTGCATACGACGTCGCGGGCTGATGTGTCGCCACAAACGAGGAAGGAGCTGAGAAAACGATTGATGGGCTTGCATGCATCTACTCTTTGTAATTTATAGGCTTGAAACTGAAATGCTCCACTAGTTCGCTCCGCTCAGCAAACTAAAGATTTTCGCGATCCATTTTCGCATTAAGCTAACCAAATGTGCTGCGTGACTAGTCTGCCGTTTTTGTCTGCACTGCCGAAATCACCAATGCATAAACTCAACTTTAGCTGCGAGTAAAAAGAGCGAGAAGACTGCAGCTCGTTATATCTAGCGGATAACATTACATTTAGCCTGATATTTCTCGCGCGTTAATCAATCGAAAATTAACGGCGACAAACAAGGGTTAAAGAACCAAAACAGCGCTGCGGCAAAAAACGATTGAGTAGTGCGTCGAGATTTACTGCACGCGTAAACTTTCGTTCTTCTTCGACGGACAAGGCCGGCTTCTCCTTGCTTAGATGTAGACCGTTTCTCTGCACTACAGTGGGGCGAAATAGCCCCCAGGGAATCGTTTCTGCATATGAGAACCCGGCACCCCGAGCTACTTGCTTGATTTCTTCTGCATCAAACATCCACAAATCTGTGCTACTAGGAGCTCCTTTGTGTCGGGAGCGGGCAATGTCGTTAACGAACCCCGGACTCAACACCGCCAAAGGCCAAGCCGCAGTCTTTGCACCCTCTACAACTGGAGCCATTGGCGTCGGCTCGTGAAGCGAGATAAATACTCCCCCAGGCTTCAGCATGGATGCAAAATGCTTCATTACTTTTGGTACATCATGAAAATGATGAATAAACGAATTGCCAATGATGATGTCGAAGAATCGATTGAATTTTAATGTGTGCAAATCCCCAAGCACCCAATCGATTTGCGCGGAAGGGTAGGTTCTAGAGATAAACTCTTTGGATGCCTCCAACTCCGCATGACTAATGTCATTTATTGTAAGGTTCTTGGGCTGGCAGCGAGCAATTATGTGATAGGTAAGAAAGCCCGTTCCCGCGCAGACCTCCAACACATCACTGTCACAAAATGTCTCGGATGATAAGCCCGCCCGTTCTAGTTTCAACCAAATTTCATCATTAAAAGCTTGCTGTAGTCGATACTCTTCTCCCGTGTCATTGTTTTTATTACCCTCAACAATTCGGTTTGCAACGAAATCAGGAGCACGATAGGAGGAAGATACGGCTCTGTTTAATGCCTTAGAAAAAGAGGGATTCAACATGAGGTTACCTTGGAATATAATTTCTGCGCACAAACCTCATCTGACATATTTTTAAGCGCCCAAGTGCGTGGATCAAACTGATCGCGGTGTGACTCCCAATATGCAAACTGCTGCCTAAAGTTATCGAAATTATCAAAAAAAAGGCCATTCCTGTCACATAGATAAGGTGCCGTCGAACACTTATACAAACGCCCTTTTACAACCCGGGACGTGTTTCGCCAAATTAAAGTTGGCACACCCACAGACCAAGCTTCCGCCCAGGCGATACCTTGAGTTTCAGCGATTACGAATCCAATCATCAACTGCGACTGCTGCAGCGCCTCAAGGAATTCACCGTGAGTATAGTTGCCATATTCGAGATTCACTATTTCATAGCCCTTTTCTCGCAAATAATTTGCAAATGGCTCAACTGATTCCACTGGCCCAGCATTCTGCTTTTTATAGATCAGAATTTTTTTACCCGGAGCATGCCGCTCAGGCCTCCAGTAGTCTACATCCACACCCGCCGCCCAAGTAATAATCCTGCCTCGCAGAGATGGACTGCCTTCAACAAACAAGTCACCAATATAAGGCGACGCTGTAATAGCAGCATCTACTTCAGGTGAAGCTAGATTAATACCGCGGTCCGAAAAATTGAAAATATTCGGTCCAGCGAAAAGCTTTTTGATATGCCCCCCTTGCTTAAGCCGGATTGCCTGTCTCAGCGTATTCACGCCTGCGAGAACTATTACTGTTTCGGCAAGGCTACTCAATTTCCGGGGGCTATAATTGAAGTTGACACCAATTTTTTCAAGCCCCTGAAGAAGGCTTCTGGTTACAGCAAAGTGCCCTCGATAGAGAGGGTCACTCGAGAATGATCGTTTCTTAGCTAAATATTTTATGTGACGCAACAACCTTTTAGATTTCTCTGGAACAAAATCAATACCAGTAGGTATAGGATCGGTAAGCACAGTTAAGCTCGGTCTATCCACCTCCGCACACCACTTCAAATATCCTCATTATTTTTCATCCGAAGCATAAACTAATTACCTGCCCATCTTATTCCATAGACTACGATGAATAGATATTTTAAAGCCAGAAAACCAACACAGAAACTTTTTTGGAATTGAAAACTCCCATCCCCACAACAACCGCAGGGTATCGGCTGAATAACGAAAATTGAGCTTCCACATAGTTAACCTGCGATGAAACCGAATAGCTAAAGATGGCGCACTATTCACATGTGTAGGCAGCGCTGACCAAGAAATTCCAGTGCGTCACTCAATCGTTACTCCAAACGTGTTGCGATGGGCAGCTAAGCAGATCGAAGGAGGTGATGACGTTTTTGTGTTATCGCTAATAATTTTGGTTCTTTTGAAATGGAGTGTGCTATCGACACTGATTAGGACATAAGCCAGAAAACATTAGCTCCACGCTTCGAGTATTTAGACCCTCTTATGAACCCTGGCAACATTTGTAATATAACTGACAACCATTTGAACTCGTTGAGACTAATTCCGGTATATTCACAATGCAAATACCATGACTCGCGCTCAACCAGTTTCCTTTTTCAACTCTGCGATCTCTGCCTTAATTTCCTCGTACTCCTGCATCTCGCGCTTAAGAAATCGCATGGCGACCCTTGTCTTCTCTTCCACACCTTCCGTCGTTAGCAGATAACAAACTGCTCCGCTACCTGACGCCCAGCGAGGTATTCTTCAAACAAGATCACGTTGCACTTCAAGGTTGAATCCGCCGGGCTTCTTTGCTGAACAGGCGCCAGATTTATTTCGGATCATAAGCGCCAGAGCCTTGCACCAGAATTGCGAATAATTTCTGCCGGGTAGGCCGACTTTATGTCTATAAACACGCCGCCATTCTTGAGCTTAGCCAGAATAGTTGTCAGTGGTTTTTTCAGATATTGCTGGTGTGACACAGCGGCTACGATGGCGTCGGCCTGTGGGAGCTGGTCCCACGGTATGAGTGCGATTCCGTATTCATCCTGTGCCTCAATAGGTTCGGCAATCGGGTCATGGACGCTAACCTCGCAACCATAATCTTGCAGTTCTCGCACGAAATCTCCCACTTTTGAATTTCTGAGGTCGGGGCAGTTTTCCTTGAAAGTGAGGCCGAGGATGATGACCTTGGCTCCTTTGATACAGCTACCGCTGTGGCTCAACTGTTTGACAGTCTGTTGCGCAACATAGGCCGCCATCCCGTCGTTGATACGCCTGCCAGCGAGAACGACTTCCGGATGATAGCCAAGCATTTCAGCCTTGTGGGTAAGGTAGTAGGGGTCAACACCAATACAGTGGCCGCCCACCAGACCTGGACGGAACGGTAGAAAATTCCATTTTGTACCGGAGGCTTGCAACACTTCGAGGGTATCGATGCCGATCTTGTCGAAGATAATCGCCAATTCGTTCATCAAGGCAATATTAAGGTCGCGCTGAGTGTTTTCGATCACTTTGGCAGCTTCTGCCACTTTGATGGAACTAGCGTAGTGAACGCCTGCAGTGATGACTGATGCATAAAGCGCGCCCACATTCTGGCAAGTCGCCTCATCATCTCCAGAAACAACTTTAACTATCTTGGTGATTGTACGTTCCTTGTCGCCCGGGTTGACGCGTTCCGGACTGTAACCCACATGGAAATCTTGCTTCCACTTTAAGCCAGATTCTTTTTCCAGGATTGGGATGCAGACTTCTTCAGTGGCGCCGGGGTAAACAGTGGATTCGTAGATGATGGTCGCGCCAGCTTTCATCTGCTTTCCAACAGCGGTGCTGGCGCCAATGAGTGGGGAGAAGTCAGGGATGTGTGCTCGATCCACCGGCGTGGGCACGGCCACTACGATAAAGTCAGCTCTGTTGAGACGGCCTGGGTCGGCGGTGGCTTCGAGCTTGGTCGAGGCTTTGAATTCTGCGCTGTCTACTTCACCAGTGGGATCAAAGTGGTTCTTGTAATGCGCGATTTTGGCCTCGGAGAGGTCATAAGCAATGGTCGGGAATTTCTTGCCAAACTCGATAGCCAAGGGCAGTCCAACATAACCAAGACCGACAACTGCAACAACGGTGTCTTCTGAAATAGTCATTTTTCTACCCTGAAATAATCGCGGTACCAGTCCACGAAACGGCTAATGCCGTCTTCTACTTTGGTGGCTGGTTTGTAGTCAAATTGCGCAACAAGATCTTCTACATCGGCATAGGTATCCGGTACATCCCCGGCTTGCAAGGGCAGCAATTCTTTTACTGCCGTTTTACCCAGCGCCTTTTCCAATGCAGCGATGTAATCCATCAATTCCACTGGCGAGTTGTTGCCAATGTTGTAGACACGCCAGGGGGCTGTACTGCTGCCCGGGTCAGGCTGGTCACTGCGCCAGTTCGGGTTGCCTGATGCGGGGCGATCCAGAATGCGGACAACACCTTCTACGATGTCATCTATATAAGTGAAATCGCGGCGGTGCTTACCGTAATTGAAAACCTGGATCGGTTCGCCTGCCAGGATAGCTTTGGTGAATTTGAACAGGGCCATATCGGGTCGCCCCCACGGACCATAAACCGTGAAGAAACGCAGGCCAGTTGTTGGCAGGTCATAGAGATGACTATAAGTATGTGCCATCAACTCATTTGATTTTTTACTTGCGGCGTAGAGGCTGAGGGGGTGATCGACATTGTCGTGAATCGAGAAGGGCATGGTGGTGTTGGCACCATAGACACTGGAGCTGCTTGCATAAACCAAGTGTTCCACTCCATTGTGGCGGCAGCCTTGCAGAATATGCGCAAAGCCAACGATGTTGCTGCTGATATACGCCATAGGGTTTTCGATTGAATAGCGAACACCAGCCTGAGCGGCCAGGTTAACAACACGTTGCGGTTTGTGAGTGGAAAAACAATCCTCAATGGCCGCTCGATCAGCCAGGTCGATGCGTAGATGGGTATAGTTTGGATTGCTGGAAAATCGTGCCAAACGCGCTTCTTTTATAGCAGGGTCGTAATAGTCATTGTGGTTATCAATGCCAATCACCGTGTCGCCGCGCTCTAGAAGTCGTATAACAAGGGCTGAACCAATAAATCCGGCAGAGCCGGTAACAAGCACTTTCATTTAGATTTCATCAATAGGTGCGGCTGAAAATAGCGCGTTAGATTTAGTCACTGCCGAATAAATCTCTTGTGTATATCTTGTGTTTTACGTCGTCCAGAGTCTGTGTCATGCGGTTGGCAATGATCACATCAGACATGTTCTTGAACTCAGTCAAATCATTGATCACTTTAGAGTGGTAGAACTCGGCTTCAGTAAGCATTGGTTCGTACACAACCACTTTAATACCCTTGGCTTTAATTCGCTTCATTATCCCCTGAATGCTCGACGATCGAATGTTGTCCGAGCTGGTTTTCATAATCAACCGGTATATGCCTACTGTTTTTGGCTTGCGGCGAATAATGTCATCGGCAATGAAATCTTTGCGGGTGGTATTGGCATCAACAATGGCGTGAATCAAATTTTGCGGCACGTCGCGGTAGTTAGCGAGTAATTGCTTGGTATCTTTGGGCAAGCAATACCCACCGTAACCAAAACTTGGGTTGTTGTAATGATTACCAATGCGCGGATCAAGGCAAACGCCATCAATAATCTGGCGAGTATCCAGGCCGTGAGTAGCCGCGTAGGTGTCGAGCTCGTTGAAGTAAGCAACGCGCATGGCCAAATAGGTATTGGCGAACAGTTTAATGGCTTCGGCCTCTGCGCTATTGGTAAAGAGCATCGAAATGTTCTGCTTGATGGCCCCTTGCTGAAGCAGTCTGGCAAACGTCTTCGCTCGCTCAGACATTTCGCCGACAACGATGCGTGAGGGGTGTAAATTATCGTAGAGTGCTTTGCCTTCGCGTAGAAATTCTGGAGAAAAAATCAGATTGTTCGTGTTGAACTGCTCTTTGGCCCGGGCAGTGTAGCCGACCGGCACGGTCGACTTGATGACCATCACCGCTGTGGGGTTCGCTAACAACACATCCTGAATGACCGCTTCGATAGATGTCGTGTTGAAGTAATTGGTCTCTGGGTCGTATTCAGTAGGCGTGGCAATGATGACAAAGTCGGCATCGGCGTAGGCATTCTGTTTGTCGAGCGTGGCTCTGAAGTTGAGTTCTCTGTTACTCAGATACGCTTCTATTTCCCTGTCTTCAAAGGGAGACTTTCGCTGGTTCAGCAACTCAACTCTTTCCGGGATGATATCCAGGGCAACAACTTCGTTATGCTGAGCCAGCAAAAGCGCATTTGAAAGCCCTACATACCCTGTGCCTGCAATGGCGATTTTCATCGTGTGGCCTTTTTGATCTTTTGTGTCTCTTCACCTGTTTCAGATTTAAGCGTCGTAATCTCTATCTCAAGCGCCTGATATTCTTCCATCTTGCGCTTAAGGAAGCGCCTGGCCAGAGCTATCTTTTGGCAGATACCAGGCTGGGTGAGCATATAGACGCACTTGAACTTGCTCTTGCTGTTCTGGAAGTTTTTTACTTTTTGCCTTGTGTTCAGACACCAACCCTACTCGCCAATTTTACTTCCCCAGCTGCCAGTCCCAATTACCTCGTTTCCTTTTGCAGCTGAGCAATTTCTGCTTTTACCTGCTCGTATTCGGCCATTTTCCGCTGCAGAAAACTCACGGTCACCCGTCCTTTCTCTTCAACACCCTCTGGCGTCAATAAGTACAGATAATCCGCCTTGTTCGGGTTTCGTCGAAAGTTATTTACCTTTACCCAGCCCTTGTCGATTAAAGCTTTGAGGCAATAATTGAGTTTGCCAAGGCTGACACCCATAGACTTAGACAGTTCCCTCTGTGACTGCGAGGAATTTTCCTCGATCGATTTTAGTAGCTTGTAGGTTATTTCATCTTTCATAGGGAGACTCCAGAGTAGTCTGGGAGCTGGATTTATGCGTTTAGTTTGTTAAGCGTATTGAGGAAGCTTGAGATCTTGCTTGAGAATCGTGGTTCTTGTTTGCTTGCCGACGATGTTTAGTAAGACAGTGACACGGTCGGCGCTGCGCTGTCCCTGAAAGATGCAGCTGTAGCCTGAAAATGGACCTTGCTCTATTTCTACCTTGTCACCTGCTTTCCAGGGTTTTCGGTCAATTGATTGTAATTGCTGGGAATTCTCACTCTGTATGAGGTATTGGATAAACGCCGAAGGGACAGATTTGGGAACTCCGTCGAATCTTACAAGGCCACAGACACCCCGGGTGGAACGGATGGGCGACCAATCTTCGGCTTGTAGATCCAGATGGATAAACAGATATCTGGGAAAGAATGGCTCTACGGTAGCAACCAACTCGCTTTTGCAGCGCTTCGTTACCTCTAGCCGAGGCAAATAAACTTCAAACGATTGACGCTCGAGATGAAGTTTTGCCACCTCTTCCTGACGTGGTTTGGCATAAATGACATACCATTGCTTCTGCATCGACGGGACGAACTGTTGCGAGTTCAAGCCGCTTACAAAAAGGCTCTGTGCAGTATTATTTTCAGTAAAAATTTTCATTTCATTATTATTTTTAATTTAAAAAACAATAGCTTACATGAATTTATTTAGCGAATATTCCAAATTAAAGCACGCTACCGCCAATGATCATGTTTCTCAACAGACCCTAATAATGCCCATCACACTACCCGCTAACGTTAAGAGATAGCCGTACAGAGTGTACGCCTATTTCTTGCATGTTCAAGTCTTGAACACTCCTCTCAGGCTATCAGCACTAAAAGACTCTAACTGGTAAATAATGCTGTTTATGAGCAGGCTAAAACACTTGTGCAATCGCAAATCGATAGGTCGGCCAAACGGCCTAACCCCTCGGTCTTCGATCGATGGGACATGAGAGGGACATGAGAGGGATGAGAAATAGGACCGCGCTTTGAATAAGCCTGCACGCACACTATAATGCGCATGCGCATGCGCATG
>JABMOK010000060.1 GCA_013204155.1 Pseudohongiella sp. | reverse complement strand
TCGCATGCCGTCAAGCTACAGAATCACGATGTGATTGAAATTAGTCGGCTTAAGATCGAGTATTTGCTCGGCAGTTAGTCCCATTCCTGCTTGCCGCTTATTCCTACTCAAACACCGGCTGGATTACCTTCGAAAGCTTTATTGGCAAAGGCGTCTATTTGGTAAACATCAATTTTCATTTCAATTCCTTGGCAAATTACTACCGCAGTGCCAGTCTACCTGCCAAGGCAGGCACTAATATGGTTTGTTCAACCAGTTCATACAGCCGACTCAGGTGCCCTCTGCGCTGCGGTCCAGGCGTGCTGTCAGAAGTCGCGACCACCACCAGATCCAATTCTTTTACGACAAAGATAAGCTGACCGCCATAACCCCAGGCCACCGGTACTTGCATGCCTGCCATATCTCGCAGCCACCAACCGTAACCGTAGTACCGACCCTGACCACGCGGCGAAAGGGCATGGGGTTTATGCGACTCATCGACCCAGGACTCGGAGATGATCTGTCGCCCATCAACACGACCATCGTGCAGATATAATTTCCCAAAGCGCAACATCTGTCTCGGGGTCATTTCCATATCGTTGCCACCAAAATAAATTCCCTGGGGGTCTTGCGACCAATAGGACATGGAGTAACCCAACTTCGAGGTAAGATTGTCCTGAGCGAATTGCTTGGTACTCACCCCGCTGACCTTGCTGATGATCGCCGACAGCAGATGGGTACTGCCGGTGCTGTAAAGCATGTTCGTACCCGGTGCGGCTACCAGTGGCTGGTTAATGGCGAACTCCACCCAGTTGTCGCTTAATACCCACTTGCCATAATTGCGATTACTGGTAGTTTCCAGGCCCGATTGCATGGTCAGAAGATTTTCGATGGTAATCTGACGTTTGTCAGCATTACTATTGGCAGAGATTAGTTGAGGAAAAAACTCGGCTATTTTCACCTCCACCGATTCGATTAAACCCTGATCGATGGCGATACCCACCAGGGCGGAAATCACACTCTTGGAGGCCGACTTCATATTCGCCGGTCGGTTTGGATCCCGATCGTTGTAATACTCTTCGAATACCAGTTCGTCTCCCTGACTGACTAACAGGCTGTGTAAGCGAGGCAGCTGTTGCGCCGCTCGATGGACAGCGCCATAGTTATTGAGTGCTACGCTTTCTGCCCCCGAGGCAGACAAGGATAGACTCAGAAGGAAAATAAACAGAGGTAGTGTAGTGGCGAATCGCATACTCTGAATGACCGCTATAGAATTAATACGCCCACGGATTATTTACTACCGCTCAATTGTCTACTACTACTCAACTATCTACTACTACTCAACTATCTACTACTACTCAATTATCTACTACTACTCAAAACTCTACGACAAGACAAACGAGGAGGATGACTCACCCTGGGATAGCAAAACAGACGTTATAGATTGCTGAATGCTTCGCTAACAATGCCCGGGGTAAGAAGCTGCGGAAGGATTATCGGCTCTTTGCTGCTATCGCCGGGGTAAAGCACATACAGCGGCACCGAAGGCCGATTAAAGTGTTCCAGAACGGCAGTGATCTCTGGATCCTCATTGGTCCAGTCGCCCTTCATGTAGGTAATGTCATTATCCAGCATCACCTGCTTTACGCGATCAGTTCCCAGGGTTGTTTGTTCATTCGCCAAACAGGTTATACACCAGGCCGCCGTCATATTGACAAACACCGGCCTGCCTGCGGCTTGCAGATCATTCAGACGCTGGGTACTGAAGACTTCATAGTTTTGTGTGGAGTTGCCGTCCTCATCCAGCGTGGCCGCCTGGGCAACCTCCGCCGATTGTAGAAACGGAGTCTGGGTCAGGTATACCGCGGCAATAAGGGCTGTTGCCCCCACCGCATAATTAACCGTACGCATAACAGGACCCATATTATAACGCTGTTGATACAACCAGGCCGCAAAAGCCAAGAGAATACATGCTCCCAGCACCATCGACATACCCATGACCCCTACCTGATTGCCCAGCACCCAGAGGAAGAATAAGGCCGAGGCATATAAGGGGAATGCCATCGCCTGCTTAAATGTGTCCATCCATGCGCCCGGCTTCGGCAGATATTTGGTAAGCACCGGCCAGTAGGAGAGCAGCAGAATAGGTAATGCCATACCAAATCCGAGTGAAATAAAGATCAACATGGCCACGGGCCAGGATTGCGTCAGCGCAAATCCCAGGGCTGGCCCCATGAATGGCGCCGTGCAAGGGGTAGCAACCGTGGTTGCCAAAACACCGGTAAAGAAGGAGCCCTTATAGCCTTGCTTGTGGGTCAGGCTATCGCCCGCTCCCATCAAGTGTGCCCCAATCTCATAAACGCCAGACAGACTCAGCGCCATCATGAAGAACAGGTAGACCATAAACGCGACGAACCAGGGCTGTTGAAATTGGAAAGCCCAACCGACTCGCTCGCCTGCGGCACGCAGCACTATCAATATTGTCGCCAAGACTACGAAGGCGACAATTACTCCCGCCGTGTAAGCGAGTCCGTCCAGGCGTTGCTTGTGCGCAGGTCCGCCAACATTTTTAACGAAGCTCAATGCCTTCATCGACAACACGGGAAACACACAGGGCATTAGATTGAGAATTAATCCACCGAGCACCATAGCCAACATAGCCAGCAACACGCTACCGCCTACACCGCCGGAACCATTTGCGACATTGGGATTGTCCATCGCTGCCAGCGGCATCAAGGTAGTCTGGCTCGCATCGACTGCAGGATTGACAAAATCGAAGGCGGTTCGTTCACCCTGTTCGTTCTCGAGAACCAAGACACCATAAACTTCGGTTAAATCCTCCAACATTCTGCGCGGCTGTTGATGAGTAATTTGCAGCAGGCTGTCGCTGATTGTTACATCACGCAGCGGACCCGGTTTAATGATGCGACGCTGATCGGGAAAGAAGAACGCTTCCGTGTAATTGGCAAAGACGGGATCCGGTGATTCGAAGCCAAGACTGACTCGCTCGCCGGCAACGGCGATAATGGATTTGATTCCGTGGTCTACTATGGGCAACTGCTCTCTTGCTGTGGCGAACACTTGCGCCGTGCCGGCATCCAGTTCCGGCGCATCACCGACTGGCAGAGTAATGCTCAGGCGCTGCTCACCGGGAATACAGATTTGATCACAGACATTCCAGTAAGCCAGGGTAGACAACTCCACTGAGTCGCCTTCGAAGTCTGCCGGAATAGTGACGGCAATAGGCAGCAACACTTCTCCCTCATAGGCAAAATTCACCAGGTCGGTATCGTAGAACGGCAACCAATAGGGCGCCGGCCATTGAATCTCACCGATGGTGCTGCCTGCGGGTGCGGTCCACTCATTCAGACTGGTGGGCTCGCCACTGTCACCGCCCATCTTCCAATAGGTATGCCAGTGTTCCGCCGGGTCCAGTCGCAATCCCAGCCAGGTTGTCTGTCCCGGAACAATGTTAGTGGTTTCTGCCAGTAACTCAACTTCGATGCTGTGATCCCAGGCGACAGGGCTTAAACGCGGCTTGATGTCATAGGCCTGCTGTACACCCTGCTTATCGACGAAGGCAAGCAAGCCTTCCACTTCGGTAAGACCATCGGGAAAGCGGCGATGTTGCTCTGTCGAAATTTGCAGCCGATCGCCGTCTTTCATCAACTTGCGAAACGGCGCGTATTTCATAATCCGGCGCTGAGTCGGAAAGAACCAGGCTTCATCTATATTTTCGAACAGCGCGTCTTGCGCCTGCACCATGAGATTGAATTTGCCATCGTAGGCATTGAAGCGGGCGAGCAGATCATGTGCATCGATTGGGGTTGGTGTATTGGCTCGGGTATCGGCGAATGCTTGCTGCCATCGGCTATCGATCTGCGCGGTTTCTGCCACCGGCAAAGACAGGGAAAACTCGGCGGAGCCTGGAATACAAATTTCATCACAGACCTGCCAGTCAATCTTGTTACTGATATCGAAGCGGGAGCCGGAGAAGTCTGCGGGAACGTATATTGGCAGCGGGAGAATCACTTCGCCCTCATAATTGAAGGTAACCAGATCGCTGCCAGGAAAAGGCGCCCATTCCGGTGTCGGCCAAACGATATCTCCGACCGTCGCGCCGGCCGGCAGCTGCCATTCGCTGGCTTCAGTCGCCTCACCGCTATCACCACCAAACTTCCAGTAGGTATGCCAGTGCTCGATAGGGCTCAGGCGAATGGCCAGCCACAGCGTCTCACCGGGAACCACATGGGTGGTTTCCGCAATAAGCTCGACTTCAATCTGATCAGTTTTATGAATCTGTGCCTGGACGCTTCCAGCCACAAGAAAAAATATCATAAATATCAGACTGTTGCGGAATAATTCGCGCATTTTGACTCCCATCGAATCGATCTCTGGATAGTACTCTTTCGGGAACAGCGATTGTGTGCCAAAAGGTAACAAATAGGTACTGTTCTGTCTGTATAAAATACCTGTAGTAACCGTTTATCCCGCACCTCACGATAGACTGTCACTTATAGACCGTGTTCTGCGCATATTATTACACTTCTTATCGGCTGCAGGCGTTTTTAACCCTAGCGTCTTGCCAGCCGCGCTACTGACCATAACGCCTGAGAGCGCGAATGGGTTTACCAATGAACGGAGGCTTATTGCCAGCCGAGGATGTGCTCCACCATCAACTGCAGGCTTTGATTTCCTCGAAATTCATTCACATCCAATCGATAGGCAATTTCGATTTGCCTGATTTGCTCACCGGGCCAGTGCTCGCTGTCGATATTAAAAGCTATTGCATCGATAGTCTGCTGCGGCGCACCCGGAGGGCTCAAAACTAATTTAAGATGATTTTCCCCAACGCGGCGCTGTTGCACCACAGTAAATTTTCCATCGAATACCGGCTCCGGGAAATCCTGACCCCAGGGCCCGGCGGCGGCCAATTCAGCGGCCGTGCTCAGCGAAAAATCTGTCGTCTGAAGTTCACCGTCACTGAGGATTTTTGCCTGTAGCAGATCCTCATCCAACAGGCTCGCCGCCTGCGCTTGAAAAGCCAGGGTAAATTTTTCCAGATTTTGTTTATTAAGACTGAGACCGGCGGCCATCGCGTGACCACCAAACTTACTGATCAAACCGGGGTTTAGACTGGCAACGGCATCCAGGGCATCGCGAATATGAAAACCCTTGATTGATCTGGCGGATCCTTTCAATTCGGAATTTTCCGCCACTTCATCATTTGCCTCGGCAAAGGCGATAACCGGTCGATTGAATTTCTCTTTAACCCGAGAGGCGAGGATACCAACCACTCCTTGATGCCAGCGAGGATCATACAGGCACAAGGCGGCGGGCAACTCGGTGCGCTCCAGTGAAAACTCTTGCAGGAATTGAAAGGCCTGCTCGCGCATATCCCCTTCTATATGTTTACGGTCCTTGTTCATCCCATCCAATTGCAAAGCCAGCCTATAGGCCGCTCCTGCATTCTCTGCCATCAAACATTCAATACCGGTAGACATATCATCCAGTCTGCCGGCGGCATTCAGGCGCGGGCCAACGCTGAAGCCAAGATCGGTCGCCGTCAGTCTTAGCGGATTTCGCTTGGCGATATCCAACAAGGATTTAATGCCCGGCCGGGTTCGGCCAGCGCGAATTCGTTTTAATCCTTCGTTCACCAGAATGCGATTGTTACGATCCAGGGCGACCACATCGGCAACAGTTCCCAAAGCAACCAGGTCTAACAGTTCAGCCAAATTTGGCTCAGATATCTGCTGTTGCGCAAACCAATCCATCTCACGCAGACGACTGCGAAGAGCCAGCATGACATAAAAAATTACCCCGACCCCGGCAATGCACTTGCTGGGAAACTCACAGCCCTGTTGATTGGGATTTACGATCGCATCGGCATCGGGCAGTTCCCGTCCGGGGAGATGATGGTCGGTAAGCAGGGTTTTGATGTTTGCCGCTTTGGCCGACGCGACGCCATCAATACTCGATATACCATTATCGACGGTAACAATAAGATCGGGCTTTTTGGTTTTCGCCAGCTCAACGATCTCTGGCGTTAGTCCATAGCCATAGTCGAAGCGATTCGGCACGATGTAATCGACATGTTGAAAACCCAATTGCCGCAAAGCCGTTAAGGCAAGCGCACAACTGGTAGCCCCATCGGCATCGAAGTCTGCAACAATGAGTACTCTTGTTTGTTGTTGCAGGGATTCCCACAGCAAGTCGACTGCCACATCAATCCCTTTCAGTTTCTGTGGCGGTATTAAATTCTCCAGAGAAAGCTGTAATTCATCAGCCGTTTCGATATTGCGCTGGCAATACACGCGCTTCAGCAGCGGGTGCATGGACTCGGGGAGATTTAATGTAGAATTTACCGATCTGCGCTTAACAAGAATGGACATCAGGCCAGCTGTTTTTTATGGATGTGACTTTTCACGAAAGCCGTCACTTCCGCGAGGTCATTAGCAACCACAGTGTAGTGCTCTTCTCTTTCAAATAAGTCTTGCAGGTGATCTGGAAGTTCTGGCGTCTCGATTCCAGCGGCGGTTATGGCGGCGCCGAATTTCGCCGGATGAGCTGTCGAAAGCGTAATCATCGGAACACTTTTATCGGAATTACACAGCTGCGCCGCTTTCACGCCCACTGCAGTATGAGGATCTAACAACAAGCCAAGCCGCGAATAAACCTCGGCAATGGTCTTGCAGGTAGTCTCATCATCCACGCTGGCACTGTCAAAACAGGCTCTGACTTGTTGCCACTGCGGTTCTGAAACTTTGAGCGACTGAGTGCCAAAACGATTCATAAAAGCGCAGAGTGCCTCTGCATCTCTGTCAAACAGATCAAACAAATATCTTTCGAAGTTACTGGAAACAAGAATATCCATGCTGGGAGAATACGTATGAATGAGATCCGTAGCCGAATAGTCATTGGCACTGATAAAACGATGCAGAATATCATTGGTATTGGTGGCAACAACGAGCTGCTTAATTGGCAAGCCTATGCGCTTCGCCAGATAGCCCGCATAAATGTCACCGAAATTTCCGGTCGGTACCGAGAAGGACACGGCCTGTTCTGGCCCCCCTAATCTAAGGGCAGCGTAAAAGTAATACACTATCTGCATCAAGATGCGCGCCCAGTTTATAGAATTCACCGCGACCAACTGGCGATCATCTGGCAAGAAGGATTGATCCGCGAACGCCGCTTTTACTATGCGCTGACAGTCATCGAAATTACCTTCAACGGCCAGATTAAAAACGTTGTCACCGAGTACGGTCGTCATTTGTTTACGCTGCACATCCGATACACGATTATGAGGATGCAGAATAAAAATATCGACTCGCTCGGAATGGCGACAACCCTCCAAAGCAGCCGAGCCGGTATCACCTGACGTCGCACCGAGAATGACAACCCGCTGATCCTTTTCCTTCAATACATAGTCAAGCAATCTGCCCAATACCTGCAGTGCAAAATCTTTAAAAGCAAGTGTTGGCCCATGATAGAGCTCCAACATCCATTCGTTATCACCCAGTTTGGTGAGAGGCGCTACATCAGGGTGATCGAACTCGGCATAACTTTCTTCGATAATTGTTCGCAGTGCAGGCGCAGGTATTTCATCACCGATAAACGGAGTGATGATTTTCAGCGCAAGCTCGGAATAACTGAGATCTTTCCAGGAACTGATCTGCGCCAGTGAAAAATGAGGAAGCTCCTTCGGCACATACAGGCCGCCATCGGGTGCCAGTCCGGTTAGTAACACCTGCTCAAAATTTTGCTCGGGACATGCCCCTCTGGTACTTATGTATTTCACTTTTCTGCCTTTGTAGAAATTGTCTTTTGCTTGTTTTAGTTTAGTAATGAATGGGTTCTATCAACCAATTCGGTATTGTTCTCAATTGTTGTGGCCTCTAATGGGACAATTAGTGAATCACTAGAGTTCTCAACCAATTCGGTGTTGTTCTCAATTGTTGTGGCCTCTAATGGGACAATTAGTTAGTGAATCACTAGAGTTCTCAATTAATCACTGAAGTTCTCGACACGAATTCGTGTAACGGCGGCGACAACGTCATCCAACTCTTCGATAGCGGCAATCGCTTTATTCAACTGTCTCTCCACTGCGCTGTGGGTAAGAATAACTATTGGCACGCTATCACTGTCGGCTTCCTTCTGGATAATAGCCTCAATGCTGATTGCGTAATCCTGTAAAATACGCGAGATCTTCGCCATCACCCCAAGCACATCTTTCGCCGTAATTCGCAGGTAGTATTCCGATTCAATATCCTCGATATTCATCACCGAGAGATCCTGATGCGGCCTTTGATAGCCTAATGCCGGCACTATTGGTGCGGCAATGCCCGCTACAAGATGCCTGCCAATATCAATAATATCTGCCACCACTGCCGAAGCGGTAGCACCGGCACCGGCACCAGGTCCGCTGTATAAGGTTGAGCCTACGGCATTGCCATTTACCAACACCGCATTGCCGACCCCGTCAACATTCGCTAACAGGCGCTTTCTGGAGATAAGCGTAGGATGCACTCGCATTTCGATACCCTTGTCTGAAATGCGGGCTATGCCCAAATGCTTGATGCGATATCCGAGTTCTTGCGCGTAATTTATATCTTCCGGTTGTATGTGACTAATCCCTTCCGTATAGGTCTTCTCGAACTGCAAGGGTATGCCAAACGCAATTGACGCCATAATGGTCAATTTGTGTGCCGCATCGATGCCCTCGACATCAAAAGTAGGGTCGGCCTCTGCATAGCCCAATTCCTGTGCCTGCCGCAGAACATCATCGAATTGGCGCTGCTTTTCTGCCATCTCTGTCAGAATAAAATTGCCCGTACCGTTGATAATTCCGGCCAGCCAATTGATTTTATTGGCGGCCAGACCTTCACGCAGCGCCTTAATGATGGGTATTCCACCCGCCACACTGCTCTCGAAGGAAAGAGTGACACCCTTTTCTTTGGCGACCGCAAACAATGCATTGCCGCGTTCGGCTATCAAGGCTTTATTCGCCGTAACCACATGCTTGCCATTCGCCAGG
The DNA here is from genome assembly GCA_013204155.1 of Pseudohongiella sp. Classification (GTDB taxonomy): domain Bacteria; phylum Pseudomonadota; class Gammaproteobacteria; order Pseudomonadales; family Pseudohongiellaceae; genus UBA9145. Next base: position 5,627 of record JABMOK010000060.1, on the reverse strand, counting down.
GCCTGGCGCACAACTTCAAATGCAGGCTCAAAGCCGCCAAGGGTTTCAACCACGATATCCACATCGGGATCGTTTACAACGTCGAAGGGATCGGTGCCCACATGTATCCCGGACGTGGCAAATTCGGACACGTTAAGGCTACGGGAAGCAATTCTGCTCACCGTAATATCGCGGCCGAGACGTCGGGCTATTTCTTCGCCATTGGTTTGAATCAGCGAAAGCGTACCGCCACCTACGGTGCCGAAACCGCAAATGCCAACTTTGATAGATTTAAGCGGATCAGAATTCAATGCATTGCCTTTTATCGTTACTGGACAAACCGAAAATTATACTGGAAACGCCCAGCAAACTCAGCAAGGCAATTTCACGGGAGAAAAGATTTAAGGGTGATTTAACGCCGCGGTAAAGAGGATTTAGCAATTTGCCGGCCGCCGCCGAAAGCCTGTTTCCTCGATGAAGATGATCGAGTCACGTAAGGAAAACGATTAATTGAGCTTCAACATGGCCGACATGCGCTCTGGATCCAGATACCCAGGTATCACCCTGCCATCAGGAAATACGATCGCCGGGGTGCCGGTGATACCAAACTCATTGCCCAACTGGTAATGCGCAAGCACCGGGTTGTCACACTCCCGCGCAGGCAGGTTTTGCCCATTCTTGGCCTGGGTCAGGGATTTTTTTCGGTCGTCTGAACACCACACCGAAATCATCTTAGAGAAAGAATCGGCATTTTCGCCGCCTCTTGGGTAGGCCATATAACGCACCTGAATACCCAGGCTCAACAAGCTGTCCAAATCTCTGTGCAAGGCACGGCAGTAGGTACAATCAACATCGGTGAATACCGTGATGCTTGCCTTGATTTCATCCGGCGTAAAAATAATCATCTGCTCTTCGGGCACGGCGGCGAGCTTATCCAGAGTACGCAACTGCCGCTTGTTGGCGGACAAATTAAGCAAGCCGGTTAAACTGGTCTGGTACATATCCCCGGCAAACAGATAATCGCCTGAAATGTCACTGTAGAGAATCTCGCCGGTACTCAACTCAACTTCGTAGATATTGGGTAGTGGCGTTTCCACCAGACTGATGATCTGCAATTGATTCTGCGAGGCAACTTCGATGGACTGAGATAACTTGGCTCGCAGAGATTCAAATTCTGCCCCATCCTGTGCCTGAGCTGTGCCCACTGTGGATGCCAGCACGGCCAGTCCCAGTACGGCGATTACTCGATTCAGCATTGCTGTCATTTCGTTCCTCCAATTATCTCCGACTTTTCCGGCCAGATTGATACGCGGCGCGGCGACGATCCAGCCTTTCAGCTTTTATAGCATTTAAACTTCCACGGCTCAAACCAGAGCGGATTCCCGCGAAAGCAATTCCCGGCCAATCCGACTTTATCCGGCTCTGTGTCTCAGCGCTATACTCTTTGTCTCAACGCTATAAAAGTATGTCGGCAGAAACAAAAATGAGAAGACTGTGATCCACAGACTTCCCATTCGCTAGCACTTAAACCTGCACGTAAAGCAACTACTTAAACCGGGCAACAGGCAATAATGGGCGCACTATTGCCGAGCCAATCACTCTGGTGTCAGCTTGATTTCTTTTGCAGTTTTTCAGTAATTCTGGCTGCACGACCCGTAAGCTCGCGTAGATAGTAAAGCTTCGCCTGTCTAACAGCACCGCGTCGCTTCAGCGTTACGCTATCAACTACCGGGCTATAAGCCTGAAAAGTTCTTTCTACCCCAACGCCGTGAGAGATCTTGCGAACAGTGAAAGAGGAGTTCAGTGCCCGGTGACGTCTGGCAATACACACGCCTTCGAATGCCTGTAATCGCTCCCGGTCACCTTCTTTGATCTTCACCTGCACAACGACCGTATCACCCGGCCCAAATTCCGGGAATTCCTTAGTCATCTGCTCGTTTTCTATTTGTTGGATGATTTTATTCTTGCTCATCGTCTTGCTCCTGAACTCAATTCTTGCAATTGGCGTAAACCAATAAGTAGTTTTTCTTTGTCTAGTCTGTTTAGCGGTAAGTCTACCCAGCCCTAGTCCTGAACCTATTCTTGCCGTTTATGTTCCGCTATAAACTGCGCGAGTAATGCTTCCTGTTCCTTATCGAGCGCCATGGTCTGCAGCAAATCGGGCCGCTTCAACCAGGTAATACCCAAACTCTGTTTCACGCGCCACAGGCGTATCGCCTCGTGATCGCCACTGAGCAGCACCTTGGGCACATCCTGTCCGGCAAAACTCTGTGGCCGGGTATATTCAGGGCTGTGCAGCAAGCCATTGGAAAAACTGTCTTGCTGTGCCGACTCCGCATCGCCCAATGCCCCGGGCTGAAAACGCGTCATGGCATCAATTAATGCCATCGCTGCAATCTCACCGCCTGAGATCACAAAATCCCCGAGAGAGATTTCTTCATCGATCTCGGAGGCGAGCACTCGACTATCAATACCCTGGTAACGACCACAAACCATTACCATACTGTCGAGCTGTGCCAATTCAATAATCAATGCTTGGCTCAGGGTCCGACCTTGGGGCGACAGGTAAATCACCTTCGGCACGCCTGTTAACTGTCTCGCCTTAAGCGCCTGCTTCGCTGCCTGAATAGAGGCAAGCAAGGGCTCTGTCTTCATCAGCATTCCGGGACCACCGCCAAAAGGCTTGTCGTCAACCGTTCGATGCTTGTCTGCGGTAAAATCCCGCGGATTAAAATAATCCAGTTCGATCAATCCAGAGCGAATCGCTCTGCCACTAATGCCATGCTCGGTAATGGCTGAAAACATTTCTGGAAACAGGGTGACCAGACCAATCTGCATCGACATCACCTTTGTTAAGCTGGGCAGACTCTAAATACAAGCTTCACGCCAGATAGTCAGCTTCCCAGTTTACCTTGATAGTCCCCTGTTCAAGATCTATCGTTTCAATCACCGAATCTACCAGGTAGGGAATCAAACGTTCCCGTTCGTCGATGCTGTCCTGATTCGGTGTCACCACCAGCACATCATTGGCACCGGTCTCTAAAATCTTGCTCACCTGCCCGAACATCAGGCCGTGCTGATTAATTACTTTCAAGTCCTGCAGCTGATGCCAGTAATATTCACCGGGGCCAAGTTGAGGTAGCTCCTTGCCCGCTACTGACAGCTCCAATCCAGTAAGTTCCCTGGCGCTTTCAGGATCATCGTAACCCTTAAAATGAACCAGTAATGCCTTCGCCTGTAATTTGAACTGGTCAATTTCGAGAACTTGCCGCTGCTTTCCGATTTCCGCCTGTAGTTGGGGATAATCGAGAATACTTTCCGCAGGGGAGGTAAACGAAACTAACTTGAGCCAGCCTTTGAGTCCGTGAATTCGGCCAATCTGACCAAGCACCACCGCATCATCCGAATTCAGGCTATTGCTCATAGCTCAGTCTCCGAACTGCAGACAATCAGGCCTCAGTACTTGCAGTCGCCGCAACGCCTTTAGCCAGAGTAGACACGCGAGGGCTAATCTGTGCGCCTTGTGACTGCCAATATGTCATGCGATCGAGGTCCAAACGTAAACGCTCTTCCTGACCAACGGCGCGAGGATTGAAAAATCCAATTCGCTCAATAAAACGGCCGTCACGTGCCATGCGGCTATCGCTAACCGTAATGTGATAAAAAGGCCGCTTCTTGGCACCCCCACGAGACAATCGAATCGTGACCATAAGTAATTCCTGTAATTCCAATATATAAGGTTCAGCAACATAGCCAGTTGTTGCGCTGTACTTGGCGCCGTGTTCTGTCATGCCAGATAAAAAGGCGAGCATTCTATGTCAATTAGGGCTTGATTGGAAGCACTGTAACACAGTATTTAAGCGGGGTTTGCCCCCATCACCCGGTTTCCGGCCAAGGGCTAATGATAGCCAATATTGCGGCCACAGCCTGGCCCCTAAGAACGCGGAAAATTACCGCCGCCCGGTCCCTGCATACCGCCAAGCCCCCGCAGCATATTGGCCATATTGCCACCCTTCATCTTCTTCATCACTTTCTGCATCTGCTTATGTTGCTTGAGCAAGCGATTCAAATCCTGGATTTGAGTGCCAGAGCCAACGGTTATGCGCCTCTTGCGGGAGCCATTAAGCGCATCGGGGTTAATCCGTTCACGCATTGTCATGGAATTAATGATCACCTCCATCTGCCGAAATTGGGAGTCATCGACCCTGCTGGCCGCACCGGGAGGCAACGCGCCCATGCCCGGCATCTTGTCCATGATGCTGGCCACACCCCCCATATTCTGCATTTGTTTGAGTTGTTCCTTAAAATCTTCGAGATCGAAACCTTTGCCTTTCTTGATCTTGCGAGCCAGTTTCTCGGCTTTCTCCTTATCGACCTTTTTCTCGGCCTCCTCGATAAGGGACAGCATATCCCCCATACCGAGTATGCGAGAGGCTATCCGATCCGGATAAAAAGGCTCCAGGGCATCGATTTTTTCACCCATGCCAATGAATTTGATCGGCTTGCCAGTGATATGGCGAACCGAAAGCGCCGCACCGCCGCGTGCATCGCCATCCGCCTTGGTTAATATGACGCCGGTCAGAGGCAGCGCGTCATTGAATGCCTTCGCCGTATTTGCAGCGTCCTGACCAGTCATGGCATCCACCACGAACAGCGTCTCTACCGGCTTCAGCTGCGCATGCAACTGGCTGATTTCATTCATCATTTCTTGATCTATGGCGAGCCGACCGGCGGTATCCACGATCAATACGTCGATAAATTTTCTTTTCGCCTCGGCCAGTGCTGCCGCCGCAATATCCTTGGGCAACTGATTACTGTCGCTGGCAAAGAATTCCACGCCGGCTTCGGCGGCCAGGGTTTGCAGCTGCAGAATTGCGGCGGGCCGATAGACGTCGGCGCTGACCAACATGACAGACTTTTTCGCTTGCTGTTTTAACCAGAGAGAAAGCTTGGCGGCGGTGGTGGTCTTGCCCGCCCCCTGCAATCCAGCCATTAACACAATGGCAGGTGGCGTGGCCCGGAGGTCCAGCTCGGCATTGGCTGAACCCATAAGGGCTTCAAGCTCTGCCTGAACTATCTTTATGAAAGCCTGGCCTGGGCTAAGACTCTTGGATACTTCCTGTCCGACCGCCCGCAGACTTACCCGGTCGATAAAATCCTTAACCACGGATAAGGCGACATCGGCCTCAAGCAAGGCACGGCGTACTTCACGTAAAGCGTCCTGAATATTGTTTTCAGTAAGCGTTGCCTTGCCGGTAAGTTTTCTAAACGTGCCGGAAAGCCGATCAGTTAAATTGTCAAACACTTGTTACACCCACCTGGTTGATTTTCGAAACTACAGCTTATTGCATCAGGGTTGTATTATAGCCAAACCACAGCCGCTTAAAAAAGGACTTCAACCCCCAGTTTACTTATGCGACACTTTCCTATTGCGCCTTTTAACCCTTATTCGTTACTAATGGCAAACCCCAGACTCTTAAGCAAAGTGCAGGAATCATGCAACTTACCGTAATTTTCGGCTATTGTGCCGTGCTATTTTACCTGACAGGCTCAGTCTTTCAGGGCATTAGCCTTACTTCCAACCGGGACACCCACAACAAGGTTCTCAGCTTTGGCTTATTGGCGGTGCTAGCCCATGGGGTAAGTGC
>JABMOK010000059.1 GCA_013204155.1 Pseudohongiella sp. | reverse complement strand
GATGAGGACTTAAAGGCAATGACAATGACAATGACAATGACAATAGGTTAGATGAATTGAATTCTCATCTGAATAGTTTTGGCCAAGAAGATTAAATGAGAGAAAGGGGAAGAAGGCATGAAGCAACTAATATCAAACGCATTTATCACAATAATATTGTTGTCATCCGCATCGGTCTCGGCGCAAGACGCTCCTGCAACTAATGCTACGAAACAACAAGCTAAGCCGTCTTACGAAATTGTTATCTCCCCAACTGTTACGAGAGGTCGTCTGCGGGAATTAGTGGTACAGGTTGAAGACGACTTTTTCGCTAAGTTCAACGAATTAAATATTGATGATGACTATGATGTGTTGTGTTTCACGAATAAGTCTACGGAGTCGTATATACCCAAGCGTGTTTGCGAACCGACATTTATTATAAATGCCAGGAATCTATCTGCTTCTAAGGCTGGCAATGCTATAGGCAAGCTGGGACAATTCGACGACGGTTACTTGCAACCTCAAGTGATTCAATCAAACGAGAGTCCTAAGTACGAAATCTTGCAAGAGAAGCTGGAGCAATTTACTCGCACCGACGAAGAATTCAGGAGCATCGGAAATGCATTGGCCAAACTAAAGATACAAGTAGAGAATTACGTCGAGGAAGATTAGAAGCATTTCGCCAAATAAAATCAGCTACTACGATGAATTGCCATAAGATTAGGGAAGAAAATCAATGAGTATGACAGACTATGCAAGTCTAAAGAGCCGTCGCACAGTTATCACACTCGCCCTTGCATTCGGACTGTTGGCGACCATTGCCGGCATTCTTTTTTGGTTTTTAAACTGCCCATGTGAGCGCACTCCCGGTGGGTATCTGTTGGGCGAGGAGTCCCATGAGGTAATTACTGACTGGTCATTTGTCAACGATGTGCCTATATGTCAACTGCAGACTAGCGCCTTTTTTATTCCATACTCCATCAATATGAACTGCTCGTCCCTGGAGAAAGAACTTTTCGTCGGTTGTATGGATTGCGAAGGAAAGCGCTGGGGTGCCGCTCTAGCAGAGCAAGGTAGCGCTCGATTTCGAATAAATAATATTGTTTACCCGGTTGCGGCTCGACGACTTCTGGAACCTGCTGAAATGGATCACGCCTGGTTATCGAGCAGCATCAAAGCCGGAAGATCTATCGATACTCCGCGACCACCCGACAACATTTGGTGGACATTTCAACTCACCACCCCTTTGTGATTTTCGAAATCCGGGGATCAAAGACGTCAGAGTGGGTACTAACAAGAGTGGGTACTGACAAGATAACTGTTCAACTCGATTGTTGGCATACTGGGTTGTCTCGTCAATCGACTCTGGAATCAGTACAACCGGCGCCCCTATTCTTCAAACTCCCACCTGGATAATCTTTCCCTGTCACTCGCAGGCAACTCTCCAAACACCAGGTCTCGATACTCTTCTTCCCCATCCACAAATAACTTCAACCAGGCCACCGCCATGCTGCCTAGCAGATCATGCACATCGATATTGGGTGTCAGTCGATCTTCGCCGGTGTCTGTATTTGCGACAAAGTGATTCCCACCTTTTATCTCCATATACATCCTGGGCTTGCTTGCCGAAAGAGTCTGGTAGTGCGGCCAGGCATGAACGCCTACCGCAGCGATGCTATCAATCTCAGCAGCGATAAGCAGTGTAGGGACAGTCACTTCGCTAAAATCCCCATCCGGCAGCCAGGGCGTGAATGGTATTGCTGCCTTTAATTCGGCACTGTGTGCGTTAGCAGCAAGCAGCGTTCCACCGCCTCCCATGGAGTGCCCCATGATCGCCATTCGACTAGCGTCGATTTTGCCTCGAATAACCCCCCCTGTGCGCGTGTTCTCGCCATTCAGTACGCCTATCGCTGCCATCAATGCGTCCGCCCTCACCGCTGGATCATCCCGCAGTTCATTGGTGTCCAGAGTCAGTACGGCAAAACCGTGTGACGCCAGATGGTTGCCCCACCAACTCATATTCTCCTTGCGCTCCATAAACCCTGGAGAAATCGCTATGGCACCAAAGGTTTGAGCTTTGTTGGCAGGAAAATAAATCGTACCGGCACTGAATTCTTCAGGAACGGGAAAATTTGAATAGTAGGCAACCTGATACGGTCCATGAGCGCCTAACGACTCTCGTGTAGGCACCTGGGCCGATGCGTCAATCCATAGCGATATGCTCAGGATAAGGACAATCAGGTTTCGGGTTCGAGTAAACATTTTCATTCCTCAGTTACGCACAGAAATAATGTGGGCCAGAGATCAATTTGGAGGCTCGCACAAATATACCCAAAATTCTGGCAAAGCAGTAGTTTTTCAAGATGTCATTCATCTTACGCTCTGTAGTGATCTTGGCCTGCCTCGTTTGCGAAATAGAGCCTCAGACCCCTATTGCTCAAACACAAACCAATATCGCTAGCGCAAACGATTATCAGTTGTCACCGACCCCTTTATTTTCGAACTTGTCAGCACCCTTCGATATTGAGGGTGGGGATGGCTGATTACACTAATGCCCATATAAGGCCTAAGGTTTTTACGATTCATAGCCGTAATGGAAATACCAAACCAATAAAGCGCGATATAACACGTCCTTTATGGATACTGACAAGATAATTGGACTCCCCTCACTTCCTAAGAAGTGAGCTAATATGTTTGTTCTCACACAAAACATAAAGGAGTCCAAGGGATGAAGAATACAATAGCTGGTGTTGATTTAGCAAAAGAAGTCATTCAAGTTTGT
>JABMOK010000058.1 GCA_013204155.1 Pseudohongiella sp. | reverse complement strand
ATCACCAGGCTAACCGCATCCAGTTTAAACTCCTTCGAGTATTTCTTTCTTGCTGCCATTTCTTCTACCTCCAGTTATGAGTATTATCTCTTAACTGGGTTGTACAGATCTATTGGACCATCTCATTGATTGGCTGCCGCTGCCTGTCAAATCCCGGTCGCTGCAAAAACAGGTTTTACCACTGCGGTCTCGATCAGGCTGACGCGATCCTCATCCAGATTGCGGTGCAGGTTATAGGCCTTGGTTTGGATGTCGTTGCCGACTAATAGATATACCCCCAGAATCGGCAGATTCGGCTCTCCCACGGGTTCTTTTGCATTCGCAAAGGCTTTCTGTGCGAGATCTGTCTTGTCATGCCAGACTTCAATATCAAACCCGGCGGCTGTTATGACATCGCGGAATAAATTCGCTGGCAGCAGAAAACTCATGGAACTGTCTTGCGCCCATGGCACTGGAAAATACAACGGTGTGTTGGTATTGCCACACACCTCATACAAAACGGCACGTCCGCCGGGTTTGAGTACGCGACAGGTTTCCTTCATCCACGCCAGTTTATCTTCGACATTCATATTCATCTGCAGTGACCAGACGCCATCAAAAAAGTTGTCATCGAAGGGTAATTCCAGTGCGCTGCAGGCATCAAAGCTTACTCGTTCCTGCATCTTGAGTAATTGTGTCAATCGCTTCGCGGTATCAATATATTCATCGCTCAAATCGATGCCCGTTACTCGGCAGCCTGTTTCTTGCGCCAATCGACGTGTAGAACCGCCAATGCCGCAACCCACATCCAGAATGTGCATCTCGGGTGTAAATTCGGCTAGTTCAATTAGCTCTCTGGTTGCGGTGTCACCACGGATATGAAACTCATCCACAGGCTGAAGATCGTCCACAGTGATTTTCGACAAATCCTTACCCATTTTGGCAAGCCCATCAATAATCTTGTTATACAGATCATTCGGCGAGTAATAGCTATGAATATGTTTAATATCTTTAGTCATGATTACTCACTCCCTGTGGGTAGTATCTATTTGTTGCAGGTAACACGGGGTTTTTCAATAAAAGCTCGCGCTTGCAGCTTCCTTGTCGATTTGTTTGTTATGCGTCACCATTATCAATTTCAATCTATTTTCACTCAGGCGGTGACTGCCTGCTGAAGAATGGTTTGTCTGGAGAATCTTCACGCACCAGCCTTACTCCAGACGCCATTTCAGCAGACAGACGTTCCTGACTAGCTAAAATCGACTTGCCAATCTCAGTGTTGTAGAAATCTAATAGTGCGTTCAGTTGTTCGGTTTCGTAGTGCTTAATATATAACACTGTCTGTTCTTCTCGCATTCTTAAGCTAAGTTTCTCAGTCAGTGCAGCGTTAGGCCCATTTGAATCCGACGCAAATGTTTTAGCTCGATTCATTACTGTTAGATCGACTACTTTTTCAGCTAACCTTCTTTTCCCCTCAGCATCCACAATATTCACCTAGATACATAACATTTGTATATGAGGCACGCCCGCTTTGCGAAAAGAATCGAGCGTGATTTCCCATATCGGATCGAAGTATCCCGTTGATTTGGAAAAACAGGGACAGACAGCTTTTCCAATATTGGGCTTGTCTGACCTGTAGTATTAACAGAAAACGTAGTCCGTCACCGTTTTATCCAAACTGTCACTTTAGCCTCTTACGTACTTGTTAAACCAATCAAGGGTACGAGTCCACGCCTCGGTCGCCGTCCCTTCGTTGTAGCGTTCGGGTGTCGCGTCGTTGAAGAAGCCGTGCACCGAGTTGGGATAAAGATGGCCTTCATGCGGGATATTGGCGGCAGTCAAGGCCTCGTCGTAGGCCGGCCACGCTTCAGCCAGACGGGTGTCGAGCGCCCCATGCTGCGCCAGAATTGCCGCCTTGATCTTCGGCACATCCGCTGCAGCCGGTGCTCCACCGTAAAACGGCACCGCCGCCGCAAGATCTTCACCCAACCTTACGGCAAGTTGATTCGAGACGCTGCCGCCGTAGCAGAAACCGGTCACGCCAATTTTTCCGCTGCAGTCTGTGCGATTCTTCAGCCATAGCGCGCTGGCTACAATGTCTTCGAATTTTTTGTCATTGTCGATCCCTCTGAACAACTGTCCACCCTGATAGTCATCACCCGGATAGCCACCGACTGAGGTGAGCACGTCCGGGGCAAAGGCCATGAAATTGGCCAGCGCAAAGCGGCGGGCGACGTCTTCAGTGTGAGGATTAAGCCCGCGATTCTCGTGCACCACGATAATGCCCGGAAGCTGAGATGGCGTTTCGGAGCGACTGTTGGCACTGAAGGGACGTACCAGATAACCTCTTATGAAGCCGTTGCCCTGTGGTGATGGCAGGGTCACATAGCTGGCCGTAATCCGCTCGTCTTCACGCGACACCTGTTGTCCCATCGCGTAATTCGGCATCAGCGCCTCTACTATGGCGCTGGCAGTGAGACCGGCAACCGCAAACTTCTTCGCGCCGCTCAGAAATGACCGGCGACTGATTTCCCCGTGAATGTACTTGTTGTAGATTTCAATTGCTTCAGCTGGAACCGTGCGTCTTTCTTTTGATGACATGCTGTTTCCCCTGTGTTGGTCTTTTGATTTGATTTGATTTGATTTGATTTGATTTGATTGTATGGTCATAGTTTAATTTATGCACCAAGCTACTCACCAAACGATACTAAGCCAGTATTTTCTATGGTAAATCTCAATACTCTACCCAATTCATTTCCTCCGGAATAGAGGAAACTACCGTTGGAAATGTCATTATCACCATCGATGAGTGAATAGCTCCCGGAACCGGGTTCGTTCTGGCGAGAAAAGTATATCGTGTTCGTACTATAAGCCTCAATTGGACTGAAGGAAATACGGCTGGTAGGTAAGGAAACAACAAACTCGCTGTATTCCTTATCGGAGAGGTTGCTGATTATGACTTTTGGAGAAATCAAATAGTAGCTCGCTACTATGATTAGTATCATGGCCAGCAGAAGTTCAATGAACCTGTATTTGTTTTTAGATACGAAGCCAATCATAAGTCTGGATCAGGATCTAGTTTTTGTAGATTTTGTTGCAATGTAAGATGGGCTGAAAGAATTTAGAGGTATTTCATCAGTCCAATAATCTTCATAGAATCCAGAAATTGTAAACCCTGCATTGAGCTGCCCTCCGATCTGTGATTCTAATGTATGACCAAATTCAAAAGCCCGCTCACTTTTCTCCAATTTTTGAAGGCCTGCTTCATCCAGACTAGCGGGTTCGGCATATGGCAATTTATACTTAACTTCGATCTTTCCGGTGCGCTCTGATTGATCGTGATCGAATAGGAAAAAGCTTGGATTCATAAATCCAGCAAGCAATTCGCCACCTGATTTCAAGACTCTATAGCATTCCTTCCAGACTATCTCTACGTCGGGAACAAACACATTAGAAACAGCATGGAAAATAAGATCGAAACTTTCTGAAGTAAATTCTGATAAATCCGCCATATCCCCTCGAATGCAGACTAGATCAAGCTTTTCGCGCTCAGCTACCATTCGATCTTTCTCAAGTTGGACGTCTGAGAGATCAAAACTAACAACCCTTGCCCCTGCAGCTGCCAATACAGGAGCTTGCTGACCTCCTCCTGATGCAAGGCAGAGCACATTCTTACCTTGAAGGTCTCCAAACCAAGCTTTTGGTACGGCCCGTAAGGGAGTCAGAATAACTTCCCAATTCCCTTCGCGCGCCTTAGAGATCGTTTCTTCTGAAACAGGAATTGACCATTGCCCGCCTTGCGATGACTCTCGATTCCAGGCTTTCCGATTGTGTTCTAGTAAATCCATACAACAGCTAGTTTTCTCTCAAAGGCCGATGCGTCGAAGCACAGAACGCCCGTAATAATAGGTAAACCGCGTAGCGGTTTATCCTTTTTGATTTGATTGTTATGTTGCGCCGGCACTAGCCCTTGTTTATATGTCGAATATGACATAATCTACACCTCATGAGCCCAAAGGACAAGCCATTAGTATGGCTCCATGGAGAGGTTAAAACACCTCCACTTTCCATAGCAGCCAGGCTGGAAGCGGGTTACCTGCTGAGAGTATTGCAGAGCGGGCACGAGGTTACCATGCCTCACTCGCGCCCCATGCCTTCTATAGGGCGTAGCTGCCATGAACTGAGGATTACAGACGAAAATAGGATCTGGCGTATTGTTTATAGAATAGATGCAGATGCGATAGTGCTTCTCGAAGTGTTTGAGAAGAAAACGAGCAAAACGCCTAAGCCTGTTATAGATAATTGTAAGGCTAGATTGAGGAAATATGATGATGAAAGCAACTAAGCGAAAAAAGCTTGAATCCAACGGCTGGAAAGTTGGTTCAGTCGAGGACTTTCTAGAACTTTCATCTGAGGAAGTGGCATATATTGAAATGAAGCACGCTCTGAGCAACTCGCTTAGAGAGCGTCGTACTAAAGGAAAATTAAGCCAAGTTGAAGCAGCGAAGATATTCAAAACCAGTCAGTCTCGTGTGGCCAAAATGGAAGCAGGTGATCCCTCTGTTTCTATAGATCTATTAGTAAAATCTCTTCTTGCCCTCGGAGCATCGCCCAAGGAATTGGCTAAGGCTATTTCCTAACTCTCAAGCAACATAACGCTTTTAATAAAGAGCGCCGCTTGCGGCGTCTCCTTGATTTGTTTGTATGGTCAAATTTCCCTATTTCCAACCATTTGGTAAAGTGAAGCCCGTAACCAGCATCAACTAGTTACCGGTTCAGTAGCTCGATGATTTGAAGGTCCGCAAAGACCGTTAACAAGCGTGAGCACTGAACCGACCCGATTAACTAACTCGAACAGTCGAATGAGCTTCAAGCTCGAATTTAGCAAGGAAGAGTCCTTATGACAAACCTTAAAAAGAGTAAATCAATCATTAATGTTGGTGTTGACGTGGGTAAGGCCCTATTGGATGTGTCTATCTATGAGAAAGACATTTACTTTCAGGTAGAGAATACGCCGGAGGGAATTAGTAAATTACTTGGCAGGCTCTCCCGTTACCATGTACAAAGATTAGTCATGGAAGCCACAGGTCGTTATCAGTTCTTACTAGCTGAGAAGGCTTTTGAGAAAAACTTGCCCGTATGTATTGTAAAACCACTAGCAGTGCGACGTTATGCTCAGGCTGTTGGTAAGCTGGCCAAGACCGACAAAATCGATGCAGAAATAATTGCAGAGTTTGGTGTGGTAGTACAGCCGCCGATTACATTAAGGAAAAGCGAGAACTTGATGCTGATCAAAGACTTGCTCGCCAGAAGAAGACAGATCGTGGGTATGAAAACTAAAGAGCTGAACCGAATAAAAATCATGGGCAAAGCACTGGAAAGCTCCTGCAAGCGATTCATTACGTTTTTTGATAAGGAGATTCGGCGTATCGAAAAGCAGTTAGATGCACAAATAGAAAAAGAGTCTTCTTGGGCGGAAATGAAAGGCATACTCAAATCTGCACCAGGTATTGGTGACGCGATGGTCTATACCTTATTGGCCGATCTACCCGAGCTAGGCATGATGACGAACAGGCAGGCTGCCGCACTAGTGGGAGTCGCACCAATGAATCGCGATAGTGGGAAAATGCGAGGAGTGCGTCGTATCAAGGGCGGGAGGTATGCTGTTCGTTCAACCTTATATATGGCGACGCTCAGTGCCACTTTATGCAACCCAATTATAAAGGAGTTTTACCACCGATTGGTCGCTCAAGGTAAGCACAAAAAAATAGCACTAACGGCGTGTATGAGAAAATTTATAGTGATATTAAATGCGATGGCGAGGGATGGATGCGAATGGCAGTATTAATAATATTTGGAACTATTGACACCACAGTCGCTTGTTATGTTCCGTTTGCACTGTCTATTTCTTCAATCAAATCATTCATAGTTTCGCTGAGACGCGATCCTCGACTAAGAAATACTGCTCTCCGGAACGGGTCCGTTAGAAAACTCCTTAGTGTGTCTTTCGCCCCATTCCAGTAGTCTTGATCGATTAAGCCTTGATTATATCGAAAATGGATTCTCTCAAGCTCAAGATAGTCTAGATCTACTTCGTAAAAACGAGCCATTATCTGGGCTCCGGAAGCAAGGTACTTTGATTCAGAGTTTTCTAAAACAATTGACCACCACGCTGGTCTCACTCCAGCTTCCCACAACGCTTGCTGCATAAGCATGAAAGTATCACTTTCCATCTTGGCTCGAATATCTTCCTTTCTCGATTCGATTCCGTCTGAGAATGAATCAGCTAACGCTACATCTCGGTCTAGCTTCAGTTGCAGCCCCACGAAGGCCACTGACGCTATTACTGTTGCGGCTCCAGCTATTTCGAGCATTTCTTTGTTACTAAATTTCAAATTAATTTCCGTCCAATTCCTATTTCTATCAAGTGGCGTTTACATTCTAAAGGAACATAACATTTGTATAGGCGGCACGCCCGCTTTGCGAAAATAACCGAGCGTGCTCGCTTTCCCGTATCGCATCGAAGTATCCCATTGATTTACTGATAGTTCTATAGCTGGCTGTTGTGCAAAGCGAGCTATTTGGATCCAGCAATTGAATTGAAGATGGGGGCGTCTGCAGTTAGGCAAGCGGCCATGTTTGCTCGTTTCATGAATGCCCAATGGCCAATGCGGGCTTTCTGTCTTTTACTTGCTTAGGCCTTTAAGAAATTAGAATTTATAACAGCCTAGCGGACTACGAGACTTTGGTTTTGGCTAACGCGAGTGTTAAGCCAGGGGTTATGAGCGACATTGCCTCCACCCACACGTCGATATCTGATCTCAGCTTCGCCTTCGCTGTTGCCGCAAGTTGTCATGCTGGACTGACTTGTTTTGGACAGCCTGATGCGGAAAAAGCTGCGCTTACATATTTTGTCGTACACGGTGAGCGTTAGGTCGCTGTTGCTTCCATTGTTAAGATGCCAGTCGACTAAACCATATTCAGGCGTCGGGCTGGCAGTGCAGCCAAGCATCAATGGGCCGAGTAAAAACAGTAGTGGTTTAGTGGACTTCATCTATTCAGGTTCTTTTGTCAGGGAGGCAATGAGCAGAAAATGAGGGGGGACAGATTTATTTTAAGCGCAATTTCCTGCGAAAAATAAAGCGATCCCCTTCAAGACGACTATTTCTTCGGTGTGCCGTCACCATTCATTCCCATAGACTCGTAGCGTCGCCAGCCAGCCAATATACCGGCGAGTCCGTGATTGCCTTCATGACAGGCATACTCGTAAAGTGGGTCGGCGATGCGTCGCATCGGCAGTTTTGCTGACCAGCTTACATCCCAGGTCAGTGGATCCTCGACGGTGAAATCGTAGTCCAGAGTGTCTT
>JABMOK010000057.1 GCA_013204155.1 Pseudohongiella sp. | reverse complement strand
GTGTATTGGATTGCCATCGCCAAAGAAGAAGCTTATCTGGAACAGAAATTTGGCGAACAGTATCTCGCCTATAAGCGCAAGGTAAGACGCTGGATCTAGAGTTATTGATAGAATCCACTCGAAAATCTCGCCTAGCGCTAAGTGGCAAATGCCTTGCGTAATTCGGCGGCACATTCAGACAAGGCTTCCCTGGCTTTATCGAATAATCCCGGCATGGCGATAAAGCCATGCAGCATCCCCTCGTAGTGTGAATACTTAACAGCCACCCCGGCCTGTTTGAGCTTGTCCGCGTACGCCTTATCTTCATCTTGTAAAGGATCGAAGCCAGCAGAGAGTACGAAGGCAGGTGGGAGCTGGCTTAAATCATCAGCATTCAAGGGTGAGGCTAGCCAATGCCCGGTATCGCTGTCTGGCGCAAAATACTGTTGATAGAACCAGTCGATAAGCTCATTGGTTAAGCGATAGTCCTGGCCGAAAGTTTTATGCGAGGGAAATGAGCAGGACATGTCCGTCCCCGGGTAGATTAAAAGCTGATGCACTAAGTGTGGGGCACCTGCCTCCCTGGCCTTTAGGCAGACTACGGCGGCAAGATTACCGCCGGCGCTATCTCCGCCTACCGCGATTCGCTCGGCATCTCCGCCGAGACTGTCGGCGTTGTTGGCGATCCATTGTGTGGCGGTAAAGCTGTCATCGACGGCCGCGGGATATTTGTGCTCCGGTGCCAGTCGATAGTCGACGGCTATAACAATGCAATGGGCTTCGACACAGAGAGTGCGGCAAACACAGTCG
Organism: Pseudohongiella sp.; assembly: GCA_013204155.1. Lineage (GTDB taxonomy): Bacteria > Pseudomonadota > Gammaproteobacteria > Pseudomonadales > Pseudohongiellaceae > UBA9145. The sequence continues at coordinate 16,407 of JABMOK010000057.1, read as the reverse complement.
TGACTCTTGAGTGAGCCTATGGTGTAGCCGCCGCCATGGAAATAGATCAGTATTGGAAGCTTGTCGTCATCCTCAGGCTTATACATCAAGGCATCAAGCTCAGAGACAGGTCCCGGTATTTTCAGTGCCGTTACTGCCTGTGGCACCGGCGGCGAGCCCTGCGCCAATTCACTCGCCTTATCGTATAGAAGGCGAGCCTCCTGGGCTGAAAGGGTGTTATAGGCCGGAGCGCCAGATTGCTCGATTTTGTCTAACAGTGCTTTCGCTTGCGGGTCTAGTGGCATAGTGTTCCTGGCTCTTAAATTCAGAAGTAGGTTGGCTCGTCGCCGCTGAAGTTCATCAGGCATTTGCTTAAGAAAGTTCTGCCGCTTGAAATTCTCAAACGAATGGGGCAGCGCCGCTTGCCTATATAGCATGACATTTGTATTACACCAAATCCAATTGGCGGCAGTCGTTGTCTGCCGCCGCGCCAGCGAATTGCCAGGCTTATTAGCTTGAATACTTCCATGTATACTTTGTTCGAATTCAGCGAGACGCGTGGTGCTGTTTTTCGATTTTTAATAGCGTCTGTTTTTAGTCAGTAGAATCTATCTGGCCAAGCAAACAAGCAAACAAGCAAACAAACAAGCAAACAAGGAGTAACAATTGCTCGACTCAACACCAATACTGGTGGGTGCCGGCCAGTTTACCGAGAAAAATGTTGCGCCAGAGCAGGCCCATCCTCCTATGGGTATCGCCGCCGAAGCTGCCAGAGCGGCGCTTGCGGATACGGGTATTGGGGCCAGACTCGCTGCTGCAATCGATACGCTGGCGGTGATTCGAATTTTTCCAGACTCTTTCAATCGCCCGCGCATGGCCAATCCCTTCGGTCGTGCCGAAAACCCTCCACGCGCCGTGGCAAGACGCCTGGGTGCTAATCCGGTGAATGCTATCTACGGCAATGTCGGTGGCAATACGCCACAGAAGACCATCAATGAAATGGCGGAACGCATCTGTTCGGGTGAGATTGAGGTCGCTTTAATTACCGGGTCTGAGGCGATAAAGACAGCGCAGAATGCACTGTACGCTAATATTGAATTGGACTGGCGAGAGCAGGACGAAGGTTCGCAAGAAGATCGCGGCATTGGGGAGAGGCTAGCTACGCCCCATGAGATGGCTCATGGACTGGGTGTGCCTATTCAGACTTATCCCTTGTTTGAGAATGCGTTGCGGGGAGTTAAAGGGCATTCTATCGAGGAGCATAGGCTAAGTATGGGGGCGTTGATGGCGCCATTTACTGATGTGGCTGCTGGGAATGAGTTCTCCTACTACGGTACTCGACGCTCTGCCGAAGCATTGGCCACAGTGACGGCCGAGAATCGGTTTATCTGTTTTCCCTATCCGAAATGGATGAACGCAATGGATGGGGTGAACCAGGGTGCGGCAGTGGTGATGACGTCGGTGGGTAAAGCGAAACAGTTGGGAATTGATCCGGCGAAGTGGGTTTTCTTACATGGCTGTGCCGAAGCGAATGAAAAAATATTAGTCGGCGAGCGGGTGAACTATCATTCTTCGCCCGCATTGCGGATTAATTCTGCCAAGGCGTTTGAGATGGCCGACAAGACCATCGATGATATGGACTTCATCGATCTCTATTCCTGCTTCCCTGTTGCGGTGGAAATCGCCTGTGATGAATTGGGTTTGAGCTATGCAGATAAAAGGGGGCTCACCCTAACCGGTGGTTTACCCTTCTTTGGCGGGCCGGGCAATAATTACTCCATGCACGCCATCGCGACTCTTTTACCCCTGTTAAGGGCCAAGCCTGCCAGCTTCGGTTTGATAACGGCAAACGGCGGTTACCTGTCCAAACACGCAACCGGCATTTATTCAGCGACGCCTATGAAGGGGGCCTGGCGCAGAGAAGCGCCTGCGAGCTATCAAACCGAGATCGATTTCATGCAAAGTCCGCTCTTCACAGAAACACCGGCAGGTTCTGCTCAGGTGGAAACCTACACCGTGTGTTTCAAAAAAGGTGTCCCCGAGCGGGGTATTGTAATCGGTCGACTCGCCAGCAGCGGTCATCGTTTCGTCGCTAATACGCCGAATGATGCAGCGACATTGCAGGCAATGGTGGAGCAGGAATATTTGGGCAAAGCCGGGGAAGTTAGCTCGAAAGAAGGCATCAATACCTTCACTCCTGCCTGACTTTCGCTTAGGCTAAGTGGCATTCTATGCCAGACTCCATTCGAATTTATAGAGAGTAATTTTTAAAGGGTACGAGCATAATTAGTACTATTTCAATTGGAGCATCTCAATTGGAACTGTCTCAAATAGTTCGCTCTACTGGTGGATAATGAAACTTTAAACTAAGGAGAATATTTTGGCATTGCCTAAGATTGCTATAAACGGTTTTGGACGCATTGGTAGAACCATCATGCGCATTGCAAAGCTACGGCAACATTTTGATGTGGTCGCGGTAAATGACCTGGCGAGTCCGGATCAACTAGCCTATGCATTCAAATATGACAGTATCCATGGGATTTATCCCGGCACGGTAAATTGTAATTCTGATCATATTGAAATTGATGGTGATACATTCAAGGTGCTCAGCGAACGAGACCCGGCGAAACTTCCCTGGAAAGAGCTGGGTGTCGATTACGTCATCGAAAGCTCGGGTGTATTTCGTCATCTGATCGATTTACAGAAACATATCGATGCAGGCGCCAGGCGTCTTGTTTTAACCGTACCGTGCAAAGACCCGCTTGAAGCAACGCTGGTTGCCGGCGTCAACGATCATGTGGTCACCCATGCCAGCAAAATTATCAGCAATGCCAGCTGCACCACAAATTGCGCGGCACCATTGGCCAAGGTATTGCACGAGACATTTGGCATCAAGCGCGGTTTGCTAACAACCGTGCACGCCTATACTTCTGACCAGCGTCTAATCGATTCGCCCCATGGCTCGGACAAGCGCCGTTCTCGTAATGCGGCCTCCAATATTGTGCCTACCTCCACTGGGGCCGCCAAGGCGATCGGCTTAGTGATGCCAGAACTTGCGGGCAAGCTGGACGGTATAGCGATGCGGGTTCCAGTGCCCGATGGCAGTATTGTGGATATGGTCGTTGAGCTGGAGCAGGATGCAAGCATTGAGAGCATCAATGCCGCAATGCGCGCCGCCGCGTCTGGACCACTTAAGGGCATTCTGCAATATTCTGAAGAAGCCATCGTCAGTAGCGACATCATTGGCAATACCCATTCCAGTATCTTTGATGCACCATTAACACTGGTCATGGACGCTCGCCTGGTTAAGGTGGTGAGTTGGTATGACAATGAATGGGGCTATAGCAGCCGGGTTGAAGAACTCATTGGACGCCTGGCAAAGATGGATGGCATCGGCTGATTCACTCCCATCGGAAATAACGACGACAAAGAAGGATTGCTGGTTTGGATTTTACTAACAAAACTGTTTTGGTTACCGGCGGGTCTCGTGGCATCGGCAAGGCCATTGCCATAGCTTTTGCCAACAAGGGTGCCAGAGTTGCGATACTGTATCGCGCAAACAAACAAGCCGCCGAGGCAACGCTTGCTGAACTGCCAGGTGATAAGCATATCACCCTGCAGGCAGATGTAGCCGATGCTCAGCAAGTCAAAAGCGCAGTTGATAAAGTGGTCGCTGAATTTGGCAGGCTCGATATCGTGGTGAACAATGCTGGAATTGGTATTTATCATCCTATTGAATTGACCAATTACCAGGACTGGCAAACGGCATGGCAGCAAACACTCGACACCAATCTGCTTGGCCCGGCCAATGTCTGTTTTTGTGCCGCTAAAATCATGATGCAACAGGGTGGCGGCCGTCTGGTTAACGTTTCTTCCCGCGGGGCGTTTCGTGGAGAACCGACTAAACCTGCCTATGGCGCCAGCAAGGCGGCGCTGAATTCTCTCAGTCAGTCATTGGCCGTGGCTTTAGCGCCGCATAATATCTTTGTTGGTGTGGTAGCGCCGGGTTTCGTTAATACCGAACTCACGGCGGATCGGCTTAGCGGGCCGGAGGGAGAGGAGATAAAGGCGCAGAGCCCGTTTAATCGCGTGGCAGAACCGGAAGAAGTGGCGCACGCCGTATTATTTCTTGCCTCTGAAGGCGCAGAGTTTTCTACCGGTAGCATAATCGATGTCAATGGGGCATCTTATCTAAGAAGTTAATAGAAGCCTCTAGAAAACCCACTGAACTTCGAAGAGTTCAGTGCTGGCTTCTAAAGAGTTCTCTACAGAGAGTCAATGGTGCTGGCTGAAATGGGTTGACCGCTGTTTCCCCAGGCGTTGCGTACATAATTAATAATGGCCGCCAACTCCTCGCTGGGAATTGCGCCCTTGAAGGAAGGCATCTCGCCCCTGCCTATCATCAATACCAGAGCAACATCCACAGCGCTGCCCAACACCAGTTTATTTCCTGCCAGCGACGGATAGATATTTTTAATACCCCCGCCATCGCGCTGATGACATTCCGCGCAGTTATTCAGGAATAGCTGTTCGCCCGACTCAGCCGCGAGAGAGGACTCGCCGATTAATAGCAGCAGGTACATAAGAGGGATAAAACTGGATGCCTTGATCAATTTCATGTTCGATGGCTATGCTGGATTTCAAGAGCAGAAAATATACCACCGTGGCGGCGAGGAGAGAAACGAAAGACGGGAAGAAAAGCGCAATAAATGCTATATAATAGCGATTCGCGGGCATTTCAGCCGGAGTGATTACATTGATAAAACAAGTTCACCGACTTCTCTCTGTTGCTGCACTGAGCTTTGTGCTACTGCTGAGCAATAAACTAATTGCCCAGGATGTCACGCCGCTCGTTCCGGTAGCCGCTCCAATCCCTGCTGGTCTGGAGACGGTTGAGATTTTCAGCCCGGCTGTCGATCGCCGCATGAAGTTCGATATCGTACTCCCCGCAAACTATTATCAGAGTGATGAACGTTATCCGGTGCTGTACCTGTTACATGGCTATATGCAGAATTACACCGTGTGGGGTCGAAATTTGGCGGCTGCATTTTATGCGCGTAATTTAAATGACTTGATTCTGGTACTGCCCGATGGCGGTAACAGCTGGTTTATTAACTATGCATCAAGTGCCGAAGGGCAGAAGGATAATTGGGAAGATCACATAATCGAAGATGTGATTGCTCACGTCGATGCAAACTATCGAACCGAGGCGCGGCGGGAAGGGCGGGCGATAGCGGGTCTTTCTATGGGTGGTTTTGGTGCTTTCTCTATGGGTTTGAGGCATCCAGATATGTTTGTCTCTATCGGCAGCACCAGTGGCGCATTGGGTCATGCACGTACGGCGGCAGCGGCAATCAGAGCCGGTGTCGATCGCGGCCCCGGAGCACGCGATGAAGAGCGTCAGGCGCGGATCGATGAGGCGGATGCTTTTATTTCGAAGATCATCGATATACCCGGTTTCAGTACCCAGGATGATCGTACGCCGAAGGGAATAGATTTCGAAACGCCAGAGCAGGCAGAAGCCTATGATCCATTCACCATCATCTACAATGTTCCCAGGAGCCAGATGCCACATATTTACATGGATGCTGGCACCGAAGATGGCCTGGTAAATGAGGCGAGAGAATTGGCCCAGCTATTAATGCTGAACAATGTCCCCTTCGATTATATGCAGAGCCAGGGTCGGCATAATTCGGAATACTGGCGTCGTTCGATCGGGCATATGATGACTATTCAGCACGAAGTCATGCAGCGAGCGTTGGGGAATAGACCCTGATGCATTTTTTTTCGATTCCCATAGTTGGTCATCTGATAGATAATTTGTTAGCTGATTTGAACTACATGATTTGAACTACATGATTTGAACTATTTGATATTAACTACAGGAATAGCAGATTTTGAAAACGAATATCGATGGGCGTCTATCGGATGAACAAATCGCCAGCTTTCATGAGCGCGGCTATCTGGTAGTAGATTTTTCACTTGATCAGGATTTGTTGGATCGGATTGTGGATAAAATCTCTCCCCTTTATGGCGAAGAACATCGCTTGAATCCGATGGCCCCGGCCCGCATTCAGGATGCCTGGAAAACCATCGATGAGGCCAGGCAACTCGCGACCGATGAGAGAATTGGCGCTGCCCTGGAGCAGCTGTTTCAAAGAAAAGCCCTGCCATTTCAGACGCTGAATTTTCCAATTGGAACCAGGCAGTGTACCCATTCCGATACCGTGCACTTCAATTCAATTCCCAGCGGTTATATGGCTGGCGTGTGGGTGGCCCTCGAGGATATGGATGAAGACAACGGACCGCTGCGCTACTATCCGGGAAGCCACAAACTTCGTGAATATTCCATGCAGGATTTTAATCTTCAGCCAGGTACAAAAAATTATCACAAATATGAAGAAGGCATTCAGCAATTGGTAGAAGAAGAACGGCTGGTTCCTGAATACGGCACCATTAAAAAAGGCGAAGCACTGATTTGGCATTCCAATTTACTGCATGGCGGTGCACCGCAGAAAGACCTTACTCGAACCCGACATTCTCAGGTGACCCATTACTATTTTGAAAACTGCAAGTATTACACGCCGATGGAGAGTAGCGCCGACAAGCCGATATTTCGCTATCCCTATTGGATACCGAGCGCTGCAAATTTTACCCTGCCTGAAGGTAAATCTCCTTTGCGGAGGATTCTTGGCAGGGTACTCAATCGATTTAGATAGTTTTTCGAAGTAGCGGCCTATTCGAACTCTATTTCCTCTTCATCATGCACGTTGTCAGACTTCCGTGCAGTTGCCATAGCCTTTAATGAGCTGGATAGAAATTCCCGTCGATACAGGATAAAGACGATCACAGCGCAGGCGGCTATAAAAAACCAGTCATTAATGAACCAGGCCATAGCGGCCATGGCGAAGTAATAAGCACGAATACCATAGTTGTAACTGTGAGCGGCTCTGTCCAGCACTTTGGCCATGGCTTCAAAATCCCGTTCGATAGCAACGGCACTAGAATCTTCTGTTTCCTGATAATATTTCACGGTGTGAAAGGAAGAACCAAACAGGATAAAGCAAAATCCGTATTGGCGGATCGCCCAGGTGAAGGTGAAAAAACCATACACAAAGATAAAAATCAGTACCATTAATTTCAGCTGTACCATTTGCAGCGAAACTTCCGTGACAAACCACAGCGAAGATAAATTCATAAACATGGTGCTGGCGGTGCCAAGCACGGTGACCAGACTCGCCAGGATTAGCAGAGAGGTAGACGCAAGAAAAGAGACCTGCTTTTCCAGGGCCGACAACATCACCGCATCCACTTCACTCATTCCGCTCAGGCTGAGCTTGAGTACCCATTCCTGACGGTAGCGATAAAGCACACTGGAGAGACAATTTCTTTTTTTGGCGGCTCTGCGCGCGAACAGGGTATAACCCATCCAGCAAGCGATAAACCAAATAGAACTAAAGATGTCCAGGGGGTTAAAGTCCATGGCGCGCAGCTTCCTTCATTGAGAATTTTAATGGTAATAAACCGGCCTCGAAATCAGTAGTCTTGCTGCAAAATATCGAGTCGGGGTACTTTTTATGTGAGCTATTGGAAACAGCAATAATTCAAACCGTTAATGATTAAGCAATAGTCATGCAAAAGCAATGCCTGTTATCACAACCTGGAGAGTTAAGGATACGCTGTGATTGTTAAGCTAATATTAATTTGAACCCCAGATCAACTGTATTTAGTGCCTCTGCCTGTGGCAACATCCTATCCTATGTCTCTACTACTTTCTGTTGATAACGCGCAATGTCGGATTGGCCCTCACTCGATGCTCAGGATTGATCATTTCGCCATTGAGAGCGGTCAGCATTGGTGCATCTTTGGTCCCAATGGTGCGGGTAAGTCATTATTGGCGAGCTTGCTCGCCGGCAGCAGAATCGAGTCTGGCAACTATGTGACTTATGGGCAAAATTTCGATGTAGCACTTGACCTTCATATCGTGTCTTTCGAGGAGCAGCAACGCCTGTGGCAGCGAGATAATCGTCTCGACATCAGCGATTTCAGTGCCAGCGCACAGGATCAAGGCACTCTGGTAGAGGATTTGATTCGCGGTGTGCGCACCCAGGTCGAGCAGGATAATACCTTGTTACTGGATCTGCAGCAGAAGCTGGGCCTGCAAGCCCTCTTCAGCAAAGGCATTCGCTTCCTCTCTTCTGGGCAGACGCGCAAAGTATTGATCGCGCGCGCCCTGTATGCATCTCGCGGTGAAGCTCCGCAGCTGCTGATTCTGGATGAGCCACTGGAGAGTATCGACAGGGATTCTCGAGAACAAATTAGCGAGTGCCTGAAGCAGCACATGACAGACGGTTTTTGCAGTCTGCTACTGTGTCGCCGGCAGCAGGATATTCTGCCGGGGGTTAGCCATCTTGCGTTGATGGACAGAGTTGGAGACGAGCTGAGGATTGTAGAACAGGGTCTGCTCGGTGAAATTGCTACCGGCGGTGGTTTCGCCAGAATTGTTCATCGCCTGCCGGCGATGCCAGATAGTTTGCCGCCGGCGCCAGAAGGCAGGCGCGCAAATAGCCAATCTACGGAGCCCCTGATTCGGCTGGAGAATGTTACCGCTAGCTACGGTGAGCTTGCGGTGTTGCGTGATATTCGATGGACTATGACAGCGGATCATCATGTTTTGATAGAGGGTCCCAATGGCTGTGGTAAATCGACTTTACTATCGCTAATCGATGGAGAAAATCACAAGGGCTATGGCCAGGATGTTTTCTTATTCGGCAAGCGCAAGGGCAGTGGCGAAACCGTGTGGGATATCAAGGCCAGGTTCGGCATCGTTTCCAATGAGTTGCACAATAAGTACATAAAAGGCTGGCACGTGCTCGACGTGGTGGTGTCAGGATTTTTCGATTCCGTAGGGCTTTACGATGACAGTGGTAGCGGCGAGAGTGAGCTGGCAAAACAATGGCTAAACACGCTGGGTATCGAAGATCTGCAACAGCATTACTATCATGAAATTTCCTTCGGCCAGCAACGTATGGTGTTGTTAGCCAGAGCCATGGTAAAGCACCCTGAAATATTGATACTGGACGAACCCTGTGTGGGCCTGGATGACTATCACCGCAATCTTATATTGCAGACGCTCGATTTGATTGCGCGCAAAACTGACACAAATATTATCTATGTGAGCCATGTTCAGGGCGAAAAGCCCGACTGCATCAATCAGAAACTGAGCTTCGTCGAGAGCGAAGCGGGTGGCTTCACGCTTGAGCAATCGGCACTACACTAGGTCCGGATATAATTCTGTAACTGTTCAATCGTTGACTGCTGATGGTTGATTATATCCTTGACCAGGTCGCCGAGAGATAAAACCCCCACTACTACATTGTCATCCACGATTGGCAGGTGGCGAATATGATGCTCTGTCATTAGCCCCAGGGAAGCGCTGACGCCAAACGTCGAAGGCACCGAAATTACATCAGCGCTCATAATTTCGCCAACCAGGGTGCTTTTTGAGGAACGCCCTTTGAGAATCACCTCACGTGCATAGTCGCGTTCCGAAATTATCCCCTTTAAGGCAGCACCCTCCATTACCAGCAAAGCACCGGCGCGCCGGTCTGCCATTTGCTGAATTGCTTCGAACACCGTTGCGGTCTCCGCTATCGACCAGATTTCCTTAGCTGGCTTGAGCGCTAATATTTGTTTAACCGTGTGCATCGTTCACCCCCAAATAGTTGGAGTGACGACAAGCTGTACCTGAGACAGAGAAATTCTGGTTTCGGCCGCATTGCGGCAATGAAAGCCTGGCTGCCATTTACAAACTGGATGAGTTTGCCGTCACCTGTTGCGACGAAGTTGGAAAATCACCAGCTTCATCAATTCCGCGTTAAAAATCCTCTGTTTCATACTACTCCTGAGTAACAGCTAGCTCAATCATTGATAAGAAATCTCTTCTCGTGCACAATTTTCTGCCACCTGAAGATAGCGCGCTACATGCTCAGCGCCTACATCATAAGGATGAGGCCCCCGCCCGACGGTTTTCGAGTTGTGGGCGAATGACAAGGCTCCCCCGGCGTTCTATTCGCGAGACAAAATAGAAACCGTACTGTATGAGGAGTTGGATCTTATTCCCGCCAACTAGCGCGGGAATGGGGGAGGTTTAATCCCTCAACAGCATACTGAATACAGCAGCAATGGAGAGTACAAAAGCAAGCGCGCTGGGATAGAAGGCACGCAAAGCCGTATAGTCTATGGAGATCAATTCGGTACTGAAGACATCGAATTGCTCACTTATATTTATCACTGTTAGTAAGCTGCTCAGATCCTCAAACAACAGCTGTGGAGAGGCTAGGGTAAACGCCAAAACCAGCCATAAAATGCCGCTAAGTACAAAGATTTTGCTGCGCACAGGAGTCGTCTTTTTGAACTCTCTACTCAAGCGTTGGCTAAATCCGCGATCTGCAATCAGCGGCGGTTGAGCAAGCAGGCTGTCCAAAGGATCAAATTCTGAGTCGTTGTTCACGAAGCTTTCTCCAGTGAGTTTGTTACTGGTTCTACATTGAGTATTTCGCGCAATCGGGTTTTACCGCGACTGATATTGGATTTTACAGTCCCCAGTGGCATCTTCAATATATCGGCTACTTCCTGATGGGAATGGCCAAAGCTGTGACACAGGGTAATGGTGGCGATTTCATCGGGTTTGAGTTGGGCTATGGCTTGTTCCATATCGATCTGTTCGGATGAGATTGAGTCGTAGTGCTCGGTTAAAACTTCGCGTTGACCAATATACTCGTCGGTTATTTCGGCTCGTCGATTCAGGCTGCGACAATGCTGCAGAAAACAATTATAGGCTATGCGGAATAACCAGCCGGAAAAACTTCCCGTGCCGTGAAAACTGTCGAGCTTGCGAAACGCGGTAATGAATGTTTCCTGTGCTAAATCATCCGCAATGTCATGCCGCTTACTGAGTCTGACTAAAAACGAACGTATTTTTCCTTGATGCATTTTCACCAGCGATGAAAATGCCGCGTTGTCACGCTGCGCCAAGGTTTTCTGAATTAATAAGCTCTCAATATTCAAATTGATCCACAAGTCATGTTTAGGCTTATGAGGATTCGCGCAGTCGATATTTTCCCGCAATCAAAAAGGCGATGCCGACGAACATCGGTATCGCACCAAACACCGCTTCCTCGATACCACTTTCCATCCATATACCCGTCGCTAAGGGCACGCCGATTGCCAGCCAGATTAAGCCGCTCTTGTAATCTGCTTTATGGTTGCCACCGCCATCACTCAACATTTTCAATGTTTCAGCGTCGACATTGCCACCCAATTCTACAACCTTAATCAGCGTATCCATTTTTTTGGCTTTCGTCTTGCTGACGAAATACAAAATGCTCAGAGGTAGTACGCCAAGCGAAAAGATAATGGCTAATGCTGGAATGAGAGTAGCTGCGTTCATAATGTTAACCTCAATTACTGGATTGTTTACTCTATGATGCCTGGCCGCAGCAATTTGGATTCAAGCGAGTTGAAGAAATTTAGTTTATATTGTAATACTTTGAATGTATTGACTTTATTTGTATTCATGTACCTCAATACTGACATGATGCAGGGTCAGGTGACCGGGTAACAGAGAGCGGTAATGGTCTGCATTTTGCGGTGAGCTGGACACTACCGAGATTATTGTCGAATAAATTCCCGGTCCCACAGTCCACAGATGCAGATCGACAATTCTGTTGTCTGCCTGTTGTTCGATGCTTTCTCTAATCAGCTTTCGAATTTCTTCGGGGCCTTGTTCGTCCAACAAGATGGCGCTGGTGCTTTTCAACAAACCAATTGACCAACGCGCCACCAATATCGCGCCTACAATACCCATCAAGGGGTCCATCCAGACCATGCCAAAGTATTTTCCAATCAGCAGCGCAAATATCGCGAGCAGGGAAGTGAGGGCATCCGCCATCACGTGCAAATAAGCGGATTTTAGATTGTGATCATGGTGGTGCCCATGATCGTGATCATGACTATGTTCGTCGGTATGACTATGTTCGTCGGTATGACTATGTGCGTCGGTATGACTGTGCCCATGATCATGCTCGTGATCAAAACCAAGAATAAAAACGCAAGCGCCGTTAACGAGCAGGCCCAATACCGCAACAAAAATCGCCTGATTAAACGCAATGCTAACCGGTTCGATCAGGCGCCGCGTACTTTCCCAGGCCATCAGTGCCGCAAATATGGCGAGCAGTACGGCGCCGGTATAGCCGCCCAGCGTATTCACTTTCCCGGTACCGAAACTATAACGTTGGTTGTGGGCATGACGCCTGGCATACACATAGGCGAAGGCGTTAATACCCAGGGCAACCGTATGGGAGCCCATATGCAGACCATCGGCCAGCAAGGCCATGGAACCGAAAGCAATACCCGCGGCGATTTCCACTATCATCATCGCGGCAGTAATCGCGATTACGATGAAGGTGCGAAATTCTCCCGAGCGCTTCTGCTCTTGTCCGAAGCTATGGGAATGTTTCCAGCGTGCTAAATGTTCTTCTTGCATGAAGTTTCCTTGGTGGCTGATTTATAGCATGTTTTTTTTAACTTAAGCTAATTCCGGCGGGATACCCTGTTCTTCACTTCCCTGCCTTAAATTCAGCAATTTGTAGCGAAAATTGGCGGGCAGGACAGAGGTGGCAGATTTCGAGCGATCGTTGCATAAATTTTCAGCGCAAAATTCTGGCTTTTATGTAAGCGCTAGTTGGGTGACTAGCCTACCCGGCGGATGACTTGGCAGAAATCTCTGAACACCTCAGTAGTATATAACCTGCCCCCAGTTCAGTGGCTTTGCATTTGGGCGTCAGCGGTGGAATTTCAAATGGCAATATTGGCTAGTTGTTGGCCTACAGCAACGGCAGAAGGCTATAGTTAATAAAATGTTGGCACTATACATTTCGTGGGTATAGTATCAGTGCGAGGGGTTGTTGCTTCGCAGTTTAAGTGATGATCGATATGCCAAGTCGTATCGGCTGATAGTCTAGAGTAATAAGAAGCTACACCGATTGGGTGACTTACTGAAAAGCTTTAATAAACCTGGTCAGAATCATAAAAATAAACTGGAGAGAAATATGCCACAACTTAATAAGCGCGGGCATCTGCGCTATTTAATCCATACCAGCCTTGTAGCATCACTGGCGTTACCTGTAATTGCACAGGCGCAGGATGATGATATCGAGGAGGTAGTAGTTACCGGTTCCTATATCAGGAATTCGGCCTTTAACCGGGATTCTAATGTAGATACCATCACCGCAGAGGACCTGTTTGAATCAGGCGCTCCCAGCATGGCGAACTACATCCGTGACCTGACCTACACACAGAACACCAACGTGGTTTCCAACGTGCTTGGCACTCAAGATGGAAGTCAGGACTCCGTCGGCGGCAGCTTCAATCTTCGTGGTCTGGGCGAAAACTCAACCCTGCAACTGGTAGACGGCGTGCGTACCATCGACAAGTCCGTCAACAACGCCCTACCTGACCTGGCCATTCAACGTCTGGAAGTGGTGCTGGACGGAGGCTCAGCCACCTACGGTTCTGACGCGGTCGCTGGCGTGGTGAATATCCTCGCTTTAAAAGAATTTGATGGATTCAGAGCTCGTACCTACTACCAGGTAGACGAAGAACGTTCCATGGAAGACATGACGGCCTCTTTCCTGTGGGGCAAATCATTCGACAATGGCATTAGCTACGTCGGTGCATTTGATGCCAAGAAATCGACCCCGCTGATGCAGTTCGAGCGGCCCCGGGAGTGGTCGATGGACAACGGTTCATCCTCTTCCGGTAATCCTGGCGCCTGGCGCAAGATCGTGGGTGCCGATCCGGGCGTTAACCTAGGAGGCTTTCATAATGGATCTTCTTCTGGTGGCAATATAATTGACCCGGCTTGTGGCCTGGTAGATGGTCCAGCTCACGGTACGGCGGCATTCAATACTCCGTCCGGTCAGCTGACCAACAACGTCAAAGTATGCCGCTTTGAATACACCAAACAGTTCCAGTATCGTCGTGAAAATACTGACTTTCTGGCATACAACTCGGTAAGCTGGGAAGCCACGGACTGGTTACGCTTTAACCTGTCCATGAACAACTCCTACCGGATTACTGATGGCCGTACCACTTCCACTACGGCAACTTCAACCAATAACCGTCGCGTATTATTAGTACGTGCCGACCACCCGGCCAACCCATTCGGGTTTGACGTATCACCCTGGAACTGGCGTCTGATGACCGAAGCTTATGACTTCAGCAAACGACCCTCCCAGATTGAAGGCTCCACCGGTGCCCGTAAGTACGAAACCCACGATATCAATAACCGCATTATCTTACGGACTGAATTCGACATGACGGACACCTGGAGTGGCTACGCCTATTACGCCAAAGCGCAGCACAAGACGGCGGTGGACAGTCACTCAATCCATTTGCAGAAGCTGCAACTTGCACTGGCCGGCATGGGCGGCCCCAACGGCGATGAGTACTACAACCCGTTTGGCTCTGCCGACCCCCGTTCACCTCTGTATGTAGAGGGTGTGACCAGCAATTCCGCTGAAATGCAGGACTGGGTATTTTTCCACAACAAGAACCAGGAAACGGCGCGGGACTGGCTGGATATCGCTGAATTCGCCTTCAATGGCGAAATCATGAGGCTGCCAGCAGGCGCATTACTGGGCGCCTTCGGATTCCAATGGCGTGATGTAACAGAAAGAGACATTGCTGATCCTCTTGACGCTGCCGGGTATGACTACAACACTGCCGTAGGCGCGGTGCTGCCTTCGACTACCGAGTACTATTCCGCAACTCGTTCGGTATTTGCCGAGCTGGAAGTACCTATTCTGGAAAATTTGATTGCTCAGCTGGCGGTACGCCACGAGCAATTCACTGACTTCGGATTGGAAGCCACTACACCGAAGATTGCCCTGCGCTGGGAGGCTCTGCCTACCCTGGCCGTGCGGGCTTCCTGGGGCGAAAGCTTCCTGGCCCCTACGCCTACCCAGGCACGGCCTTTCTTCAAGAACGAAAACTGTACGGAGACTTTCTCGGGTAACGACTACTTCACCGGCTTGCCGATGACTGGCTCTACCCGTTGTTCATCAGGTAATCCCAACCTGGCGCCGGAAACATCCACCATCACGAACGTCGGTTTCACCTGGCAGCCAAGTGGTGACCTGACCGGGCTCGAACTGAGCATGGACTACCAGGAAGTAGAGTACGTGGATCGGATTCGTACCCTTTCGGAACAGGACACTGTGCGTTTCGAGTTTGACAAGATGCTGGCGGCAACCGGTATTTCTGCGAGCGCCTATGATCCGACACCTGGCTCCTCAAACCGTCTGGCCGCTGAGGCCTGGTATGCCACCCGAGCCGCATCAACAGGCAACCCGGCGGACCGCTTTCAAAACTTCGAGCTGGACCGGATCTTCCTGCAGTCAGCCAACGTCAGTTCGGTATACATTGATCTGATCGATACCAAGATCAGCTATGACTGGGATACGAATGACTGGGGCAGCTTCCGAGCCGCGGTTAACAACACCGTGTTCACGACCTATGAGTATAAGGGTCTGGGCGGTGGTGTGACTGACGCACTGGGAGCTCAAAACGCGGACTCTGGTATCGTACCACCGCTGCCTGACTTCAAGACCAATGTGCGTCTGAACTGGTTCATGAATAACCAGAGTGCTTCCCTCTCAGCCAACTACTGGTCTGACGTGGACACCGATGGTCCCAAGTACGACAACTACGGTGATGGCTGGGTCCAGCCTAATACTATTGATGGTGAATGGCGTGTGAACGTGCAGTATGCGTACATTTTTAGCGATTTCTTCGATAGTGAATTCACTGTTAGCGCGGGTGTCACTAACCTGTTCGACAAAAGGCCTCAACGCTTACCTATTACTGGTGGCTTCGAGACCAGACTGTCAACTCCTTGGGGTCGGCAAGCATGGTTATCTGTTGACTGGACACCCAATAACTAAGCCTGTCTTAGTTCAGCGAATGGCTTGAGCTGATTTCAGCTAGAACGAAATCAGTTTAAAGTAGAACAAAAAGGGAAGAACTTCGGTTCTTCCCTTTTTTTATGCTCTGCTTTCTTCAATTGTTAGAATATTGCCGGTGATTATGCGTGGAATATTTCGGAAACGGCCAGCGTGAGTTAGCATTTAAGCTCCGAATCAGGAAGTGAAAGCAGTATCTTCCGATCAGAGAGTAGTGCCGAAATCCAAACACTTGATGAGCTGTCTGTTAAATTTTCCGTAAACCTAAAACATCCAACTGGAACTTTAGTTGGTCGCGATTACGATGAAGGTGCGAAATTCTCCCGAGCGCTTCTGCTCTTGTCCGAAGCTATGGGAATGTTTCCAGCGTGCTAAATGTTCTTCTTGCATGAAGTTTCCTTGG
>JABMOK010000056.1 GCA_013204155.1 Pseudohongiella sp. | reverse complement strand
TGCTTAACTGGGTTGCAAAGAAAAGCTGGACCACGTCATTTATTTGAGATAAGTTTAATGTAAACTCGGAAGTAAATTTTATTTAACTAACTGGAGATTAGCCCAATGCCATACTACCAAAGCGGCGAACTCGCTGAGTATTCCAGCGGCACCGATTTATATGACAGATCCCTAACTGTTCACGGAATTAAAATTGTCGCAGGCGCAGAAGTAAGTGGTAACAACGCTGTTCCCGACGCCTGGGTATATAAGACAGCACGAGTAATACAGTTACTTTTAGATCCCAAGGGGCAAGGAATAGACAGAGTTGCGCAAGACAACGTCATAAAAATATTACAGGGAGAAAGCGGCACGTTCCACGCAGGTTTGCCAACTGTTCAAAGGACGCTTTACGGCAGTGGAGACAGCTACGAATCAAACCCATTGCGTACACCGGAGCTGTGGACCGGTTTAGATGCGCACAACGACAGCCATGTTAGTAACGATATGGTTTGGTATAGAAACATCGAATCTCCTGTTCCTCCCACCGGTAGAAATGATATTGCTGAAATCATGGAGCATATTCTCCATACAATACACATGCTTGGAATTAAAGGAGCAGTAGAGGGGTCATTACAAGCTCTCGATGGATCAGATCAATCAAGCGAAGTCTATAAGGCAATGAATGAAGCAGTCGAGAATGGCGTATTTGATCTAGAGGGATATGGTGGAAGCTTAGAAAGAGACCTTGAACTTACGGGAGAGGTGATTTTAAAAGAATATCTCTATCTCTTAACGTTTGGAATGTGGGATTACAGTGAATTTTGGGACGAGGGATCGTTAGCACCTGAATGGTCAGATTCAGCTAGAACACCCGAAGGGATTTTAGAATTGAACCCTCTCGGTCATGCCCTTTTTACAAAGTATCTCGCTCCAGTTATTTCGCAGCCGAGCAAAGAAATTTTGCTAACTATGTTCCAAGATAATGATCAAGGGGATCATGGTTATCTTTCTGATACGGTCGAGCAGAACGTGATTTCGCTAATCGTAGAGGAGGGAATTGTTGCAGAGTTCGCGCAAACAGTTTCTGACTTAGATGAAATAATAGTGCGTAATGGTCAGGAAATATTGAGTCATACAATAAATTATGGGAGCGAGACTTATAAATATGAGGATGTCGATCAATTTATTATGGTTTATCTAAGAAATGACGCATTCTCCGCTGAGTACCAAAAAGAAATAGCAGATAGTTTTCCTGATTACAGTACCGTTAGCTATTCTGAAGTGGTTTCAATTGTTGGGCTAAGCGGACTAAATAAAGTGATATTGCAGGTCGCTGGGGCTGATGGACTCTTCGTAGCCTAGAACCACATGAATCACCCACCCTAAGTAACGTCTTCGTTTAGCGTCCAGCTTCAGGAGACCGCTACAGACATTCGTGCGGCGAATATAGTCCTTCAATTTCGTAGCCGGGTGGGCAGACGGAGCTTACCCTCGGGCTGGATTTTTGCAAAGAAACAATAAGGGGTCTGACCCCTTTTATGCATACAGCGCATCGATTTAGTGCGCGCACCTGACGCGGGTCTCCTTTTCGGGTCGCCCCACCGCACTTTTACTATGCTTGAACCAAAAAATCTCTCATAAATATTAATAAAATCATAATTCTATACCTTCGGTAAAAGCTTGGCACGTCCATTGCTTTATCATTTGCACAACTCTAAAAAGCCAAGGTTCCTCACGAGAAAAGATTGGCAGTTCGTTACGACACTAACCTTAAATTTATTTGGAGTATTACAAATGACATTTTCTAAACTCACAACACTAAGCCTCATCTCTGCATCACTTATCGCGCTTTCAGGTAGCGCTTCGGCGAAAGAAGCTTTCACTATTTTTGATGGCTATGTCGGATTCGATTCGCTAAAGACATTGAACGTCGAGAAAGCGATTGTCGAAGTCGGCGAAGTTAATGCTTCACGCCTAGAGGCAGGCGATATGAACAACATCTGCGTCATGCATGCCCTTGCCGACGAGTATCCCAAAGCGCTAGACGCCTGCATGGCTGCAGAGGCACTCGTTGCTAAGGATCGAGCTGTTGCCCGGCAGACACTTACCGACATAAGCAACAATCTGACCATCGTTAGAAGCAGACTTGAGACACCCCACTTTGTCAGCGCGGCTGATTTGAATCGCTATCAATTCTCTAGACACTTAGCAGCCTCTGTTGATAACGCTCTTCATACTTTACAGGCGACAGCTGATTATTGGAACTGTGCCGTCGTTTGCTGTTATAAAACATTTCAATGTAATCAAAAATATCACTCCTAGCTGCATCTCTTGTAGCGTAGGTTTGCCGGCGAATTCGCTCTCGCTTCAGTAACTGGAAAAAGCTCTCGGCCACCGCATTATCATGACAGTTCCCTCGCCGACTCATACTTCCTTCCAAGCCATGCGTTTTAAGAAAAGACTGCCAGTCATGACTCGTATACTGACTCCCTTGATCTGAATGCACGGTTACCTGAGTAGTTGGGCTTCGTCGCCATACAGCCATTAGCAATGCGTTTAATACGATCTCCTTAGTAATCCGAGATTGCATCGACCAGCCTATTACTTTTCTTGAAAACAGTGTAGTGGTCTAATAAAACCGGACACCATTTAAGGTGGTAATATTACCACCCTCGAAGAGGTGTTCAATGACGAAGAAACGGCGATCATTTACAGCAGAATTCAAATTGGAAGCGGCTCAACTTGTTACCCAGCAAGGGTATTCAGCGGCTGAGGCTAGTCGCTCCCTAGGGGTGAGTGATGTGCTCCTAGGACGTTGGGTTCGGCAGCTCAAACAAGAGAGCGCGGGCATCACGCCGAAGAGCAAAGCGCTGACATCGGAGCAGCAACGAATCAAGGAGCTAGAGGCCAGAATTGATCGATTGGAGCGAGAGAAGGTGATTTTAAAAAAGGCTACAGCTCTCTTGATGGCGGAACAGATGGAACATACGCGCTGATCGATAAGTTAAGAGAGCTTGAACCGGTAAGGTTTGTTTGTGAAGCCTTCGATGTGCCAACCAGCAGTTATTACGACTACCGAAAACGTTGTCGGAAAGTGGACGTCGAACGGCTGGCTCTTCGCAGTAAAGTCAAACAGCTGTTCCGCATGAGCCGTAATGCGGCTGGCAGCAGAACGCTAGTTGAGATGATGCGAGAACAACTGGACGTCAAAATCGGGCGGTTCAAGGTGCGCGCTCTGATGCGCGAGGCATCGCTTATATCCAAGCAGCCAAGTTCTCATGCGTACAAGCTCGCACAGGCTGAGCGAGTTGATATTCCCAACCATCTTGATCGGGAGTTTGATGTTGATGCTCCCAACAAAGTCTGGTGTGGTGATATCACGTATATCTGGGCTGATAGTCGCTGGCATTATTTAGCGGTTGTGATTGATCTGTATCGACGCCGTGTCATTGGCTGGTCGCTCTCTACTAGCCCGGATGCAGAGTTGGCGGCTAAAGCCTTGGACATGGCTTATGGGCAACGTGGACAGCCTCAGGGAGTGCTGTTCCATTCAGACCAAGGCTGTCAATACTCCAGCCGATTTTTCCGGCAGCGGCTGTGGCGCTATCGAATGAAACAGAGCATGAGTCGACGTGGCAACTGTTGGGATAACGCTCCGATGGAGCGAGTGTTCCGCAGTTTAAAAACCGAATGGATACCTGCGTTCGGCTATATCTCGAGACCTGAGGCAGCGAAAGATATCGGCCATTACTTGATGGATTATTACAACTGGCGCCGACCCCATCAGTTCAACAATGGTGTGCCACCAGCGAAGGCTGAAAATCTAACTAACTTACTGTCCGGAATTAGTTGACCACTACACAGATCCAACACGACAGCAAGATATAACCAGCCTTCGTGCGTGCGAATGTAAGTGATATCCGTCACCCATACCGCATCTGGCGTAGCCGGATTAAATTGCCGTTGTAACCGATTCGGGACTACAACATGGGCTTGTCCACTTCGATGCCGAGGGCGCCGATAACCAATCTGTGCCCGAAGCCCAGCTGCTCGCATTAACCGATAGACCAGAGGCTCTCCGCAATGTTCACCGTACTCTCGCAAATCACTGTAGATCTTCCTGTAACCATAAACCGCACCGCTCTCCAGCCAGAATTGCTTAATCAGGCCTGTGAGCCGTACATTCGCAGAAGCTCGTCTAGACTGCGGTTGTTTTATCCAGGCGTAATAGCCGCTGGGATGCAGGTCTAACAAGTTACAGAGCCAGCGAACAGGCCATGCCTTATTGTGAGACCTAATAAAGGCGTACCTTACTCGGACTGGCTGGCAAAGTACGCCGCGGCTTTTTTTAGGATATCGCGCTCTTCGGTGACGCGTTTTAACTCCTTCTTAAGCTGGCGAATCTCGGCCTGTTCTGCGGCTAGCACTTGGTGTTTAGCAGAATCAGGTCCGTATTTCTTTTTCCAAGCGTAAAGACTGTGCGTTGTGATGCTAAGACGACTCGCTACTTCTGCGACACTGTGGCCTCGATCAGCTACTTGCTTGACCGCTTCTATTCTAAATTCTTCTGTGTATCGATTGTTGCTCATATCCACCTCTCTTATAGCCATTTTGTATGACTGAAAGGTGTCTAGTAAAGTGATAGCGATTCACTTCATTTACTCATTCCTCT
>JABMOK010000055.1 GCA_013204155.1 Pseudohongiella sp. | reverse complement strand
TGAGTTCACTTCCATCATGGGTCCGTCGGGATGCGGCAAGTCCACGCTGCTACATATTCTTGGGCTTATCGATAATCCGGATGGTGGGAAATACTGGTTTCTGGATGAAGAGGTATCTGGCTATTCTGAACGGCAGCGGGCTCAGTTGAGAAAAGAGAATATCGGTTTTGTGTTTCAGAGTTTTAATCTAATTGATGAGCTCACGGTTTACGAAAATGTTGAACTGCCCTTGATCTATACCAAGACGGCGGCGAGTGAGCGTAAAAGTAAGGTGGAAGCGGTGCTGGCGAAAATGGATATGGGTCACCGCGCCAAGCATTTCCCGCAACAACTCTCTGGAGGACAACAGCAACGAGTCGCGGTTGCCAGAGCGATCGTTAATCAACCGAACCTTATTCTGGCGGATGAGCCAACGGGTAATCTGGACAGTGAGCACGGCGAAGAGGTGATGAAAATCCTCTCGGGATTGAATGACGAGGGAACTACCATCGTCATGGTGACTCACTCGGCAGAAGACGCGGCTGTGGGGAAACGTATTGTACGAATGTTAGATGGCAAGGTTATCAGTGAAACTGACAATCTGGAAAGGACCGCTTTTGCATAATCTAGCGTGATTGTAATCTGCAATGAGGTGATATTTATAAATAATGGCTATGGATAAGGCAATAGAAAAAAAGAAGCTCGCTGTTTGGCAGTGGGGACTAATTGTAGTCGTCGCTGGAATTGGCATCTGGTTTGTCTATGGTTTGTTGGCGGATGCTTCGATTAGAACCTATAGAGTGCCCGAAGAACAAATCATTGTGTCCAATGTTGAGTTCGGTGCGTTCGAAGACCTTATCCCTATCCGTGGCACGATACAGCCGCTTAACAGCGTGTTCCTCGACGCGGTGAATGGTGGCGCCGTTGAAGAAGTGTTTGTCGAGGAGGGCAGTTTTGTGGAGGCTGGACAAGCCTTACTGCAACTGAGTAACACGAGCTTGCGATTGAATGCGGCACAGAATGATACGCGAATAACTGAGCAGTTAAACAACCTGAGTAATATCACCGATGGCTTTGAAAAAGCAGAACTAAACACGAAGCGAAATTTGATTGATACAAAATACAACATCACAACATTGCAGCGGCAGAAGCGCCGAGCTGAGAAACTAGTCTCAGACAAACTGGTCTCAGAAGAGGAATATGAATCGCTCGTTGATGATCTTGCCTATCAAAAGGCAGTTCTTGCCAATCTCTTGGCTAGACAAGTGCTGGAAGATCGCATTCGGGAAGAAAGGCTGAGTCAGATTAAAACTCAGAATGAGAAACTTCTGGAGAATCTTGAAGTTTCTCAAAGTAGTTTCGAGAGTTTGCTTGTGCGCGCCCCCATTTCAGGACAACTGACGTCTTTGCCGGTTGATATAGGCGAGAGCAAGCAAGCAGGTCAGCGCCTGGGCCAAATAGACGTCATCGATGAATACAAGGTGGTTGCTCAAATTGATGAGTATTATGTCTCTCGAGTCGCTGCGGAGCAGGAAGCGACTTTCACACTCTCCAGTAATGAATATAAGGCCAGAGTCATCAAGGTCTATCCCGAAATTACGGAAGGCACATTTGAAGTGGATTTAGTGTTTCTCGGTTCGGCGCCAGCCAATGTTCGTCGTGGTCAGACCCTGCAAATGGAATTGGTTCTGGGCAATCCGGTTGAGTCACTACTGCTCCCACTCGGTGGCTTTATTCAAGATACCGGTGGTAACTGGGTGTTCGTGGTGGATGTCACCGGTGAATATGCCATTCGAAGAGATATACGAGTAGGCCGGCGCAATAATCGTTATGTGGAAGTTCGCGAAGGCCTGCAGCAGGGCGATAAGGTCATTACTTCAAGTTACAGCCAGATGGAAGATATGGAGCGGATTCAACTAACTCAGTAAATGAGTGTATTAGCAAAGATTAAGAGTGGTATACATCGAAGATAAACGATAGGCAAGAAAGCGTATGGCTCAAGTTAACAGCAATAAATCTATTAGGATCAAGATGGCATGGGAACATTAAGCCTTTATATAAAACCACCAAAGGTTCCAACAGCAATCAGCTGTCGATGTAGGGTTCCTTATGCTGGCTAGCTATCTGAAAATTTGTTTTAGGGTTTTATTCAGAGACCGGCTTTATTCGCTCATCGCGATTTTGAGTTTGGCTATTGGTATTGCATCCTTCGCTATTCTTGGAATCTATGCTTTAAGCGAGCTAAGTTACGATCGCCATTACGACAATTATGAGCGTATTTATCGCCTGGCCCTCCAAGACTTTAGAGTGAACCCATCTGTGCTTAATAGAGATGCTCGGACGAGTGACGTCTTAGCTCCTATGATGGCGGATAATTATATTGGAATTCAGGATTATGTGAGAATTGAAACAGTAAGTCCCTCTCCCTCCCCGCTGATACATGATAATGCGTCACTCTACTGGGACGATGTGGTTTTCGCAGACGAAAACATTTTCGAGTTTTTTAATCATGAAATCGTAGCGGGAGATCCTGCTACAGCATTGGTAGAGCCAAGAACGATCGCAATAAGCAAATCGATGGCCGAAGATTATTTCGGAGAGAGAAACCCAATTGGAGAAATCCTAAGCAACGATTTCGGTATAGATTTCAAGGTAACACTGGTATTTGAAGATCTAAAAGAAACTTCCACACTGACATACTCTGCCATCATGTCTAGAAATAGCCTCGTGCTGCCTGAAATTGGCTCGCTAGATAGTCAGGCATTGACCCTTCGAATGGTGATGCCGCGGGGTTTTACTTATTTTCTATTGCGAGAAGGATATAGCACCACTACTTTCAACGAAGATTTTAAAGAAATGCTGGGGACTTATTCAGAAAGGCTTTCATATAGCGAGAGCAATTTTAGTTGGTTTCTCGAGCCGCTTTCTTCCCTGCATTTGGCGTCAATAACTGACGGTAGCGGTGCGCGGCTAAATCGCTTTAGACTAACCACCTATGCGTCGCTGGGACTTTTTATTCTTATTATCTCATTTCTCAATTTTACCAATTTAGCAGTATCAAAGTTTAGTAAGCGAGCCAACGAAATAGGACTAAGAAAGGTTGTGGGAGCCGATCGGTCACAAATAGCTAAGCAATTTATGTTTGAATCGTTTGTAATTACGTTAATAGCATTGTTAGTGGGTTTGAGCCTGGTTTCTCCCGTGCAATCGCTGATTCCTATTGCTGGTTTTCTAGATAGCAGCATTTCCTTAGGCGACCTGTTTAATCCGCTGTTTTTCGCAGTCATCGTGGGTATGATTTTGATAATCGGTTCGATGTCCGGTTTGTACCCGGCTTTTTACCTTAGCTCGATTCGCTTGCTGGACATCATCAAGGGCGGTTTTAGATCCAGTACTTCCGCCTTATGGTTTAAGGAAGCGTTGGTGTTTCTCCAGTTTACAGTCTCGATTGTTGTAGGTTCATGTGCAATTTTAATGATCCAGCAAATTCAGTCTATTCAAAATGCGCCGCTGGGTTTTGACAAAGAGAACAAAATCCTGGTTCGAATACACGGCAATGAAAATGTGGCGCGTATTCCGGTACTTGAGAATCTGTTGCGTTCACACGCAGGTACTAAATCCACAGCCATTACCAATACGCCGCCATTTCGCTTTGGCAGTATTGGTACTGGATCCGTCGAGTCGAATGAAGGAGAACGCTCGCAATTGGCCTTTTATCGTATTTACGGAGATTCGGAATACATCGAAACCTTTGACATTGAGATAATTCAAGGCCGCGATTTGAGTGTGAAAGGACTTATTCAATCTCCCAATGCTGTAATTGTAAATGAGGCTTTTGTCCGAGCTATGGGCTGGGATAAGCCGATTGGCAAGATATTGTATACGCCAGGAGCTTATGGCTTGAGCGAAGTTGTGGGGGTTGCGAAGGACTATAATTTTCTCGGATTCGATCAGCCGATAGAACCAATGGCGATTAATACCTTGGACCAACAGCAGGTCATTATAAATGCGGGGAGAGACTTGCCTGGTTTCCATCGCTTCTTGGTTGTATCGGTTCAATCAGATAATCTGGCTGAGACCATCGCGTTTATACAGCAAAGCGTAGAGGATTTTGATCCTGAGCATCCGTTTCTTTTCAATTTTGTGGAAGATGATTTCGCAGTATTGCACGAGGCTCAATCCAATCAGGCGATACTGATGAGCATATTTGCCGTGATAAGCCTTGTGTTGTCTCTCGCTGGAATATTGGGCCTTGTGGCCTTCAAGTCGGCTCAGCACACCAAGGAGCTTGGCATCCGAAAAGTACTTGGGGCTAATTCTATGCAGCTGCTGATATTGATGCTTAAAGGCTTGCTTTTAAACATTTCCATAGCCGCATTAAGTGGCTGCTTTATCGCCTCGCTTATATTTAGCGCATGGCAGGAGCAATTTTCTGCTGTTTACCGGATCAGCGTTGATCCTGGAGTGTTCCTGATTTCTTCCTGTGTCGGAATCTTCATTGTTATCGTCATAACCACGATACAGACAGCACAAAAGATTCGGCAGAATCCGGTTGAGTCATTGCGCTATGAATAATGGGAAAATGTTAAGAAATAGGCACTATTGGCATTCGCTACTAATTTCGAATAGATAGAAAGTACATTATGTTTAGATTATATGTATTAACAGCTCTACGTAAACTGGTAAGAGAGAAGTTTTACGGATTGATTTGTATCTTTAGTCTTTCCGTGGGCTTTGCCAGCATTTTCGTAATTTCGCTCTATTTATACAGCGAGCTGACTTACGATCAACACAATGTGAATCATGAACAAATATACAGACTACACTATTCAGAATTCAATGGGGGCGGTGGACTCGCGACGATAGGAGGAGGTTTTGGCCCCCTCCTTGCCAATGACTACCCCCAGCTTGGCGAATACGTTCGTTTCACTCCTGCGCTGGAGCCGACACTTCGTTATGAAGAAAACAGCCAAGAGCTGAATATTTGGCTCGCCGATCAAAACGTGTTTGATATTTTCTCGCATGATGTCATTTATGGCGACACTGAGAGCGCGCTCACAAATCCGTCCTCGATTGCAATTAGTCAATCTATTGCAGAAAGTTATTTTGGAAGCGAAGACCCTATTGGGCGGATTCTGATCAGCAACAATTTCAATTATGAAGTAACACTCGTTTTCGCAGATCTGCCGGACAACACGCACTTCAAATACGATGCCTTGCTCCCTTTCAGTGTTAGAGAAAAGATGATGCCGCGATTATCCGGCGCCAGAGGAGCAATACTCGATTTAATATCTCATCTCACGTACACATATTTCAAAGTTGAAGAAGGCTTCGATCCATCTTCAATTAGCCAGATATCCGAGCGTTTCTACCAGGATCACTTTGGCGAAAATTTTCCCATTGCGGCAAATCCTTTCGAGTTAGGACTACAGCCATTGGCTTCCATTCACCTGGGCAAAAACTTACTCAATGACCTGCCCGGCGGAAATATTTTTTATCTCTACAGCTTGGCTGCAATAGGATTATTTATCATGTTGGCGGCTTCCATAAATCACATGAATTTGGCGACCGCAAGAGCCACCAAACGCAATAAAGATATAGGCATGCGCAAGATACTGGGTGCAAACAGGAGTCAGCTTGTAACACAACTATTGGGCGAGTCACTCGCATTTGCCATGGCTGCGCTGGGTGCCGGAATTCTATTTGCGGTTTGCATGGTAGAACTGGGAATCACTGATTCCCTCATCTCGAAAGAAGAAGCATTGATCAATGCCGCGAATCCACTATTTGTAATGAGCATATTGATAGCCGGCGGCGCCATTGGCTTAGTATCGGGAATTTATCCTGCGTTCTATCTAAGCTCGGGTCTCCCGCTGCGACTGCTTGGTGATTCGAAAGGGTCTTGGAGATCGGGACACAAACTGCGGCACTATTTGGTGCTGTTGCAACTGATGATTGCGATAGGCGTCATTTGCTGCACGCTGCTGATTACAAAGCAATTGCAGTACGTAACGAATAAGCCCCTAGGTTTCGAGAAAGAGAACAGGGTGGCGATTCGCTTGCAAGGTACAGACATCATCAGCCAAATTCCAGCGATAAGGAATGAACTTTCAAACCATGTCGATATTCTCAATGTTACATCGTCTCAGGAAATGCCTGGTGGGAATAGCGCTGCGTTGATCCGCGGCAATGTTGATACTAACGAGGGTGATAAGGGTGAGGTGTTCTATGCCTCTGTTGTAGTGGGCTCGAATTTTATTTCCACAATGGGAATCGAATTAATAGCAGGACGGGATTTTCTTCAAGAGCAGGGTAGGGAACTGCCGCCGCTCATTGTTAATGAATCGATGGTCGCACTAATGAACTGGGACGAACCAATTGGAAAGGAATTCTCCCGCGCAGATAGCAGTGGAATCGCTGGAACTGTCATCGGTGTTGTCAGAGATTTTCACTATGCCCCGCTACATTTCCCTATCAGCCCCATGCTTTTGAGATCTCGCCCAATGTTCGCTAGTATCCTAATTGTAAATATTAGTGACGCTGATGTAGGTGCAAGCTTGGATTTAATTGGTGAGGTACTAAAACAATTCGATCCCGATTTAATCTATACCCCGTTTTTTCTTGATGACAGTCTTAATCAGCTATATGAAAAAGAGTTCAACGTGACAAAGCTAGCTGCGATTTTCGCCACAATCTGCGTACTTATTTCCTTAGTGGGTCTGTTTGGCCTGGCAACATACATCACAGAACAACGCACAAAAGAGATAGGCATTCGCAAGGTTATGGGCGCCTCGGATTCAAATATTATCGCCATGTTCTCGGAGAGCCTTTTGATCCGTCTTATCATCGCGGCTGTTCCAGCATCAATTCTGAGCCTCTATGTAGCGCGAAATTGGATGGAGAGTTTTGCCTACAAAGCTGAGTTAGGTTTACTTCCTTTCATTGCTGCGATTGGCATCGTGTCATGCCTCTCGCTTGCAACAGTGGTTTTGCAGGCGCTAAAAATTGCTCGCGTTAATCCTGTAGAAACACTGCGGTATGAGTAAGTTCTGAAGGTACTGACAAGTTATTCGCAGTTCTACGACAAATCGCTCAACGGTCAAGCCAAAAACCCTCAAGCATCACCGATTCCTGACTTCCTGGTTCGAAGCCATTATCCTTCCAGCAATGTCCGTTCAACGGACATTACACCATTATCCCAAAGCATTAAGCCGTCGACACTGGCCTTCTATGTTATTCGGAGAATTCTTCTATCATGGTGGGTGCGAAGGTGGTGTCTTGGGGGCGGGTGATTGCGATATAAATTTCCCATAAAGGGATATTTCTCAATTTGTGAAGTTAACTTTTCAATACCCAATAAACTCCTAGTTAACTAATTGCGGATTAATGGCGTAGTGAGTCGCGGATGGTTTTCTGATAGAACTCGCTCAGCTCAGTCGCACCAAGTGTTTTATCCAGCAGGCCCGGGATAATCTCCAAGCCATTCTCCCCATTGGCAAAGAATAATAGCGCAGACGCTCTTTGTGGATCCACTAGGGCAAAGCTCTTGAACGGACCATTGCTGCCTGTGTGCCAGATTCGTTCACCCATTCCGGCGCGCTCAATACCCCAGCCCAGGCCCCATAGCATCTGACCTGAATCCCCGTGATCCACGGCTGTAATCTTCGCTGCAACCATATTTCTTAGCAGCGGGTCAGCAGCGTGATAGCGCGTGATAATGTGATTCAGAAATTTTGAAAAATCACTAACGTTGGTAAGTAGTCCACCTTCCGGGAACTCTGCTTCCAGATGCAGAATTTCACGCACAACCTCACCTTCAGTGTTGTGTGCCCAAGCTACATTATCATCAAAGTCAGATCGCCACAAAAAGCTCGAACTGTGCATATCAAGCGGACCAAAAATTATCTCATCCAATAGCTCAGTGAGTGATTGCTGGGTAGTATATTCGACGGCTGCCCACAGATATCTATACCCCGTACCGGAGTATGCGAACTCGCTTCCTGGCTCGAAGTGAATTCTGCCAGGTGTGCGCGTTCCATTGGGCAGCCCCGAAGTATGGCTGAGCACCATGCGAGGAGTAATCAACAGGTAGTTATCGTTTTCGAAAAAGGCAGGACCAAAAGAGCTGGATTCATCCACATATTCATGGATCGGTCTATCGAGATCAATCACTCCGCGTTCGGCCAATTCAAGCACTAACAAGGCAAACACCGGTTTGCTCAGCGAGGCAGCTTCGAAGATCGTCTCGTTGTCGACCAAATCCACGCTAGCTGCTTTCCTGACTCCATAGCTGCGTAGATTAATTTCCGCTCCCGAGATTACCGCAACTGACAGACCCGGAATATTTTCTCTGGCCATCTCGCCGAGGATATATTCATCCAACAAAGATAGCTGTGCCTTCGCGCCATTTACCGCAAGCGTTGTTAAGATCAATATGCTGGTTAGAAAATGTAGTAGATATTTCATAGCGCGTTACACCGTGACCCATTGAAGAAGGCTGGACGGGTCTAGTATATAGCGTCCCCTCTTATCTCTGCCAGAATCTTGTTATGAATACACCAAAAATGTACAAGCGTCACCGGCTTTCAGCAGGAATCATTCAATCGTCGTGATCCAAAAGCATCAAGCCGCAGACACTGGATTCTATGTTATTCGGAGAATTCTTCTATCATGGGGGCAGCGTGGGTGGAGTCTTGGGGAAGGTGGTGGCTAGATGGATGCAGATTGTGGGAGAATCTTGTTGATTTGGGGCGTTAATCTTTCAATGCTCGCTAGATTGTTTGGAAATTGAACTTAGTTGCTAAAATATCGTCCAACATTCATGCTCTTTTGAACCTTAACTTTCACGTTGACCAGACTTAGATCTGAAAAATGACTAATTTAAAATATCTCTTTTTTGGGCTAATAGTATCAATTCAATCTCACGCCCAAGACTTTTCTCGCATCCAGGCAGAGATCGAACATTTTGTGCCCAATGACTTTATGGGAAGTGTGCTTATCGCCAAAGAAGGTGAGCCTATCTATTCCGAATTCTTTGGTTTATCTAATATTGAAGAGAAAGAGGAAGTATCCGAATCTTCAATCTTTCGCATAGCTTCAATCTCAAAGCAATTTACAGCCGCAGCAATTCTTCTTTTAGAAGAACGAGGTAGATTAAGCATTGAAGATTCAGTAACCGACTATGTCTTAAATCTTCCCCAAAATCTAAAACAAGTCTCCATCTTTCATCTTTTAACCCATACCTCCGGAATTTCGGATGGAATCCCAAATGAGGCGTTTAACTCCGACGGAGACAAATTGCTCGAACTAAGTGAAGATCAGTTGGCAGAGATTGAGCTTGAGTCAAACCCTGGCGAAATTCCTCGGTATAACAATGCTGGTTATCATCTACTGGGCGAGGTCATTGAGTCTGTGAGCGGCCTTAGCTACTCAGAATTCGTATCCAAGAATATTTTGGAGCCCTTGCAGTTACAACAGACGGGATTTGTGTCTTCAATTCCTGATACGCTCGTTAATGGCTATGTGTTAAGAGATGGAGCTCTTGTTATGGAGCCTGTATTAGATTCGGAGATATTAGGGCCATATTCGGCAGGAGGTATGATTTCGACAACTAAAGATTTGCTAACTTGGATTAATTCTCTTTTTAATAATTCAATACTCACTCAGCCGTATGTCGATAAAATGACTACGCCATTCAAAGGGGGTTATGCGCTTGGCTTGCAGATACAAGAGGAGAACGCGAGACTTCGAGTTTTTCATGTAGGTGCTCTATTTGGTGCTGCTGCTTCGGTATCCTATTATCCCAACGATAACCTTTCAATAATTGTACTTTCAAATGTAAATGGCAGGAGTGGAGGGGGTGACGCGGAGGTCATCGCTAAAAGTGTTGAATTCCTGATGTTTGAAGATGATGTCATGCTGCAATCAGAGCGAGTCGAGATAAACTTGCCGGTCTCCATTCTTGATGACTATGTTGGAGAATACGTACTTCCAAACGGTGATGAATTTGTAATTTCTATTGAAGGCGAACAGCTGGCTATGCATCTAAAGGGCGATACAAACAGTCTTTCCTTTTATCCAGCATCAAATACGACATTTTTCACAAATATGCCTTTTATTCGTTATGAGTTCATTAAGGACGAAGGAGATAAAGTGACCGAACTAGTGGTCAACCAGCGAGGAAGTACCTTTACATTTAAGCGCGAAACTAACTAGAGTACTGATAAGTTAAAGGCCATTCTGCGCCAATTCGCTTGCTGATACGATACAAAAATGTATAAGCACCACCGATTCCTGAGTAACCTATTCGAAGACAGTATCCTTCCAACAATGTCCGTTCAACGGACATTCCACCATTATCCCCAGCATCAAGCCGGCGACACTGGTTTCTATGATATTTGGAGAATGCCTGCAATCATGTAGGGCAGGGCGTGCGTGGTGTCTTGGGGGGAGGCGGTGGCGATATAGATGTGGCTTTGCAGCGTTTTGTCGATATTGAGAGTTAATTTGTCAATACTGTCGTGACGCTTGCAGTTATTAGAACAACCGTAATAATTGCTCAATCAATAGAGCGTCTGTGTCGAACGCATCTGCTTGAAACACGATAGACACGACTGCACCACTAGCCGATGTCGCTCCCCATAATGCCAAAGCATGCTGATCTCTCCCGCCGCCGGCGATCATTCCTTGATGCCACACAAATCCTGCTTCGCCATGAAACCAAGAAATACCAAACCCATCTGATTGGACTTCTGATAGTGGCGCGGACCTTTCCATGAATTTATAGTAATCTGCAGTCGTTGATTCTAACCCGCCGACTCCCGCGTAAGATGGTCTACTGAACTTTGAGCCAACTCTAAATGTAGTAATGCCGCCTACGTTTATGTATTTTCGTAAAGCATCTTCATAACTACCCAAAGTATTAATCACTACTCGAGTTAAAAGCGCGTAATTTTCATTTGAGTAAACACGGCCTTGAGTAGGATTATCACTTAAAGCTGCTTCCAAATTTTTCTTCCAGTCCCCAGAGGAGTCGAGCGGCAGGGAGACAATGCCTGTATTGTGCGTCATGAAATCGAATAGCGTTTTGTCGATAATCCTGCTGCCATTCTGTAATTCACTTATCTCTGGCACATAAGAACCAATCGGACTGTTTACATTTATTAGGCCATCGATTTCCATTTGTAACAAGATGTATGAGGTAACAGGTTTTGACAAGCTTGCTAGAGTTACAGGTTTGTGCAAATCATATCCTATGCCATAAGTGGCTGAGTACATTTCCGAATCTGCAACTTTTATTGTAATTGAGCCACCTCGTGCGCCAATAGCTTCAAGTGTACTAATTACTATTTTGTCTGCCGGATGATCTGCAGACTCTTCATTTTTGGCTAAGGTGCAACCGGCGACTAGTGAAATGCATAAAACCAGGAGCAACGATCTTATAAATATTTTACATTTATTCATGCTCGGCCCTCGTAACGATTAGCTCAATTTAATAGGGTCAGTTACTCACATCATTGCAGCTTTTCAGCCGCTTCCAAATAACCTAAATCCAGCGCCCTCTGGTAAGACTCAATTGCAAGAGCCGACTGATTCAAATATTCGTACAGTTGACCTAGATCGTAATGCACTTTGGATATTGAAGGGTCTAGCTCAGTTGATTTTTTTAACTCCGCTATTGCCTTCTCTAACTGGTTTGGAATTCGTGAATATACGAGTCCCAAGTTGTAGTGAGATTGTGAGTTTTGTGGGCTAAGTTTGATGGACTCGAGATAGAAATCGATTGCCTTTTCAAATTCGCCAGTATTATCATAAATAACACCGAGGTTTCTGAAAGGGACGGGATTTTCGGGGTCGAGTGCAACTGCAGCGAGGTACATTTGTTCTGCTTGGTTTAGGTCATTCTCTCCAAAGTAAATATCTCCAAGGTATAGATAAACTTCCGGGCGCGTATTATCTATAGACAAAACTTCAATAAATTCCTGTTTTGCCTGTTTCGAATATCCCTCTTGTTGTAATAGAACCGCTGAATTGAATAGGCAATATGCGCTCAACGACGGACTATTTGTTGCTACGGAACATTCTGGAAAAACTATAGTGGGTTGACTGTATTGTGCACTTTTCAAACCTCGGCTCGGGACACTGTCGCTAGCGCTGCAAGAAACCAATGTGGCAATAATGATACAGATTACAAAAATGCTGGCAGCATGAAAACCGTGATTAAGTTTGGTCATGCTGTCTCCGCTTTGCAAGCTTGCCATAGGACCCTGTCGACAACGCTAATAGTTTAGCGAAGGCTATTCTTGATTTTTCATACAGTCAACGCTAAGAGTGATATTGCCATATTTTTGACATAATTTGCGCGAAGGGAGAGAGGCGATTCTGACTGGTTAATTGACAATCCCAGATACTGACAAGTTAAACCTCATTCTGCGACAATTCGCGCCATGACTAAAACAAGGATGTACAAACACCACCGATTTCCATCCATATCCCACAGCATTCAGCCGTCGGCACTGGCCTTCTATGTTATTCGGAGAATTCTTCTGTCATGGAGGCCGCGTGGGTTTGGGTCTTGGGAGAAGGCTCGTCATATCCTAATTTGATGGGTAATAGCTGAATTTATTTGGGATAGTTCATAATCTCAAGTTTGTACTTTTCTGATAAAGTGTCAGAATTGCGGTAACATTTTACGCTCACTAACGTTTATATATTGTCTATTGCTTATTCAACTAGTCTATCGGAGTTTTTAGATAGCGGTGATTGGAAAATCGGAAGCTAATAAAAGTGCAAGATCGCTCACTTCAGCGCAGAGGATTATATGAGACTAACGGTTAGCTTATTCTGTGTGGCACTGGTATTAAACAGCCCACTTCCTATGGTGTACGCACACCATAGCTCTGCGAGATTTGATAAAACCCAAGAAGTTACCGTAGAAGGCGCAGTGACTCAAGTTAAGTGGGCCAACCCTCATGTATACATTTATATTGATCAGGTTACAGGCTCGGGTCAAACAATCAATTGGGAGATTGAGGGTGCTCCCCCGGCCGGACTGCGCCGCATGGGGTGGTCTCGAGATAAGTTGCAAGTAGGTGATCAACTTATCGTCAGCGGAAATCCCTCTAGAAACACAAGTATTAAGAGCATCTTCCCGAGAAACATCGAACAGGGTGGTGAGACCTTATTCAACGAACGGGACGCATTCCGCTTGATATCAGAAGTAGATAGTTCGCAGCAAGTAAGGTCCGATACGTTACACGGAACTTGGCTAACGGTTCTTCCATTGTCCCTCATTCCGCATTTCATGGAGACGCCGAAAAGGGAGGCATTAACTGACGTTGGTGCTGAAGCTGTCGGTAGATTTGATGAGCGGACGATGAATCCGGCCATCAATTGCATACGTAATGCTGCACCCATGTCCATGATCAAGCCCGATGTTAAACAAATTGAAATAGCTGGAAACTTGATTGTTATTCGAAGTGACTTCGAAGGAGCAGAACGCACTATTCATTTGAATGTATTAACACACGATGGTGCCTCAATTTCCAACCAAGGTCATTCCATTGGGAAATGGGAGGGAGAGACGCTGGTCATAGACACGACGCATTTTTCGGCCAATACGATGGGGAATGGTTGGGGTTTACTCTCTGGCACCCAGAAACATCTAGTGGAACGTTTGACGCTTAACACAAATGGTACAAGTATCGCTTACGAATTTGAACTTTCAGATCCGGAGTTCCTCTCCGCGCCCATAACTGGTGATGTTGAATTGGTGTATCGCCCCAATATGGTATTCGCAATTGAAGAATGCGATTTAGATAGTGCGCGACGGTTTCTTGAGAATCGATAACCGAAAGCTACTTCGAATGTGATTAGGAGCGCTTTCTCCGAGCTTTGCAAAGAAAAGGACGCGATGATTCGAAGCCATCATCCCGGTACTGACAAATTAACTCGCCTCAAGTGATAATCTTGCCACGAATTCTGCAAAATTGTACAAACACCATTGATTCCCGCCTGAAAATCACTCAATATCTTCATCAGCATTAAGCCGTCGACACTGGTTTTCTATGTTATTCGGAGAATTCTTCTCTCATGGAGGCTGCGTGTCGCGTGTCTTGGGGGAGGGTAGTGGCGATATAGTGGTAGTCAAATGGACTAGTTTTCGGTTTGGGCATTTAACTTGTTAATACCCTTCGCAGGCCTACTCGGCCCTTACGTCTAAATATGAGTACACTTTTGAGCTAAGCGTACTTAGTGCGAAAGAGGACCAAGTATGGGGAGCCCTTGACCATACCCCAGATACTCCATTTATCAATGCTCAGCAAGCAGCGGTTGCGTCATATATCAGTTTGATAGATTCGGAGTTATCAAGTTGCCCGTAGTTGTATTAGTTAGACTTAACAGGCGTTTTATCGGGAGAAAAGTAATGAAAAAAAGCTGGGTTAATCAATTACTGTTTAGTTTAATGGTTATCACATTCACAGGAATTTCCAACTTTACTAGTTCGGCAATTGCTGCGGAGCTGGTTGTCTGGGAAAGTGCTCCCGAAGCCGATTTGGTTGCCTATTTGTCCATTGGAGGTGCTGGTGAGAATGAAATCCCTTCTGAATTCACTTTCAGGATTGAAAATATGACTGAAGATGTTGAGTATTCATTTACTCTACCCGAGGATTTAAATCGTCTTGTTTCAATCAGGTATTTGAATGAATTAGGCGAACTAGTTGACGATTCTCACGAGGAGGTTAGCATTGATTCGTTTGATCATCATGAGCCGAATTTCATAGCTAAATCCCTGCCACCAGGTCAAAGCTTTAGTTTTACGACGAGCACAGCAGACTCCAAGATTGGCATTGACTGGGATCAATTTAATTTAGTCAGAATTCTTGTGATTTCGAGGATTCCTTTCGAGAAAGCCGGAGAAGAACATCTTTCTCAAAATTTAGAGAATATGGTGCGTATACGGTATATTTCCGATCCAATCAATTTAGGCTCTAACTGATCGTCCGGGATGAATGGTAATATTTAGGCGGAGATGGTTAGAGTCGATTACCAGCGATTCTATTCCCATCTTACACATTCAGGAATTCACAATCCTGAAATGAGTCCCGCCATTCAATACATTGTATGGCAACGAAACGTATGGCCATATCTTTTCAGGGTACTGACAAGTTAAAGCACATTCTGCGACAATTCAGATCATGGATTCATCAATATTGTATAAACACCATCGATGTCCACCTGAAATCATGCAATATGCAGTATGACTCTATCACCGATTCAACCTGAGCCATCGAGATATTGAAGATATACTGACTGAACGGAGAATTACGGTGACTTATGAATTCATTCGCCCGCAGTTAATTCTATCCAGGTTACCAATTTACCATTGATCTAAGGATTATTAGTTCTAGAAGTTGCGCTTACGCTGGCTGTGATATCTGAATCTTTCCGAGAGACTAGCCTGTTATAAACGGCCTTCGCACTGGCTATTATTACAAACTACAATTTCTAAACGTATTCGGACGGATTTCTTTTTTTAATTCGCTGTTCCTAACGGAATTGTGCGGCCTGCATGGTTAGAGTTGATTACATTGGGTCGATCGATTGGCTCAATCATCCTTGCTCTCACAAACAACAGTTTTTAATACTCCTTTTAAAACTCCGCTTTACGAGTACTAAAACTAGTACTATCGTTCTAACTAAATCTTCTAAACATAATAGGTGATATATGGCTAAGCAGCATTTAGTTGGTTATGCGCGAGTGAGTAGTGAAGGGCAGTCAACAGAGAACCAGATTGAAAGACTGGAGCAGTATGGCTGTGACAAAATATTCTTTGAGAATTACTCAGGCGCCAATACTGACAGAGAACAATTTAACGCAATAATGGATTACGTTAGAGAAGGCGATGCATTTGTAGTTACAAAATTGGACCGTCTGGCACGATCAGCTATGGACCTGGGAAAGACCGCAGAGATACTTCAGCAAAAGAATGTCGATTTGGTCGTGTTGGACCAGGATATTGATACTACGACGCCAACCGGAAAATTAATGTTCACCATGATTGGTGCGTTCGCTGAATTTGAGCGTGACTTGATTCGTGAAAGATGTCGGGAAGGAATCGAGAGAGCGAAGGCTAAAGGAATCAAGTTCGGGCGGAGAGCCAAATTGTCTAGCAAGCAGTTGGCTACTATGAAGGAGGAGTATCACTCGGGTGATTTCGGTCGGTCTGATTTGGCAGCGAAGTATGGGATATCGAAATCGAGTTTATATAGGCTGGTGAACAGCTAGGGTGAAATCCGTTTCACTATTCTTCGGGCATGCCCTGCTTGCGCCATTTTCGATAACCATCGGCAAGAAAGTCGCTAGGAGTGCTGGCCAATGCGTTTTCAATTTTGAATATCGTCGTAACGGCTGGCTGTTTTATAGGGCTAACACGATAGCTGTGTGTTTCGTGATCTTGCTTTGAGGTTCCAAAAGTTCGGTTTTTGGCCCCGAGTAGTTTTTAATAAAGAGCATTTTTGTGGCTTCGCATTTTAACTTTATTATGTAGTGCTCTTCCTATGTCAACAATTCCGAAATCCAATCATAAGTCGAGGTAGAAACCAAGTATTCCATTGATGTAGCATCGAATCTGCCGATTCCTTCATCGCGTAATAAGCCCTTCGAGATTAGCTCAGCTACAGCGTACCGGATTGCCTCTTCGGGATATTCTTTCAGCTTATTAATTAACGCTTCGGGTGTAACTCCGTCTCCATCAGAATCGAGGTTGTAAGGAATTACTGTCACTAATCGAAGCCCATCGAACGGTTCTCCACAAACGGGAGCAGATTGCGCTACGGCAAGTATCTTGAAATGGATAGTGTCTAATTCCGAAACAATTCTCAGTGCCATTTCTGAAAATTCCGTGAGACTAGGGTCAGCAATTTGATTAGCCATGATGCTAGCGAATAACTCTCTTTTTTTACTCTCTTTAGTTCGGACAGACTTCTCCATGGCCTCGATTGCAAAGTCAAATAGTAAAGTTTCATCAATTGAGGGAGCGCATTCCAACTTTTGTAGCCTATCTGACAGTTCCTTCAAGAAATGTTCTAATCTTTGGCTTTGGATCTTTGTGCCGCTGCCTGATAGAAGGGTGTCCAGAGACCCACCAACGTACGGTATTGCTTGCACAGAGGCGCGCAGTTTGGTCCTCTCAAGATAGCGTATTGAGGCATTCTCGATTACATCTTTTGTTTTCTTAGTCATCTCTAGCCGAATAACATTTGTATGCGAAGTGTTGTCGTTTTTCGAAACATGCCAGCACAGGCAGTGCTCTACTTCTTTTGTATTTTGAGCGTATCAATAAGCTTTGAAGGGGGGTAGCCACAAGCGTTGCAGA
The DNA here is from genome assembly GCA_013204155.1 of Pseudohongiella sp. Lineage (GTDB taxonomy): Bacteria > Pseudomonadota > Gammaproteobacteria > Pseudomonadales > Pseudohongiellaceae > UBA9145. The sequence goes on along the minus strand of JABMOK010000055.1, from coordinate 2,801 downwards.
TCCTGATTACCTCAATGAAGTCTAGTGCTCTCTCGCCGCGCTCATATTTTGAAATAAAGGCCTGCTTTGTGCTCAGGCGCTCTGCCAGTTTTTCTTGAGTTAATCCGGCTTGAATCCGTATGGACTTTAGCTCCGACCGAAGATCTTCACGGTGTTTATCCCACTGTTCTCTGCGCATGTGTGTATTTGACATGCGGTTTTGGAATATACCATATTAGACTATTCTAATTTAGGGTTTTCCGTATTAGACTGCGTATCTGTGGCCACCACCATATTGATGGTATCCGGCCGAATGGATTTCTAACGACTCGCCAGCCTATAAAAGGAATGACCATGGAAGAGAAGCCTAACAAGAAAATGACCGTCTGTAAGTCTTGCCAAAAGGAAGTCGCCAAATCAGCTAAAAAGTGTCCGCACTGTGGTGAAACACTAAAAACGGGCCTGTTCGTTAAAATCCTCACTGTTCTTATAGTGCTGGGAGTCATCTCGGCGATTTTCAGTCCATCAACCGAAGATCGGCTGGCGACACTTGCCCAGGCTACGGTGTCTGATCTATCCCCAGGGGGTGAGCTGAATGCGGCATTCTCAATTCTGTCTGAGCACACCGATATTCAGCGGGAGAACCTCGAACGGGATATCACCGGCACTACTGTTATCTGGCAGTTACCTATATACGAGGTGTCGAAGATTACAGACGGACACTACAGGGTACAGACAGCAGGAAGCGGGGTTGTTGGCACCTTTGCTGAGATCTATACCCAATCAGCCGACGAAGCGAATTTTATCGAAGGGCTGATAGAGGACGATTTGATTAAGTTCAAGGGCACGATCACTGGGACGTTTTTAAGGAACATCGAGTTCGACCCGGCCATATTGGTTAACTAGACGAGGTGTAATAGTTATGAAAATTGTATCGCTGGTGGTATTGCTTCTATATATAGCCTTACCGACAACCGTAAGCGCTCAGACCATAGAAGAGGCTGTTGAGTTTGTTTACTGCGGGGATAGGGGCTGGTCTGAGTGTGTGTATACCGGTGAGCTGGATGACTGCAGTTTGTTGCTCGAATCGAAGCCACTGGATGATGGGTTGATCGACGATCCGCTTAAATTTAAGGTGCACTTCAACAATTTCATCTGGGGGTCTGCGACTGCCAATAGATTCACCAATGAGTTCAACGTGAAATGCCAGGAGGCCTGTGTTGAAGATATCAATGAAAATCTGGGTGAATTCCATTTATTCTATCTGGGTGATGTTTTCGACAAAGCCGATTACAAGTTTGGGTTTGTTGCATTGGCTGATCGTGTAATGAAGGCGCTTGCTGTTGTTAGGGAGGCGTGTCCTGGAGTCGGCTCGAAGTTTTAGGCTGGCATTTGCGCAAGAATCTCCACCAGCGTATATTTTACGTCACTAGTTGCTGCTCGCCAGAGGATTGCCGGCAAGTGCGAATCGTTAGTTGGTACGTAAATATGTGACCCTATAAATGCGGTCGGGAATTACAAGTATGAGCAGGATAGACCTTCAGAATTATTGCATGGCATTTGTTGATATTTTAGGTCAGCGAGATGCGATGAGAGGGGAAGGTCTTCTTCCCGCTTTCGAAAAAGATGGTGATGAAGAGAAATTCAGAGCTCGTATTAAAAATTCGGTGGGGCAGATCGTTCGGCTTCAAGAGGCAGCTAAGCATTACCTGGTCGACCGGCCGGAACTATCTATTAGAGATCAGTTGACCGAGGAGCAGCGCGAAGCGTACGACGAGTCGAAACGATTAAGAATGAAGCAGCAGCGCTGGTCAGATGGCCTTGTTTTATATACTTCTATGGCTGGCAAGACACCAATGAATGCAATATTCGACATTTTTGGGACAGCAGGTGGTCTTTGCTTTATGGGATTGGGTCAGAAAGAACCTCTTCGGGGAGGGATTGATATCTCATGGGGTGCCGAATTACATGAGGGTGAAATCTATGGTGCTGTTGTTGCTAATAGTTACGAGCTCGAAACCATCGCGCAATATCCGCGAATCGTAGTCGGTAATAGAGTAATTCAATACCTCGACTCGGCAATAGATCACGCAAACGAGGATGAACAAGCTGAACAAATAAATAAAGCCTTGGCTCAAATATGCCGCGCAATGGTCTGTATGGATACAGATGGGCAGCACATTATCAACTATTTGGGGGAGACATTTACAGAGTGCTTCACGAAGGATAATAGTGCCGCGATGTTTAGCGAGGCATACGGCTATGCTAGTGAGCAGTATGAGCTCCACAGAGATGCACGCAACGCAAAGCTGGCCATAAGATATAACTGGTTGTTAGCATATTTTGAGGCTCACAAAGCGTTCCATTCCGGTTCGAAATGAATCATTCCAATCTAACAGACTTTGCGGCCTCCATGACAGAGCAAGAGTTGCTGGCTGGTGAGTCTCGACACCAAGAAGCAGAACCGTCCAGAAAGCTAGCCATGGCTGCTGGTCTGCTTAAAAGTAGCGACGAGCTAAAACATGCCTGGGAAACTGATCCTGAACTATTCCTGGCAGCCCTGCAGGGTGCGGTAGCGGCATACGAAGATTACAAGAATGTCGAGGAGTTGCTTGTCGGGGCATTAACGAGGCTGATCAGTGTTGTTGATGCTGATTCGACAGTAGTTGATAGAGCGATGGAAATTTTCAGGATGCATGACGGAGTTACTGACCAAAAGGTCGGGGGCCGCAATTTGATTCCCAGCTGATACTGAGTTGGGGGCAGGCTCTCACATCATGAGCGTTCATCTTTGAATAGATTTACTATCATTTGCCTTTTCC
>JABMOK010000054.1 GCA_013204155.1 Pseudohongiella sp. | reverse complement strand
TCCAATCAGGAGTTTTCATCACTTTTTTCTTTGCCATTTTAATTGTTTATTTTTTCTATTTATTAATTTAATTGTTCCTTCTCATCGAAACCACCTGCAAATTTATTCGCATGCCCAACTTCTTTCATTTTTTCCACGATTGCTGAAGTTGAACAATCGTCGAGAAATTCCAGCGCTTTTACTTCCCCACCGTAAGATTGTACATACTCACCGCCGACAACCTGATCCAGCGAATAATCTCCGCCTTTTACCAAAACATCAGGCTGCAGCGACTCCAGTAGTGCCTCGGGCGTATCTTGGGAAAAACTAACCACCCAGTCAACCGCCTCAAGACCAGCAAGAACTGCCATGCGTCTCTCCACCGGATTAATTGGGCGACCTGCTCCCTTAAGCTTAGTCACCGATTCATCGTTGTTGATGGCGACAACGAGTCTGTCGCCTAATTTTTTGGCTTGTGTGAGGTAACCTACATGACCGGCGTGAATAATATCAAAACAGCCATTGGTAAAAACAATTTTTTCGCCATGCGCTTTTGCATCCTGTACGGCAATTTGAAGTTGTTCGGCGCTCATCACGCCACGGCCTGAACCCTGCTCCGAAAGAATTGCGCGGCGTAATTCTGGACCACTTATAGCCGCCGTACCCAACTTGCCTACCACCAGACCTGCAGCGACGTTTGCAAGTGCTGTTGCATCCGCCAGAGTATCGCCCGCCGCCAGGGCGGCCGCCAAAACTGAAATTACTGTATCTCCTGCGCCGGTAACATCAAATACTTCCTGTGCTCTGGCTGGCAAATGCAGCTCGGGGGCGTCAGGTCGGATAAGCGTCATGCCGTGCTCTCCACGCGTAATCAACATAGCCTGCAAGTTAAGATCGCTGAGTACGCGACGACCCTTGCTGACCAATTCATCTTCATTGGCACAATGACCAACCACCGATTCAAACTCAGTCAGATTTGGAGTGATCAGCGTGGCACCACGATATTTTCCAAAGTCTGTCCCTTTCGGGTCAACAATGACCGGAATATTCTGTTTTCTTCCTAACTCAATGAGCTCTGAAACATTCTGCAATGCCCCCTTCGCATAGTCAGAGAGTACTAATACTTGCGCACCCGAAATCAATGACAGCACTTTGTTCTGCAAGTCAGCGACGTCATCGCTGTCGAAATTTTGTTCGAAGTCCAGGCGGATCAATTGTTGGTGCTGACTGAGTATCCGCAGCTTGGTAATCGTAGGCTTGTCTGCCGAACGGAGAAATTCACAGTACACCCCTGCGGCGGTGAGCCGGGACTCCAGATCATTGGCGTTATCATCCTTACCAACCAGGCCGACCAGGGTGGCTGCGGCCCCCAGTGCAGCAATATTTAACGCCACGTTGCCGGCACCACCGGGCCGATCTTCCTGATGGCCAACCCTGATCACCGGAACCGGAGCTTCCGGCGAAATACGAGACGCCGCGCCGTGCCAATAACGATCCAGCATTACGTCCCCAACGACCAAGAGTTTAGCCCGTTGAAAGGGAGGCATCTCCAGTTTCATCTATTCTCCTCCATTAATTCTTCTCAGTTGCCAATGGCCTACTTCTACCAAGGCTGGCGGCGATCATATCACATGGTTACAAGCCGGACAGGCCGGACAAATAGGCGCTTTGCAGGGAGTTTCTGCTGTTTTTTCCTGCAAACGGGTGATTACTCGCAATATATCCCACATCATCAGGCATTATCTCGCTTTTTCACCGTTGCAGCGGCGGTGAAAGCCCGGACTGATGTTCGTCAATCCTTCTGCTACAATTCGCGCCACTATCGTTCATTAATCCATGGTTTACAGACTAATATGACCCTGGCTGGCTTATCCTGTGCCTGAAGATTCAAAAAAGACCACCCCCTTACGCCAATTTATCGCGCCGCGCTATTGGCCGACCTGGCTTGCTCTGGCACTGATGTGGAGCGTTGCTCAGCTGCCTTTTCCCGTGCAAATTCGTATCGGTCAGTTGCTGGGTCTGGTGACCTTCAATTTTGCCCGAGCGCGACGACACGTATGCGAGGTTAATCTGCGTCTCTGTTTTCCAGAGCTTGGCGAGGAACAGCGCAGACAACTGGTAAAAAAGACCTTCATCTCCAACGGTATAGGGCTGATCGAGGTCGCCATCTCCTGGTTTCGAGACCCGGAAGACTATAGGCATCGTACGACGGTTTCAGGCATGGAGAACCTGGAGGCAGCGCTTGCTGAAGGCAGGGGAGTATTGTTATTGTGTGCTCACTTCACTACCCTGGAATTCGGCGGCTTTCTGCTCAGCCTGTTTCAACAAATGGATGTCACCTACAGGCCCAATAAAAACCCCTTGTTTCAGGCAGCCATGTTCCGTGGCAGAAAGCGGCACTATGCCAATGTTTTCGATCGAAAAGATGTACGCGGGGCAATGCGAAGCCTGAAGGCAGGCCGCATCCTCTGGTATGCGCCCGATCAGGATTATGGAGCGAAGTACTCGGTCTTCGTCCCGTTCTTTGGTAATCAGGCAGCGACTATTACCGCAACCAGCCGATTTGCAAAAGTTAATAATTCAGCGGTAGTGTTCTTCAGCCATTATCGCAATGAAGACAACTCGGGTTATCATCTGGCCTTCAGCCCGGCTTTGGAAGCTTACCCCAGCGGGGATGACGAAACCGACGCGACCGCAATCAATAGACTTATCGAGGCGGCTATAAGAAAGCAACCTGATCAATATTTGTGGTTGCACAAGCGTTTCAAAACACAGGCGGCCGGTAGAAATGCACGACCGTATTAGCGTTCATGGCATTAGTTTTCAAGAACATGGTTTTCAAGAACATGGTTTTCCAGAACCTGGTTTGCAAAAAATCGTTTCGAAACGCTTGCTTCGAAGCCCCGAATTCAATTTAGCCGCAGCGAATAAGAAATAGTGAATAGCAACTGGCGCCAACTCGATATACGAATCTATGCTGTTATAGCCAGCCTGTTGATCTCGGCTTTTACCCTCGCCTTTCCAGACACCCCTAATGATGATGCCTATACCTATGTAAAAACGGCCGAAGTATTTCTCAGTGACGGCTTTGCTGCCGCCTATCAGCACTATGAATGGGCTAGCTACTCTGTGCTAATTGGCCTGGTGAGCTCAATCGGAATTGATCTGCTTACGGCGGGTCTTTTCATCAACGCACTACTGTACGCCATATTGGTTTATGGATTTGTAAGTATTGTCAAAGAAATTGATGATTCCAAAACTGTGCTTTTCCTCGCTGTTGTCAGTATTTTGCTCTACCCGCAGCTGAATGAGTATCGCTACCGCATTATTCGCGACGTCGGATTTTGGGCATTTTCTATTCTGGCTCTTTGGCAATATCTGCAATTTGCCAGATCACACTCGATCAAGAATGCCCTCGCCTTCTGCGGCTCGCTACTAATTGCCACCACGTTTCGCGTCGAAGCAATCGCTTATTTGCTTATTACACCATTCGCCTTATTGCTCGACGCGCGCTATGAGTGGAGACTACGCAGGCGTCTCTTCTTCACATTAATTGGAATTGTCTTCGCCGCCTCTGTTCTTGGAATTGTTCTACTGGGCATCCTGGGCATAGATATCCCTAATCTGTTTGTTAGATTTGTTTCAGTCTACGAACCTTTTATCCGCAATACTTTCAGTCCAGATGAGGCCCGTCTCTCTGAGCTTGCTGGAGTCCTATTTAACGAACATGCGGCCGCGTACTCGAAGGAATATATTACCATTTTTATGGCCGCAGGCTTTCTTGCAATTCTTCTCGCCAATCTATTTACTGCCATTGGCGGGCCTTATCTAATAATTTTATTGCTCGGATTTTTCAAGAGAACGCTTCGGCTTGGCCGCGAAGTTGCTATCCCGATGATGGCCTACCTATTAGTGAACGCGGCAATTCTTTTTGTCTTTCTCTATATTACGCGCTTTCTCTCTAGCCGCTACGCGATGCTGTTTTGCATACTGCTGGCCATCTTCGTGCCGCTAATACTGGCGCAACTTCTGCAAGGCGCAGAAGCAAGCAAGCTAAAGGCCGCGCATATTTTGCTAACGCTGTTCTTCACCTACTGCACAATTGATGCCTACTATAGTTTTGGAGAAAGCAAAGACCATGTATTTGATTCTATCGAATGGTTAGCCGAAAACACCGATGACTCCAGCGGGCTTGTAAGCAACAACCACGCTATTGCCTACTTCAGTGGCAAGGTAGAAGACTATGATCTTGTATTGAGATATCTTACCGAGGAGCAGATTCTGTCGAGTGCTGTAGGAGATACAATCGCAGTAGAAATGTATTATGAAATGGAACAATTGCTTGCCAGAGCCTCCATCACTCCCTATATCGAACTACAAACAGAATTTCCTGGCAGGAAAAATCAGCGGATTGCGATATATCGACGCGTCAACCCCTAAAAAATTCGGTTACCAGGTTTCCGGCTCCTCGCGCCGAGTAACGAGAACATCTTCCATTATCAGATAATCCAGATCAGCACCAAGAAACATAGCAACCGCATCCTCTGGGGAGCAGACCAGCGCCTCACCGGGTCGTTTTAGCGTCGTATTGATTAACAGACCATGGCCTGTTTGCTGCTGGAAACATTTCAGCAGGCGATAGAAGTCGGGACAGCTCTGGGCATCGACAATTTGTAGATTGGTGCTTCCATCGTAGTCAATAATCGCAGGATATTTTTCCCGCCACTCATCGCTTACCGGGATGCTGAGACACATATATTTGTCTCTTGCTTGCCCTTCGATGAATTCGTCTGCCACTGAGTCCAATACACTGGCCGAGTAGGGCCTCCAGGTTTCTCTGAATTTTACCTGCTGATTCAATTTTGTTGTGACATCTTCTTGTGTCGGGTTTGCAAGAATACTTCTGTTGCCCAGTGCTCTCGCGCCAAACTCCATTCTGCCTCGAAACCAGGCCAGAAGATGTCCCTCGGCGAGCAATTGTGCCGCCCTTGCATGGGGGTCGTCCAGTACTTCCCACGCCGGCTTCTCTCTATTGGCTTTACAGGCGTTTATGCACTGTGCCGTGGTATAAGAGGGGCCATAGAACATATTTTCCACTGGACTGATTTTAGTTCCGCTGCGCCGGATTGCATACGCGGCGGCACCGATTGCCGTCCCTGAGTCACTGCAGGCCGGATGCACTATCAGTTCATTCACCATTGGCAACGATGACAATCGCTGATTAAGCCGGATATTCATACTGCCAGTGCCGGCAATGGCGAGCCGGCCGGTTTCTTGCAAAATATCCGAAAGATAATGCTCGACCATTTTCACTGCCAGATCCTCATACAGTTTCTGAACCGCCGCCGCATAGTGCACATAGGGATCATCAAACAGGTTTCCCATTCTGCGCGGACCAAGCATATCTACCAGCTTCTTGGAAAAGTAATGGCCTTTTGATTTCGCCTTGTAACGGCGCAAGCCAACGGTGCCAATCAACTTGTTATTGACCTTGAATTTCTTGCCATCGAAAGAAGCCAGGGATGACAAATCGTATTTGTCTGGATCACCAAAGGGCGCAATTGCCATTACCTTAAACTCGCCATTCAGTGTTTCGAAACCAAGATAGTCGGTTAGTGCCGCGTACATGCCACAAAGTGAATCTGGATTGTAGAATTCCTTGATACGAACAATTTTCCCGTTCTCTCCATAGCCGAGAAATATATTTGAATACTCCCCTTTCGAGTCGTTGCAAAAAATGGCCGTTCTACCCGGTGATTCATTTAAATGGTAGCAACTGCTGGCATGAGCGAGCTGATGTTCGACAGGAACAATCTTGACCTTGTCCGCAGGGATTTGAAGTCTATCCAAAAACTGCTTGAACTCACTCAGATACCTTCGGTAACGGCGATTCCCGTTGAGCAGGCTGTCGATCGCGCGATCGGGCGCGTACCAATGTCGATAGGCATAGTGCCACCGCGCTTTGCTAAATAGCGTCGCCGGCGCATAGGGAATTGCGACCTGATTAACCTCAGAGGGTTTTATGCCTGCGATTTGCATGCAGGCTCTGGCGGCGTGCAGCGCAGGCTCACCCTTCGCGTGTTTGCGCCGCAGAAATCGCTCTTCTTCAACTGCCGCTACCAGCTCTCCGTCGATAAACAGTGCTGCCGCGGGGTCGTGCCCTGTTGCCCCGGATAATCCCAGAGTTACGCTTGCCATAGTCTTAATCAGCCTGGAGTAGTTGTATTTCTTGTATCATCAGATCCACCGGCAGCCCTAATGGGCTATCTAACCAATTCTTTCGGAATCTTGCCAGATCTGCACTGAATTTCTGCGCAAATACTTTTCTGGACTGATGACGCCGCATTGCATCGAGATCCAACACGTAAAGCCGTTTATCGTGAATAATGAAATTTGTTGCCTTCATATCACCGTGACTAATACGGTAGTCGCTCATTAGCCGCAAGAATTGGCGAAACAGCGTAACCACCTCCCCGATGCTATCGATGCCTGTGCTCTCATCCGCTGCCCCGCTTCCGCTCTCCTTTCCCCACTGCGTGCCCATATCCTGCTCATGGATGTGCTCACACAGGAAATAGGCTCTGCTTCGAAAGATCCAGAATACGCGCTCCTCGAGAAACAGGTAGGGATGTGGTGTTGCTACCCCCAACATTTCCAATACCGAGGCATTCCGCCAAGAGTGATGGGCCCGGCTAGGGCGCAGCATTCTCGACAGACCGTGCCAGAAACTCTTGATATTGTACCGCTTCAATACGAATACGCGACCATCAATTTCCACCAGGGCAACGGTCGATGAATTTCCCTGTTTGAGCAATTTATCCTGTCTTATGAAGCTATCTGGGTGCTGGATAAATCGTTCCAGCTCCGAAGAATGAATAGATCGATCGTAAACACAAAATTTATCCGAGGACCGTGCTCTTTTATTCGCCGTGGTGGAGCGAAATAATTTGCGCTCGAATTTGGCTAGCCTTAGCTTGCGAGCCTGTCTAATTTGAGTCTTGAATTCCGTTCCCTCGACCTCACTTGCTACGGCTACATGCTGCCGATATTCCTGCAAGAGAGAGGGGGCTTTTTCATCGAAAACGGCCGGGAACTGTGCCACAAACAAGGCCAGGTTTTGCATTCTGGTTTTGCTGTCGAGCTTTCCTTGCTCTCGCTGAATATCGCCCCCATCGAGCACATAGACCTTCCCATCTGCAAGCATAAAGTTATCCAGATGAATGTCCTTTTGCCATAGACCGGCTCGATGGCATAGAGCAATAGTTTTAATCGCCAAATTCATCCCTGCTTCCAATTCGGCCTCGCTGGTAGCCTCATCGAATAATACATTCAGACTCTTGCCCTGCTGTAAATACTCTATAATCAGAACGCCGCCGCTTCCATCCTCGGTTGTTGTTTGTAGTAGAACTTTGGGCGTAGGTAGCTTCGATTGCGTAAGAAAATTGATTCCGCTCAGATCGCGCCGTAGTTTGCGTTCCCAATGCCTGGCGTGGAAAAATAATTTTACGATGACCAACCTGTCCTGCCAACGTGCCAAGGCGACCAGGCGCCGGCCTGGCACAATTCGAAGAATGGACTCTATATCAAGCGCCTGTTGACCTTCGGCAAGAGATAAATGAAATGGCGTGGGGATGTGTCGTCCCATTGAAATTAAATTGGCGCAAGACAAGGATTTCATGATGCTCAACTTGCTGGACCTAATTTTAGGGACATCGCGCGGGCACGCTTATCGACGGCTTTCCAAAAACCTGCTTTCCCTGTTAAACAATGGCGCAAATCGAGTCCGTTATAGCACCTGATGAAGCGCAGAAGATCTCGCTGCGTCAATCCTGACTGCATCGCCGAATAGTACAAACCCGCGATATCTTTCACCATCCAGCGGGTACCGAGATTCTGCTTTATAAGCACTCTGTGAAGGTCTATCAACGACAATTTCGGCTCTTCATCGATTGCCGGTACGGCGCCAATACCACTCTGTTCCCGCCGAAGCAGAAAATGACAGAGATAAAAATCACGGTGACAGACCCCTCCTTTATGCAGCGTGCGCGCGAGCTGAGCAATCTTTTCGATAAGTTGCTTTTTCTCCTGGAACTTCGGCTTCACCTGTCCCCAGTCTTTGCAATAATCTTCCAGACTTATACTCGGCGACAAATCCTCGGTGACAATAAACGATTGTCTATTAGCCGGGTTCCATCCTCGGTTGCCGTAGGCAACCAATTTCATCGTCGCCACGCCTAATGCTTCCAGCTTGGCGATGGCGCACCGCTCATTTTCTGCTCCCAGTATCGGCATTCGCAGTTGTAAAAAATTTTTGAACACTTCCCGCCAGCCGATACCAAAGTGCATCTTTACGAAATAACTTCGGCCATCAAGATTGAATTGCAGTGTTCTCCTTCCCTTTACTTCGCGGTATACGGTGCCTTCCATAGAACGTAATTTCTCAAATGGATCGGCACCCTGAAAAATTCTACGGAACTCTTCATTTAGGTAGAGCGTCGACAAAGGCTTATCCCCGGTCCGTTTTCGAAGCAAATTGCTCGATCATATCGGCCGCCACTTTTGGCAGAGAATACAGCTCATCCTTCTTCCCGTATTCCAGACCGCTTGCTGACCAGCTCGCGGTATCCAGCCGTTCGATCATGGTGATTAGCCGCCGGTTTAACTCAAGCTGATCAAAGGGCTCACTGCATACCTCGCCCGAACCCGCTGCTTCGATATGAAATGAGTAACCGCAGCTGGCCGTCGTCAACACCGGGAGTCCGGCAATTGTTGCCTCCAATAATACATAGCCCGCGCTTTCAACGTATGCCGGATGTAACAAGAGGTCGGCCCCCGCCAAGAAACGAGGAATATCATCTCTGCCTTGAAAAATTGAAAACCGATCATCTATTCCAAGTTGTCTGGCCATCTTGCTGAAGCGGCCCGGCTTATCCTGGCCAACCAACATAAAGTGGCAACGGTTTCGCATCTCATCGGGTAAGGCGGCAATCGCCCGCAACGATCGATCGACTCCCTTCACACGAAATCCGGACCCTATTTGCAGCAGCAATATTTGCTCATCGTCGATTTTGAACTCCGCTCGAAAATCTCTGCCCATTACCTCATCGCGGTCTGTCACCCTTCTATCGGGTGATATGCCTGGGGGGACTTCATGCAATCGGCTTGAACATTTTGGATAGTATTTGCTAAAAGCCTTACGTTGTTGCGGCGAAAGAATAAGTACTTCTGTTTTCCCATTGCCATCAAACACCGCTTCTTCATAGTGCTTGAAATGTCGATATCTGGGGGTGTACTTATAATACGCGGCACGTTGCGTTTCCGCCTTCTCAGCGAAACAGGGGTCGGCTGCAAAATAGATGTCTAACAGTGGCATCTTGTTGAATCCGATGACCTTTTGCGGGAGCTGCCGGGAAAGCGCTTTCTCTACCCATTCGGTAAAGCGTTGATAGAGTTTAATTCTACGATGCGCTTTGACTGGAACAATTATCACATTTAACTTCGCCGGTACCTCGCCCTGCCAAGCCAGAGTATAGACATCAATATCATGCCCGCGGCTCAAACATTCTTCGACGATACGAAGAAAATCACGCTGCTGCCCACCATAGGGGAAATAAGAATAAATAAGAAAACTCATCTTCATGTCGAATTGCTATTCTTCTAGTAGTTTTTCAAACTGCTGCCAGACCATCTCCGGTTTGTGAGATGAAAAACAAGGCGGAGTAACCGCAAATGACTTACCTTCATATTCATCCGTAATGCCTGGCCCGGAATAACTACAGAATTTCTTAACGCAGGGCGCACAATTTAGATTTGAATTCAGGTGTAATTGCTTATCTCCGAAAGTTCCAGAAAGATCCGGGTTTGTCGGGCCATAGAGAGAAACCGCGGGCTTTGCCAATGCGGCTGCAAGATGACCCAATCCCGTGTCTACCGAAATAACTCCCCTTGACTGCTGTATATATTTAGCCAGACCCGAAAGCGACTGTTTATCGAGCACTCTCACCATCGCGTTATCCGCCGCAATAAATTCTGCCCTTTGCTTTTCTTCAACATTCCCCCAGGGTAATAACACCTGATATCCCGAATTTGTCGCTATCTGTGCGAGCTGACGCCAATAGTGTTGCGGCCAATGCTTGGTACTCCAAGTGGTTCCGTGAAGAAAAATTACTTTCTTCTCTGCGCTCTTTATTCTTCCTTTGTCGTATTCGTCTTTCTCACTTTCCTTACGGTCATCATGAATTCTGTCGACATCGATTCCGTAATCAATCCGGTCCTTGTCGTATTCGTATTGAAGGGCTCTGGCGAATAATTGGCGAACTCTGTCGACAGCGTGCTCGGTCCAGGGTACTGAATACACCTTGTTATAGAATAGCGTTGCCATCGGCTCTCTGATGGTTCTGTTACTCAAACCAATTGTTAGTCCTTTGGACAAGCGGCTGATGATTCCGCTCTTGATCAAGCCCTGAGCATCAATCACCAGATCATAGTGCACTCCTTGCAACAATTGCCTAAAGGTGCGGAATTCGTGATTCAAGTAGGTTTTTATGATATTCCTGCGCCAGCGCCTCATCGCAATAGGGATGACATTTTCTACCGCCGGATGCCAGCCAGGCACCTCTACGAAGTTCTCTTCGACCACCCAGTCAAACACGATATCCTTGCGTGCATGATGGGCATCAGTCACGGCGGGGAGCGTATGGATAATATCTCCCAATGACGATACTTTAACTATGAGTACTCGCAAAAAAAGTCCTTTATTCCTGCTCAGTGGCAGTTAATTCATGAATGGCCGTAACGGCTCTGACTGGCTCCAGCTCGGTCAAACATCTTAGATGCCCGTAGGGGCAATCCCGCTTGAAACAGGGCCTGCATTCAATGTCAGTAGCAAGCAATCTTACCCGGTCGGCCAAAGGCGGGGTAAAGTCTGGTGAGGTTGAACCATAAAGCGCAACCACCGGCTTATCAAGTGCGGCCGCTATATGCATTAATCCCGAATCATTTGAAATAGCGGCATCTGTCGCCGACATAATATCAATTGCCTGAGCCAGGCTCGTCCTTCCTGCTAGGCTAACACAGCTTTTCCGATGCACTGGTTCAATATCAGCCAAAATCGCCTGGGCAATTGCTTTATCGTTCGATGAGCCAAAAATCCAAACCTTCCACCCCTCTGCAATCAACGAATTGCAGGCAGATGCATAGTGCGCCGCAGGCCACTGTTTAGCCTTGCCGAATTCAGCCCCGGGACATATGGCCAATATTTTCCCGCTGCGCTGTAACTCGAATTGCTCTAGAGTGGCCGCCACTGTTACCGGGTCGCTATGTAATCGGGGCTTCGCTATCGCCCGCAATGGCTCTTCAAAACCAGGATCAGCCAGTGCCGCAAAACGCTGAACCATCAAAGGGAATTTTTCCTTATTCAGTTTCCCAAAATCCGTCAATAGCAAATTTCGCCATTCACCACGCCAGGCGATCCGTCGCGGAATATCAGCATAGAATGGAATCAGAGCCGATTTGAAAGAGTTTGGCAGCACAATGGCTCTGGTGAAATTTTCAGCTTTTAGCGACTTTCCTAACGCACGGCGGGCCAGGAAGTTCAGTTTTCCCCTTCTCAGAGGCAAACCGATACTGCTCTCAACCTCGGGCATTCGATCAAGAAGAGGTCGTGTCCATTCTGGCGCCATTACGGATAGTCGGCTGTTCTTGTAATCCTTCTTTAGTTGCATAAATAGCGACTGAGCCATTACCATATCCCCGACCCATGAGGGACCAATCACCAGAATATTTTCTTGGCTAGCTTGCTGCACGTGTTTCATAAGCTTGAGATGGCCTGGAATGGGTGTCGATCTCTATTCTACTAAATCAATCTAGTTGGCCATAGCGGGAAAATCGCGACTGCCGCTGTCTAATTTTTGTTATCTGGCGTAACGCGTAATATCTCTTTAACGGTGGTCAAGCCTGCCGCCACTTTTTGTGCTCCGCTTAGACGCAAACTCAGCATGCCTTCCTTGTAAGCTTGTTTTCGCAGAGCCGGGAGATCCGACTTATTATCTACCAATGATTGCAGAGCCTCGGTTAGAGGCATAACTTCGTAGATTCCTTCTCTGCCCTTGAAGCCGGTTTCCCGGCATTCCAGACATCCAGTCGCCTCGGCCGCTTTGTTCGGTAATTTGACTTTCCAGGGTTTGGTAAGGGCCTCCCATACCTCGGCATCTACGTCAGTCTGCTGCTTGCAATGAGGGCATAAGACTCGAACCAGACGTTGTGCCATGATGCCGATTACTGTCGCCTTGATCAAATAGGAAGGGACTCCCAATTCCAGCAGTCGGGTTATCGCTGACGGGGCATCATTGGTATGCAGAGTAGTAAATACCAGATGTCCCGTAAGGGCGGCTTGAATTGCCATCTCGGCTGTTGCCAGATCCCGAATCTCACCGATCATAATTATGTCGGGATCTTGCCGCAGCAAGGCCTTAACGCCATCAGCGAAATTCAGATTAATATTTTCCTGCACCTGCATTTGATTAAAACTATCTTCCACCATCTCAATAGGATCTTCAATGGTACAGACATTTACTTCCTCGCTGGCCAACATCTTCAGAGTCGAATAGAGCGTTGTTGTTTTACCACTTCCCGTTGGTCCGGTAATGATAACAATTCCATTATTATTCTTAATGATGTCTTGCCATCGATTTAGGTCATCACTAACTAATCCCAGTTCTTGAAAAGGTTTTAACAATACTTCTGGGTCGAAAATGCGCATTACCAATTTTTCGCCAAAAGCAGTTGGCAAAGTAGAGAGTCGCAATTCAACTTCATTGCCATTTGCGCTTTTTGTTTTGATTCGGCCGTCCTGTGGCTTGCGTTTTTCAGTCACATCCATCCTGCCAAGAATTTTAAGACGGCTGGTAACCGCCGCCAAAACTTGCATAGGCAACGCGTAAACGGTGTACAAAATTCCGTCAATTCTAAACCTGACATTGCCCTTTTCTCGGCGCGGTTCAATGTGAATGTCGCTGGCTCTTTGTTCGAAGGCGTACTGTAGCAACCAGTCAACCACTTTTACGATGTGTTGGTCATTGGCTTCCGGTTCCTTCATCGGACCCAGCTCTAACATCTGCTCCAGATTGCCTATACCTTTCTTCTGCGGACCGCCCAAGGTTGCACTACTAATTGAGCTGGACAAACTATACAGATCAGTTGTTAACCGCTTAATTTCTACCGGATTGGAAACGACTCGATTAATTTTCTTCTTTAGTACATGCCCCAAATCAGTTTCCCAAGAGTCGATATAGGGCTCAGCGCTAGCTATTGTTACCTGATACGGAGTTACTTCTACAGCCAAAATATGGTGCCGCTGAGTAAAGGCTAAGGACATTACTTCTGTGACTGCAGCTGAATCTATTTTTAGAGGATCAATTCGATAGTAATCCTGGCCGCTTTGCGTACTAAGCGCCATAGTCAGGCTTTCAATATCGAATTTACGACCTTCGGCTTTACGATCTTCCAGTTCGAGGTCTGCAAGATAGTGGAGGATGTGCTTGTCACGATCTTCCAGGGAGCGACGATTAGCAACCACATAGTCATAATCTTCTTGATTGATACGTTCATCACTCAACAAGCCCTGTAAAAAATCTCCTAAATCCAGCAAGGAATTTTTTTTGCGCGTGTTCTTTTGACGTTCTTCCGTTGCTGTCATCTGAGTAGTCTGTAAGCCGAAATCTGTGTGGATGCGAATTTACCAGGTTCGCCAGTTTAACCCTGTGCCGGGTAAAAACATACTCTTGCAAGCATATTCTGTTAGAAAGTGAGACAACGCTCACTCTGTATTTTAATGATGGAATGAGATATCAGACAGGCTTAGGGAAAAATAGCAGGCGCGAACAAACAGTCGTTATTCAATCAACTTAATCCATTCGCCCACTTCCGGGTTTCCACTAGGATAATAACCATTGAGCAAACGTAGTGTTTCCTCGGGATAGTTAGCAATTCTACTGGAACGGGCCACGACACTAAAATCAAAGAACTCGCTGGCTTGCACGAATTTTATCTTGGCCTCATTTCCAGAGAAAGCCTCTCCCTGCTGAATTGCCCGAAATGTGCGAACGGATGCCAATAGCTCGGCATCGATTTCATCAATCCTGCCGGGGTCCAGAATTTCGCCACGAATAATAAAAACCCTTGGCCCAAAATAGATTACGGCAACTCTTTCCTGATTCCCGCTTTGCACAGACTTGGAAATACCGGTATGTCCTATCAATCGATATTGAGCAAGCGCTTCCGATTTCTGCAAATTCTCAATTCCCATTTTATCTTTAATGAAGATACGTGGCTCTATATTGTCTTGTATGCGCTGGACCTCTATCTTGACTGACCCTACGGAAGCCTTCGATGCTGTCACTGTAGTAGTGGTCTCGGAAATCTCCCACTCATCAGGAAATACCAGGGTATAGCCCAACAAGTTTTGATAGTATCTATTTCGAGTCTCATTGGATTGCGATTGATGACTCTGACCTACAATCAGACCGTCGACGTTCTCGCGAAACGCGGTATCGTCTGTCTCGGTAATTTGATTGTCCGTTATGTTTCCGACGGCGGCGATTGCTTGCTGTAAGCGCGTATCATTTCTTGGATGGGTAGCAAATAGTCCGTGATAACCACCGCTGTTATTGGCAATTTTCTTATTGAAGTCTTCTTGATTCTTTAACACTGTAATTACTTCGATCATTGCCGCCGGATCGTAACCTGCGTTCACTAGATATTCGGCGGCCAGGCTATCGGCCTCAAGTTCGGCTTCACGGCCGAAACCACTTAAGCTGGTCTGCGCCCAGATAGAAGCGACTTCGCTTATCTGCGATCCTACGTACCCACTTCCGGTCGCTACCGCCGTCACAAAACCACCAACAGTTGCGGCGGTCTGGGCGATTTTCCCCCTGGCCTGCTGCTGGACTGCATGCCTTGCAGTTATGTGACCAATCTCATGGGCAATAACAGCCGCTAATTCTGCTTCGGAGTTCATGAAGGTAAGAATTCCTCGATTAACGTAAACATATCCGCCGGGTAAGGCGAACGCATTAATCTCCGGGCTATCGATAATGGTAAACGTGTATTCGAGGTTCGGTCGATGACTGACCTTGGCAACTTTGTTGCCCACCTTGGTTACATAGGCAAGCAAATCTTCATCTTCGAAAAGCCCCATGCTGGCCAAAACTTTCTCGTGCTCCTCCAGGCCAATTTCCTTCTCCTTGGCCTGAGTCATCAAGACCAGATTGGCACCTCCTGTCGCAGGATTTATTGCACAAGACGAAACACTACTCAGAATAAAGAGGGAGAGAATTACAGCGGCTGCTTTTTTGAACTTGATACTATTCTTTAGCGGTATACTATTCTTTAGCGGTATACTATTCTTTAGCCGCAAAACAATTGTTGATGAAATAGCCAAGTTTAAATTTCTCAGTCTATTCATAGTGCCACCTATCTTTCTTTGATAGCCAACATTCACCTTGCTAACTTCCATTTACAAATTCTTTGAGTTGATTCGCCAGGCGTAGACAAGCGTTGGCTTCAACGCGCGCGATTAGTGGGATTGGGATGATCAATGCAGGCAGATAAGACTGGCCTGTTGCATCGGTGCTTATAGTGCCCACATTAGTTTGTGTTCCCACATCCCAAACTCTGGCATCAAAATTTGCATCGTCTTCCCAGGAACCAAAGCCGAAACAGCCTGCTCCGCCAGGTCCGACGGCGCAGGATATAGAACCACTTCTGTCGGTGGTTTCTGTGAATCCATCCAGCCAAACCATATAGCGAATGCCAAACTCGGCCATTTTCTCTGCGACTACTTCTTCCGCCATCAAACGCTCCAGGTCACTGGTGCGAAGCGGTGCGGTTCGTGGCTCAAACCAGGGGAACATCGCGTCAACGAACTCTTGTTCGGGGACAATATTAATCGGATTCTCTCCCCTGGTCATGCGATCACCCACACAGCTTACAAATTCAGAGCGCGTTTCGTAGTCGCTTGCCTGGCGTCGACCCAGTATGACAATCGACTGGTCGCTCTCTATGCCCGTTTCACCCTGACGAAATTCGTCGACAGTAGTGCTGGTACAAGAGGACAGCGCCGCCAAGAGCAGCAGAAAGATACTGACCGTGAGCGGTTTAATTTCATCGCGTACTAATTTCATATTAGGCCTCATGTGCCACGCACAGTGTGCTAAATGCTATCCAACCAATCTCGCACTTCTGGAACCTGGGAGAAGCTGAGGGAAAAGCTCGAAGCCAGATCGCGCAAGGCAACCACAGCCGCCGCATTAATAGCCGCTTCGGCTGAACGCATGGACTCCTGCGGGGTCTTGCCATAGGAAGTAATTACCCAATCAGCGATATAGTCTCCTTCCGCGGTGAGTAGTCGCATGTTGTACTTAATCCAGATTTCAAAGACATCCAATTTTGTCTTTGCAGGTAGAGCCAGTTGAAATTCCTCGATGGCCGGGGCGAAAATTGCATCGACGCCGCGGATCTTAGCTTCCTCCATGGATTCAATAATCACCACTTTATCAAACATGGCTGGCAGCATGGCATTAAAAAGCTGGATATGGGACTCACCGCTTTCTATATTGAATTCTTCCCGCCCGGTTTCCGAATACTCTATGTAGGCGTAATCTCTCAGTGCGGGATCATAATAGACCGCTATCGTGAGTGGCAGTTTGCTAACATTCGGCGTCGGGAAACTACCTTCGATGACTACACGGCTTACACCACAGCCTGTTAACAGCAAAACCGCAAACAACAACAATACCTTTCGATATTGCCTTGCTTTCTCTGTGGTTTTTACACGCATTTCAGCCCTTGCCTCGCCCCTGATCTTGACCGGGAGTTTTATCGAAAATCGTTCAGACCTACAAATGTACCACCATTTCGCTGTGTCATCTCACGCATTAATGTCGAATATCGATAAACACTCTGCCGAAACTGCGATGGGCCAGCAAATATGGTCGGAAAACCTATGCCGTGAATACGTACCAGCCGATCTCCGTTCTCATCTTCCACATTAATCCGATCTATTGTGCGCAATACCTCTTCAATAGACCCGCTCGGGAGAAAATCATCACCGAGTACATAAATGCTTATTTTCTTGTCCGGGGCATAGAAGGTACTTATTGCCCGTGTCACCCCTTCTACAGGGCTACTATTGCTGAACGGGTTCCAGGTTCGCAGGGTAGAAATAATTTGATTGCGTCTGGTGGGTGTATCCGGAATCCACTGCCCCCGGTAGGAGTCGAACATATAGTCACCCATGTCATTCATGATTTGGATGCCCTTTACTTCAGGATAGACATTCAGGGTGTCATCGATTACCCCCAACATCTTTCCCCAACTGTCGTTTTGGTACATGCTGCCGGAGGTATCGATAACAAAAATGATGTATTCACTGTCCACCGGTATGCCGCCAATGGCATTGTTCTCGGGGGTAGAGCTGTTAGCCAGTAATCTTTGCATTTCCTCGGTCATCGTCTGCTGGGCAATGGATAGCCGGCCCACTTCATCGGTGACCTCATCCGAGAGCTGGCTCGAGGTCTGAAATTGGCCTTGGGCTTCATCCAAATCCCGGCGCAACCGGGCAACACGATCCTTCAGGGCCGAGAGCTGCTCTTGTTTGGCGTTAAGATCCCGATTCAGGACAGTTGTTTCGCCCCGAGTCGCGAACAAGATTTCCTGCAACTGACTGATCGATCCTTCCGGGCTCAGGTCACTGAATTCGATCGTAATTGGCTCACCGGATTTAGTAATCATTAGCAGGATTACCATGGCGCCAAAGCCACAGGCAGCGACGTCCAAAAAGGCGACTGAGAAAGAATCTGTTTCTCTTCTTCTACGTCTCATGGCCAGTCCTTAGAGGGTGTCAAAAACGACCCTTTCGAGTATTGAGCGAGTTCCCAGAATGCAGCCGCGGCGCTGGGATCCCCTTCCAAGGGCATCAATAAGATGTTAACCGGAATTCCCTGCGGTAACTCCTCCACCGCCTCTTCATAGAGTTCCAATCGCTGCCTGGGGGTTACCAAGGCGTCTCTGGAGCCCCTGTCACTAATAGTAGGCAGGCCATCGGTAATCAGGAAAATATTATCGGGTCTTGGCGACATATTGGCGACGGCGCGAAATACCTGTTCCATGTTCGTACCATTACCCGGAACAAGGCGTTTAACGTTTTCAATCGCGGCATTGAGTTGATCTCGATCGGCGACTTCTTGCCAGTCATCCCGTCCGCCAGGAAGTACCGATTCAATTTCATCGCTAAAATTCCAAATTTGGTAACGACTGGTTATCGGCAGTTGGGTGCTAATCCAATCGACTATCTTTACTACGCGTTGCCATTTCGGTGCCGCACGTTTGCGCTCATCAGACATATTGCGGGTACGAATAATATTCACCAGCGTGCTATCCAGCATACTCGCCGAACTATCCACCAGCACAAGTATGCGCTGGCCCCCTAGAAACAAGCCGGAAAGATACTGCCGATTTCCATCCCCCAAAAATTGCCGAACACTATTCCCTTCCTGCTCGAAGGCGCTGGCTTGCAAGCGCATTAATTCTTCCTCCAGCGCTTTCACATCGGCTCGCAGCTTCTCAATGCTGTCGACTGTCGCTACACTGGAATTTTCCAGAGCGGCCAGCTGTTCCAGGAATGTATCAAGCTGCTGCTGGATTTGTCTGGCGAGGCCCTCGGCCGTTACCACCTCGAAGCTCACATCAGAAAACGTATTGCGTAACTGCACAAGACCAAGTTCACCTAGCCTTACTTCTTCCTGCAACAAATTCACTTCGGCGGTTATATCTGCATTGGCGTCAGTGGTGATAATTGTGCTGCTGTGATCGAGAATAAGGAAAATCAGAATCACAGCACCAAAACCACAAAACATGACATCCAAAAATGCCAGGCTAAGTGGATTTAACTCTCTCTTCTTCGCTCTCTTGCTAGCCATTGTCTGCCTGTGCTAGTTGTGTTGCTGTAATTAGTTGTGTCGCTGTAATTAGTTGTGTCGCTGTAGTTAGTTGTGTGGCTATAATTAATTGTGTAACTGTAATTAGTTGTGTAACTGTAATTAGTTGCGTACCTGTATTAGCCGGATCTCTTCAGAATCCTCAGCAAATTTAATATGATCCCCCAAATTCAATTTCTGTCTTCCACACACGCGCGTTTGATTCAGCAGAAATTCCTGCTGGCCACTATCCAGATAGACTTCTTCGTTCTGTTTTTCGATGCGGCCCAATTGCACAGGGAGATTGGCCAGCGAGAACACGATACTATCCACTGCCGAAGTCTCTCCATTTAATCCCTCGTTATTCTGTATCTCGATACAATCAATTGCAATTGCCCGGTTTTTAAACAGTGCGTGGGTTGGCAGCGCTGCCGCACTGGCTTTAGCTGACGCAAGACGATCGCCTGCTGTTTGTTGCCGAGCGCTTCGATCGACGGGAATCGAATTCACCAAATGTATTTTGTCTACGCCTTGAATTATATGTTCGCGATAATTCAGGCAAGCCGCGTTTATTGCCCACGGGCTTAAAACCTTCACCTTATTGTAGTTATCCAAAGAAGCAGTAAAGCCAGGGAGCTCCGCCAATTCGCTGCTTATCAATAGTTGAATATCTTTTCCTGCAGCAAGTGCCGCGATTTGTTGTGCAATTTTTTTGTAGTGGCCGCTCAGATTGTTGACCAGACTTTCGCGCGGCATTTTCGCCGTATGCACCGTGTTTTTGGCTTTCAGTTCCAATAACAAACTACTCTTGTTGGCATCGTCTTGGCGTAGCCAATGGGGTAGCGCGTTATACAGTTGCTGCTCTGACTTAGCATCATGTTGGGGATTGAATCGACACTGCTGAATGAACAGGCTGGTGGCCAATTGCATCATTAAATCCATAAAGTTTTGGCTACCCACTCCAGGCACCTGAATCACCGCATCCGTTTTAAGTTGACTATTCAAAGTCACTAATTTCGTCAACACCACCTGATGCAATTGAATATCAGCGAAAATTGCCGCGTCGCCATAGTCAGCCGAAATGGCGGCTGCCAATGCCGAGTCCACCAGCCCGACCGGGCTAAATGGGCTTTGCTTGGCAAGCCCCAATAGGATCGACAATTGCTGGCTGGTAAAATTTCCAGGCACGGCGAAAATAACGTCCGCGTCAATATTGCCAAGCTGCGCCAGGTGCAAGAGATGCGCGTAGGCGATATCGGCCTGATGACGAATACCATTGCCGTGGGAAATCGGTTCCAGGCTAAGCTCGTGCCAATATTTATTGTAGCTGTTGGTAGGTTGAATGCGCGCCTGCTGCTGAGCGGCGTCACCCAATTCAAGCCCATCACCAACAGCCAAGGCAAAACCCGGGCTTTGTAGAATAATGCCGCTTTCATCGCCTACTCGAATGGCGTTATCGTTTAGCTCGATAACTTTCAAGCTCATAGCTGTGAACTCTTCTCAGGAACCTGTAAGTGCCGAAGCATGCGCTCGTCACAATAATTTTGCGCATCCAATACCAGTCTGTCCTGTAACAACTGCAATTGGTGCAAAAGAAACATCAGTAGAATACTGACGACCAATGCCACGTAAGTTGAATTGAATGCCACGCCGAGGCTGACGGTTACTCCTACTATGTCGCCACTCACTGCCTGATAGGCTTGACCAAGCGCCGTTCCAATTCCTCGCACCGTGCCGATGAAACCAATGGAGGGAATTGCCCAGGCAATATAGCGAACAATAGTTAATTCGGTATCCATTCGATCGGCTTCCGTTTCGCAGGTGTCTCTAATCGTTGTAGCGACATCTTGAATATTGCGCGTAGCTTGAAAGCGATGTAATCCATTCAAAAGAGCGCGGGGTAACAGATAGGCTCTCTCTTGTAGAGGAAGCGCCTGTACCGGTCTGGCGTAGTTCCTCGCATCCTCAGGCAAGATACTCATCCCGTCAGACACCTGTATCAATGTTCTGGCGAGTAAGGCTCGCTCTTTCATGGTCTGCTGCATTTTCATGCCAATAATCGACATAGCCCACAACAACAGAATGATGCAAGTCTCCTGCTCGAAATCTTTCATGATGATATAGAGAGAACGTTCAGGCACAAAGTTGGGGTCAACTTGTTGTTGTACATTTTGTTGCTCCTGAAGCAACTCCGCATTCGGTCTTATCACCGCCACGTAGGCGGCGTGAACTACAATGACCGCAATAATCAATGCACCAAGTTGATACAGCGCTTCCGACAACAAACCTTGCTTCATAAAACACCCTTCGTTTATCTAAATCTTGTAGAGAAACTCTACTGCTAATTGCCCTGGGTTAATTACATTGTCTTATGTGACTAGCGCCCTGACGCAAAAAATCTGTCAAATATCGATCGGAAAAGAGACGCCCAAATCCTGGGATATCTGCTCTGTCGGGATAAATCGGCTTGCACTTTCTTCTTCCACTTCGTTGCTTTTTTCGATGTCTGTCAAGATAAGCTCCTGCTCGGAAACCTGCTCGCTTTCAGTTTGCTCATTAATCTCTTCCGCCGCGGCGTCATCGGCTTTCTGTACGGGCGGCGGATTCTCCGCCGACCAGACAATTTGGCAAAAACACAGGGCTATAGCGGCCATTAACTTCTGCACTGATTTATTCCTCCAGGTAGCGGGCCACCCTAAAGCCAACGTCATCTCTTACTTCCTCACCAAAATCGCGGAAAGACAGGCGCAATTCAGTGATCGAGCCATGTGCCCAACTCGACCCTCGAATCGTGTGAAACTGGCCATCACTCGGACCTAGTGGGTCAATCTCAACGCCGCCAATCGAACCCACTGCTCCATAAAAATCATGCACCCACTCAGCAACATTTCCCGCCATGTCATAAACTTCGTATTGATTGGGCTTGAATGAGGCGACTGGCGCCGTGGCAAGATAGCCATCGTTATAGTTGAATAGAACTTCTCCAAGATAGGACTGACTGCTTATGTCGGCAAAATTACCGGAATTCTCTGTTGGAGGGAGTTGTTCTCCCCAGGCATATTTAAGTTGGCTGCCACTGCCATCGGTTCGAGCCACCCATGCCCACTCTGCTTCCGTTGGCAATCGATACCCAATAGACTCTCGATTGAATCCAACCACTTCTCCATCGACAACCTCATAGAAATTTGCCAAAGACTCTTGATCGCTTAACCAATTACAAAACAACGCGGCCTGATTCCAGGTCACTCGTACTACTGGCTGTGCTTCATTGTCCAGAGTTAATCCCCGTACCGTGCCCGATGTATGCTCACTATTAAACAGACGAAACTCTGCGTTGCTCACTTCTTTAAGGCTTAAATAAAACGGTCGCTCGAGTTTAATATCACGCAGGCTTTCATTCGGTCGTCGACCCGCTTCGCGGCGCGAAGCGCCCATGGTAAATGCGCCTGGATAGAATAATTTCAGAGTCTGGCCCGCCGCCGAAGTGATCAGTGGCTTTATCTGCTCCTGCCTTGACTGTTCAAGAGATTTAAGCGTGACTCGAATCACCTGATCGAGTCCCGGGCGGGAAGTAAATTCGGCGCTGTAGGGTACGAATCCCGCCTTGCGTATCTCAATCTGTTGGCTGGCGGCCATGAGTTCAAGCGTTTGATTTGCCACTCCCTTGAACTCTCCATTGACATACAGCTCCGCATCCTCCGGCTGTGCCAAAACACTGACTTTCGCCAATACCGGGTCCAGTTGTATGTTCAGTTCACGTTCCTGATTGGCCTCTGTTCGCAGCGAGGTTTTGCGTGAGTGATAACCATTCTTGAAAAAAACAAGCTCGTGTTCCTGGGTTGGAGGCAGCGCTACTTCCAAAGGGGTAAGGCCTTTGAACTCGCCGCCGATGGTGACGCTGGCCGCACTGGGATTGGAACGAATAAATACCAGCCCGTCTGCGGGCTCCAATTGTACCAGTGGAACAGAAAAATCCTTTCCGGCAAAAACATCAAACTCTTCCTGCCAGGCTTTATGCCCGGCCAGTTTGAGCACAAAATCCCGCCGGCCTTGAAGAATCTCTGCATTAAGGGGAGTTGTCCCCACGACTTCGCCATCGACTAACACATCGGCGCCACCGGGAGTTGTGCTTATACTCACGGTGGCCCAGGCTGGCTCCAATTTAGCCTGATAACTTTGAACAACCGACCTGCCTTCTATTGTGATGCTTTCACCGTAGTCAAGGTATCGATCCTTGGAAATTGAAAGTTGGTGCTCGCCCGCTTCCACGGCAACGTCTGACAACGGGGTAAGACCCAAATCCACGCCGTCAATTCGAATTCTGGCATCGACCAGGTCTGCCGATGAAAAGGAGATAATCCCTGGCAATTTTCGCAGGGTAAACGGGTGTGTCTGGGATTGCTCTTCGCTGACCAACAGACGGGTTACGGTGTCGTGATATCCCTCATTGCTCAGGCTTAGTTGGTAAGAGCCGGTGCGAATTAAGTAACGCTGGCCTAAACGAAAGCTGATGCCGCCTTCGATCGCGATGGTCGCTGTAATCGGATTCACTTCAACAAACACTGACCTTGCTGTCAGTACAAACCATGCGGCGCTCCCGGTAACCAACAAAAACAGGGCGACAAAGGCATGCGTCCATCTAAACTGATAGGCGACCGCCGCCTTTTTCCCATCATTGGGTGTAAAGTCGATTGGAATAATAGGGTCAGTTGACCCATTTAACTTGTTGTTATCGTCAAGATTGCTCATTTGTCAGCGCCTGTTAGTTGCTACGATACGCTCTTCACATTGAACAAGCACTGAACTTGGCGTTAAGCCAAAACCAACAGTAAACTCTTCTCGCACTTCGCGATAGCCGCTGCGCTTTCCTACTGCTACATAGCGACCTGGCTTGAGGGCTACGACCGTCTGCTCAAAGCTTCCTAAATTTCCAATTCGCAGTAAGGTGACATCTGTCAGACTGTCTGATCGCAATTGGATCTCTATGGGGACTTGAGAATTCTCCAGGAATATTTGTAGCTCATCCAGTTGCGCAACCAACCGAGATCCAGGGTTCTCAATCGCCCGCCCGGTGTAATACACATCGAGCGTCTGTTGAAATACTGATTCTTCGGAAAACCGTTCCGGGTTGTCGAGAGCCCCTAGCAAAAGCTGATCCAGCCTCGCTCGCTTTTCGGCATAGTCCCTGCCATTAATTGCGAACAACAGATTGGCATCGATGGCCAGTACCTTGTCATATTCATCAACCGCTAACTGCCATTGCTCATTATTTTCGGCGCTAGCGATCAAGTTTCTTGTGTTATTAATTTCGGCGTTGGCTATTTCATTTTCTGTTTGTGTAATTGCGGCCAGTGCTTGGTCTTGTTTAACGCCCAGCTTGGCGGCGCGCTGAAATCTTTCAATGGCTTGCTCAGCATCACCTCTCTCTAATAAGGCGTAGCCGCTCGACATGATGCCGGCGAATTCATTGTCGGTGATTTGTCGAGCAACGCTTTGGATCTTGTCCTGCACCAGCTTGTTATAGCCATCAAGAGCCAGAGCCCGCTGATACAATGTTCGGGCTTGCTCAAGGTCACCGCTTTCAAGCAGATCGTCAGCTTCTCTCAACAGCCTGCTTACTTCATCCAGAGACTCTGCTCGCTGCCGTCCAATTTGTGCAACTTCATTTCCCGGATCGAACAACAGAGCCAATGAAAATTTATTCAAAGCTGTTGCCGAATCCGCGGCGATCAATGCCTGTTGTGCTTCGATCAAGGATTGAGCGAGCACAGTTGGCACCGATGCAATCAGTGCGGCCAAGCCATCCCTGCCAGCCTCATAGTAATCGCGGGCGAGCAAAAAATCTTGTGCCCGATAGTATTCGTCGCCAATGCTGGCTTGCTCCAGGGCGGCGTCATAGGCTTGCTGCGCCCAGCGGGAAACGTCAAGGGCGTCAAGGTCCGCCTGGTTTGCCAAAAGTTCCGCCAAAACATTCTGCGCTTCTTTCCGTTGTAAAGAGCGTTGTGCTTCTTCAAAGGGGGAAATTGTAGTAACAATTCCTGCCGCCGGGGGCATGGCAATGTCTACTCGCCTTTCCAGCGGTAGTTCATACTCAGAAACTATAGATGGAAGTACAAATATGACCAGTAGCGCTATGATCAATAAAGTGGCCAGACTAAACCATACCCATACGGAAGGCTTATCAGGATTTAGTTGAGAAGTCTGACTAGGCAGTGCCGGGTTTTCATTTTGGTCAAAATCAACAGGGTCAATCTTGTCGATATCATTCTCTGACATAGTGCATTCTGTAAGTGAAGGAAACCACCTCGATGGATTAAACGACTTGGGTTAAGCGCCTCGGGTTAAATATTCATAACTCACCAACTTCCGCGGCATAAATATCTGCCAGAATTTCACGCCACTGCGCATACTGCTCTTCGACGGTGCCGGTTAAAGTGATAGTACGATCCGCCAGGTCAATTACCCTTGGGGCGACTTCATTTTCCAGAGATTGCCCTAACTCTTCCAAGGCTTCCATGTGAATTTTTGCTTCGGCCTGTTTGTCAAAACCGCTCTTGATCAAATAAGCGCCGGCGCCTACTCCAATAATACCGCCAGTCTGAGTTGTATAATTGCCTGCGTTGGCGGCCGTCACCAAACCACCAAGAACGACAGCGGTGCCAGCAATAAAACGGCGCCTTGCCGAGTCTCTTAATTCTCTCAACTCAACAGTTTCATGGTAACTCTGCTCCCGCCATGAATCATATGGCAATCGCATCTGCCTAACATAGGTGGCGTAGTAATCCTGAACGGTATCAATATACATAAAGTCGCGTTCTCTGATATCGCGCACTCTCTCAAGTACCGGGTCGGTGTCGGCAGGAAGCGAGACTATTTCCAAATGTCCTCTTCGATCTTCCGTGATATAAGCATCAAATACCTCTGCTGAAAATCGCTGGGCAAAAAGCAGTTCGGCTACCGTTCGAATCTCCACGATTTCTCGATCCGAAATATTTTGCTGACGAAAGGCTAATAGGTCATTGGCAATATTGTTGTAAATAACTTGAAAGGGATCGCTCTGTTGCCGTTCTGAAGGCTCATAGCTGAATTGGCTAATCACTTCGTCGTATTCCTTTGTATACCATTCTCGGCCGGTGGAATCGGTGACAGTAATCCGCATGATCATTGCCTCACCATTGGATTGCAGAATGGTTCCGTTTATATAGACATCCATCGGGCTTTCATTGTTGGGCATCAATCTAACAATTCCCCAATTACCAGAACGCTGTAATGTTTCTGCCAATAAATAGGGGGCATAGCGAGATTCTGCTATGCGTATCTCGTGATTGGTGGTTTCTTCTTCCCCTCGTTTAATTTCATCGATGCCAGGATCAAAAACGGCAACACCTACGTCCAGCAACAGGTCTTCCGGAACACTCTGACTGTCTTGAATAATCGCTGTGTAGGTAGTGGATTTAACTGTATGAGTGGCGCAGGCGGTAGCAAAACAAGCCAGCAAAATAACCCCGACAAAGTTTTTCAGTTGCCCTGTTTTTAGCTGGACGCTCATTGATCCTCACTTATGCCAGTGTAATTCCTGTACTCATTCCAGAGCGCTTCGCGCAGTTCTGGATCAGGCTCACTCATCGCCGCCTCGCGCAACTGTCGCGCCACCACGTCATCATCGCGCCCGCTGGGAATATCACCAGGCGGTGGAAATGACTGATTCGGTTCTGCCGCAGAAGAAACCGCAGACTGAGCGGCGACCAATACCCCTGATGGCGCTCCGGATGCCGGCAGCGTCTGCGCTTGTGCTTCGGCGCTACCGGCGCCCCCGCCCGCATCGCCGCCAATGGCTGAACTTCCAGCTCTATTGCTTTCTGCCTGAGCTCGCTCGCGTTCGCCAAGAATAAAGCCATCGAAGGTTTCGTAGCCTCGACGCAAGCGCTCGTCCAGTACTGCCGCCCTCTCTCCCGGGGTCGTCGCCGCCGTTGTTTGGCTAGTCCCATCCCCACTTAACACCCCATTTGGCAGCGTATCTAGAGTATAATCCCCACCTGGCTTCCCAAGACCTCCAGATGTGTTGGATTGAACCCCACTTCCAAGATCGCCCGTTGATCCATCCCTGCCGCTGGCGGGGCCTGATTGATCGCCGGAGGCTGTTTGAGAGCCCTGAGCTTGGGAAGACGAACCCTGGCTTGAGGAGGGAAATGAATTTGCTCTGCTGCCCTGATTCTGCTGCTGGCCACCGCTGGACGAGGAAGACTGTGACGAAGACGAGCTGGAACTGCTCTGACGCGAAGACGCAGAGCCAGGGCTCGAACTGGCGCTTGAGCTGGAAGCAGACGGTATCGACGGCCGACTACTGCTACTGGATGAGCTGGAAGCAGACGGTATCGACGGCTGACT
>JABMOK010000053.1 GCA_013204155.1 Pseudohongiella sp. | reverse complement strand
GCTCAATCTGTTGAACGACCGATAATTTAAAGGCTAGAGAGTAATCGCGTTGGGTGCGCTTCGTTCTGGTAATCGTGGAGTTTTCCATTAATAAGTCCTCAGTGCGTAAACTTATTTCAGGACGGGACACAAGTGCAAAAAAAAGGGTCGCATCGCGACCCTTTTTCCTTTCTGTTTTTGGCTAATTAAACATCAGCCTGTGTAATCGAAGCTTATTGACGCGTGCCAACTACTGTCATTTCACCGAAATCACATTCTAATCCGCCGGTCAGGGTATCGCCGTCAACCAGGCCATTAAATTCCAGCACCAGTGTATTGCCTTGAGCGTCGACCTCGACAACAAAATTCACCGCATTACCATCGAAGGTGATGCCATCAACAGCCGTGTCACCCAGTGGCCCTAAAGACATTAGACCTGTGCCATCGGCATTAACCGTCATTGTTCCGGGCAGCTCTCCAAGCTGAGGGATTGTCACATTAACGTCCCAGCCGCCTACTGCAGGAGCAGGGCCAGAAGCCGCACAACCAACCAGAATAGCGAGAGATAAAACCAACCATCCGCTTACTAATTTCTTCATATTCAAATCCACCTATTAATAAATGTCTAAAGCTTGAACTGTTTAGCAACGGAAGTCTGGCGTTACCGTCCGATTCTGCTGTTGCAGCCTTCGCCCCCCATCTCCATCTATTGAAGACGCCCCTTCTGCGAAACGGTGAGCCCATTGTCCGGTTAATCAACGCCTAGTCAACCGAAATTGCCTGTAACGGGTTTATTACGTCTGCCGCGCTGTTAAGGGTTTCAATCCATGAAACAGGCTCGCCTGGCGGGTTTTCTGCCCTCGAATACCGTCTATACCCGATTATCCAGGCTTCCGATTACCCAGAATGCGACGCAAACTCATGTTGTTGCAAGGTTCTCGCTGCTATACTCTGCGGCTTATTCACCGCATTATTCTGAATTAAATTACTCAAGCAAAACGACGCAAACCAGTATCAAATATTCATCGAGGGGTTTGAATATGGCAAATTTTAAAATAAATGGCGTGCAGCAGAATCTGGATATCGAGCCGGATATGCCTCTGTTATGGGTTATTCGCGATGAGCTGGGCATGACCGGCACCAAATTTGGCTGTGGCATCGCCTCTTGCGGCGCCTGTACCGTGCACGTAAACGGTATGGCCGTGCGCAGCTGCGTTACTCCGGTGAGTAGCGTGGAAGGCCAGGAAGTCACCACCATCGAAGGCCTGGCCAGCGTTGCTGCCGGTGCTAACCCCTCTGCACCTGACTTATCTGCCGTACCCTTATCTGCTGTACCCTTATCTGCTGTACCCTTATCTGCTGTACAACAAGCCTGGATCGACCATCAGGTGCCACAGTGTGGCTATTGCCAGTCCGGCATGATCATGGCCGTCTCTTCTCTGCTGGCCGCAAATCCGAACCCAAGCGATGCGGATATTGATAGCAGCATCACCAATGTTTGTCGCTGTGGCTCTTATCCAAGAGTGCGCAAGGCCATTCGCTCACTCGCCATAGCCTAGAGGAAGACGACGATGAAGATAAGCAGAAGACGTTTTCTATTTACCACGGCTCTGGTTGGCGGTGGTGTACTCATTGGCTACTCGGCCACCAGGCCCAGCAAACACAGAAGAGCCAATGCTGAACTGGCCAAGGGGGGCGAACACTATGTCACCTCCTTTCTGAAAATCGAGCCTGATAACACGGTCACCGTGTATGTGCCCCACTCTGAAATGGGCCAAGGCGTGCACACCTCTCTGCCCATGATGGCCGCCGACGAATTGGATGCGAATTGGGAACTGGTCAAAATGGAGCAGGCACCGGCGATCGATCTATTCGCCAATGGCGATTTGATTAAAGGATTCGCTGGCGAATTTGGCATACCGGGTTTCTTAATGGGTCTGGTCAATGTCAGCGCCGTAAAGGTTGCTGAAATAATGAATCTACAAACTACCGGTGGTAGCTCATCCGTACGCTACACCGGCGAGGTCGCCATGCGAACTGCGGGTGCCGCCGCCCGGCATATGCTAATCGAATGTGCCGCTGCCCGCTGGGGAGTAGCAGCGGACGAATGCACCGCACAACTCAGCTATGTGCATCACAATGCCAGCGGACGCACGCTGAGCTATGGCGAACTGGCCGCCGATGCGGCTCTGCTGGAGCCGCCAGAAAATACCGTACTTAAAGACCCCTCTCAGTTCACTATTATGGGCAAAGCCATTTCTCGCTTCGACATACCGGCGAAAGTTGATGGCTCTGCTTTTTATGGAATCGATGCGCAACCTGAGGGAATGTTGTATGCCGCCATTCGTTTCGCACCGGTGTTCGGTACCAAACTGGTTTCGGTAGATGCCGGTGACATATTAAGTCGACGCGGCATCAAGCGCATCGTCGAGCTGGAAGATTCCGTTGCCGTAGTAGCGGACAGCTATTGGCGCGCCAGTGAAGCATTAAAACTGCTTAAGTCTGAATTCGAAACATCGGATAACGATTCAACTTCCAGCGCCGATATTTTCGCTGGATTCGATCAGAGTTTAGCGGATAGCAACGGCAGCAAAGATATTGAGGAAGGTGATACCGAGGGGGCATTGGAATCCGCCGCCGATGTCATTGAAGGTAATTATCGCGTTCCTTATCTCGCTCACGCCGCGATGGAGCCAATGAATTGCACGGTTTATATTCATGATGACATCGCCGAGGTCTGGACCAGTACCCAGGATGCCCTGGGCATCAAGGGTCGGGTGGCATCTATTGCCGGTCTGGCGGAGGAAGATGCTATTTTTCACCATAGCTACTTAGGTGGTGGTTTTGGTCGTCGACTGCCTTTTAACTGGAACGTCATCGATCACGCTACGCTAATCGCAAAACAATTCGACGTGCCAGTAAAAACCGTGCTCAGTCGTGAAGACGATATGCAGCAGGATTACTATCGACCGGCGGTCGCCAGTAACTTCAAGGCCGCTTTCGATGGCGCAGGTAATGTACAGGCCTGGCATAACCGATTCACCGGTCCCATTCAAACACCAGGGGCCTCACACATTCCTTACACGATTGCGAACAAATCGATTCGTGTAGTCGATGGTGATACTCACGTGCCTATTGCGGCATGGCGAAGTGTCGATCATTCACAGCAGACTTTCTTCACTGAATCATTTATCGATGAAATAGCTCATCGATCCGGTAAGAATCCCTATCAGTTCCGCATGGATTTACTAGGCGACCATCCCAGACATCGCAAGGTGTTGGAGGTTGCGGCCGAAGCCGCCGGCTATGGTCGAAATTTGCCTGAAGGGCATGCGTTGGGCATTGCGGTGCAACAGAGCTTCGGTAGCATTGTGGCCGAAGTGGCTGAGGTTTCAATGGGTGCTGACAATCAGCCGATCATACATAAGGTGACCTGTGCTATCGATTGCGGTTGGGTAGTGAATCCAGACACTGTAGAGGCTCAGGTTGAGAGTGGCATTATCTACGGATTAACGGCGGCTCTGTATGGTGAAATCACTATCGAAAACGGCCGGGTAGCGCAGAATAATTTCCCCGACTATAAAATGGTTCGCATGGCGACGGCTCCTGAAATCGAAGTTCATATCGTCGCATCGGGCGAAGCATTAGGCGGGCTGGGCGAACCGTCTACGCCTCCAATTGCAGCCGCTGTTACCAATGCAATCTATATCCTGACCGGACAGCGGGTACGAGAATTACCAATAAAGAATACCGATTTTTCTCGCACTACCCCTGTCGCCCGGGTTTAGGGTTTAGGGTTTAGGGTTTAGGGTTTAGGGTTCAAGTTAAACGGGGAGTGACCTTGTCGCTCCCGGTTTTTTATTGATCGCAAAGAGTTCTATTCTCAGCCATTTTGTCAGGCAGGCTCGATTCGATGATGAGACACCACTCGCCTGGGCCTAGTCGAGCCGTTTGCTGAATCTGGCGATCGCCAAGGTCAGCGCGACCAGCATAAACACCCCCAGTGCCAACAATTCTTCCCACATGCTCATTATATCGGCGCCACGCAAAACGATACCTCGAATCAGCCTGTTGAAGTGAGTCAGAGGGAGAACCTCGGCAATGTTTTGCGCAATGGCTGGCATACCATCGAAAGGAAACATAAACCCGGACAATAGAATTGAAGGAAGAAAGATGAAAAACGCCGCCTGCATCGCCTGAAATTGCGTCTGTACCAAAGTAGAAATAAGCAGACCCAGTGATAAGTTGGCGGCTATAAAGACCAGAGAGGCAGCGAGTACATCGAGCTGGCTGCCGCGTATAGGCACTTTGAAAAAGTACCATCCCAGACTGAACACAAGCACTAACTGAATCAAACCGATAATAATGTATGGAAATATTTTCCCCAGCATTAGCTCTGGGGTTTTTACCGGTGTGTTAATGAGCAATTCCAGATTCCCACGCTCTTTTTCACGAACAATAGCCACTGCAGTGAATAGCACCATGGTCATCGTCAGTATGACACCCACCAATCCAGGAACGATATTGACCGCAGAACGCCGCTCCGGATTGTAGAAGTTGCGCACTTCCATCAAGTTCACCGATGATGGCGGAGTTGCTTGCGTATCGAATCGAACCGGCAGTGAAGAAAGTTGCTGGGCCACCCCGAGAATAATAGGATCGGTGCCATCAACCAGAAGTTGTACTGCCTGTCGATCGCGCTCGATTACGCGTCGATCAAAATCATCTGGAAGCGCTATGCCGATGGAGATAGAGCCGGCATCCAGCAACTGCCGCAACTGCTGCACGCTCGCCACTCGCTGCCTGATGTTTATTACCTGGGAAGCGCCGATGTCCGAGACAAATTGCCGTGATAGATGCGTGTCGGCTTCGTCCACGTAGGCGGCGGACAGATTGCGAACATCGGTGTTAATTGCATAGCCGAACAGTAATAACTGCATCAGGGGTATTCCAACTATCATGCCGAAAGTAAGCCGATCTCTGCTTAGCTGCAGGAATTCCTTTTTCATGATTGCGAACATTCTGATAAAAGACTTCATGCCGGCATTCCTTCGCGGCGGGATTGAGTTACGGCAACGAACACATCTTCCAGATCGGGAAGCACCTGATCCACCTCGGCCTGCACTTCGGAATTCTTCAGAGTAGAGGCGATCAGCTGCAAGGCATCGTCAACCTCTTTGGGTATGAGCACACGCAGCCTCACACCGAGCTGAGTGATGCTGGTTATTGCTTTTTGTTTTGCAAGACTCAGTCGTGCCCTGTTTGGGTCTTCTGCTACCACTTCGAAAACGTGATAGGAGATACCCTCGCCTAATTCCTTTGGAGAACCATCTGCGACTTTTACACCCTGATCCAGGATGGCGAGACTGTGACATCTTTCCGCTTCATCCATGTAGTGTGTCGAAACCAGAATAGTTGTTCCCGTGTCTGCCAGTTCGAACAGCGTTTCCCAAAAATCACGGCGGTTCTGCGGGTCTACGGCACTGGTCGGCTCATCAAGAAAAAGAATTTTCGGTTCATGCAGAGTAGCCGCGGCCAGAGCCAGCCTTTGCTTTTGTCCACCGCTTAATGTGCCCGCTCGCTGCTTTACCTGTTTTCCGAGATTGAAATTTTCTAACAATTGTTCGATACGAATTCTGCGCCTGGTACGAGAAAGCGCATAAATTTCACTGATGAATTGTAAATTTTCTTTAACAGTTAGATCTTCATACAGCGAGAAGCGCTGAGTCATATAACCAATCTGTTGTTTCAGCGCTTCGGATTCTTTTCTGGTATCCATTCCCATTACGGTCGCTACACCAGCGCTTGGAGTCAATAGTCCGCATAGCATTCATATCGTGGTAGATTTGCCCGAGCCATTCGGCCCCAGAAAACCGTAGATAGTGCCAGCCGGTATTTCCAGGTCTACATTATTCACAGCCACTAGTGAGCCAAACCGTCTGCTCAATCCGCTGGCCGAAATGGCGATGTTATTTGCTGGCTTCATATTATTGAAAAACAGCCTGCACCGGCACACCATCGGGTAGTCGATCTGGCAGTCTCGGCAGCGTTACTTCCGCTACATAAGACAGACGCCCGCGATCTCTTTCGGTGAGTGCGAAGTACGGCGTAAAACTGGCCTCGGACGCTACGCGGCGAACGGTGCCGGTGAGGGTTCCCTCGAGACCATCGACACGAATCTGCAGTTGCGTGCCGGGTCTGAACTGAATTCGCAAGGGCTCAGGGATGTATAGCCGCGCATAGGGCTGCTCGCCACTTAATAGCACCGCGACTACATCGCCCTGCCGCGGACGCTCGCCCACTTCGAAGGGTAATGAGTCGACGATCGAATCGCGCGGAACAATGATCGAGAGACGCTGCCTGTCCAGCTCGAGACTGGCAAGTTGAGTCTGGGCCTGTAATAACAAGGCATTGGTTTGCTGTATCTGTTCCCCCCGAGTGCCAGCTTCCAGTTCCGCCAATTGAGCAGAGACATACTCGATTTTAACCCGCGCAGATTGCAGTAAATTTTGCGCCGCATCGACACTCTCTACCGAGGTAAGGTTACGCGCTCGAAGCCCGTCCAGACGCTGAGACTCCTTGCTCCTGTAGTCTCTCTCAATCTCCGCGGCCTTCAAATTGGCCCGCGCCGCGTCTATAGTCTCCACTCTGGGACCGCTGATCTGTTCCGCTAACACCGCTTCGATACGCGCGATATTGGCCTGGGCTTCCCGTATTCGTAGCTCCACGCGGCGGGTATCTTGCTGCAGCAACAATGTGCCAACGCTCAGCGCGTCGCCCTCGGTTACGGCGATTTCAACAATCGGCTCAGAGAACTCGGCGACCAATTCTATTCGATCCGATTCTAACTGGCCTACCGCCTGCAGGGGCTGCTCTTCGCATCCCATTAGAGTCGCTAGCAAGAACAGGCTAGCCCACTTCCAACTATTCATGATTGTGCTCCCCTACCCTTAGCCTCTTCGGCACCATTCTTTACCCCTGCCAGAAACAGCTGAATATTGTGTGCTGCCAAGGCCGCGGCGGCATCCGCGTCGATGGAAATCTTTAGCATTTGCTCTACCATCGGCTTGGCCAAAAAGGGAAAGATAGTCATACCCATTAGTGATAGAAGTGCCAGCCCTGGATTCAGATCCTGACGGTAGTTGCCGGCAGAAATTTCTTGCTGAATTGATTGCATCAGCCGCGGTGCGAAAGATGAACTGAACTTCCTGATCATGGCTTCGCGGGTGTCGTTTTCGCTGAACAAGACTTCCCGCACCATAAAATTTGGCCACCAGGGATTTTCCGCGAGAAATTTGCAATAGCTGCGACTGAAGTCCTCTATGGCGATGGCGGAATTCTGGCTCAATTGTGGAAGACTCTCCTGAAGTGAGGCGAACATAGCGTCCACCATGGCCATGTACAGGCCTTGCTTGCCGCCAAAATAGTAATTCACCATGGCGCCGTTGACACCCGCTGTTGCCGCAATCTGACGCAGCGACACAGCCTTGAATTCACGTGCAGTAAAATGTTTCCGAGCCGCTTGTAGCAGGGCCTCCCGAACCTTTTCACTATCTCTACCTACGGGCCTGCCAAGATTGCCAGTTTTGGTTTTCACTTGATTCATAGATCGTTCCCGCGCTTTGTGGCATTTGAAGGT
>JABMOK010000052.1 GCA_013204155.1 Pseudohongiella sp. | reverse complement strand
TCGAGTTTAGCAAATACCTCGCTGAACAGCGCCTGATAGGCTTCGGCAAAGCCCTGCTCAAAAATGATAGGCTCGAACCTGACAGCGGTTTTCCATCCTGCCTGTTGCAACTTACACAGCGCCTCGATTCGCTTGCTAATCGAAGGGACTTTATGTTCCCATCTTGCCGCGGCTTCCTGCGCCGTAAAACTCATTGCGATGACACAGTTTTCTATTGGCGGCCTCTCCAGCAAACTTCTAATTTGCGTGCTCTTGGTTCGAATCTCCAACATGGCCCGGGGAAATTGAGCAAACACCGGCAGAAAATACGCGCAGAAATTACTCACCGGCTCCAGCGCCAGGCTGTCACAATCGTATCCACTGTAATAAGCACCCTGCCCATCGTTGCTGGCAATCGTCTCTGCCAATGCTGTCTCAAAATCTTCATAATTGGTGAACAACACATAATTGGCAGATCCATACATGCCCTGTAAGAAACAATAGCGACAGTCATAGACACAATTCAGCATGTGCGAAAAATAGTAGCTGGGGCTGTTATCAAATCCGTAGCCACTTGGCGCGGGCAAGACCAGATTCCCATATTTTTTGGCAAGAATTAGTGCCGGTGCTTTTTTTTGCAGGCGAAAGTTTTGCGCCTTGCGATTAAAAATTTCCCCAAATCTATTGCAGTGAATATGGGGAACATCTGAAAATCGAGAAAGTATCTGGCCCACTCTTGCAGAATTGACCACTTCCTCTTCTATATAGATTGCCGAAAACATCTAGAGAGTCTGCTTAAACATGATCGGCCAACCCTGATTGCAGATCATGCATTATCTGTTTGGCCGCCGTGTTTGAATCTTCAATTATGCGACGTAAGTCCGACTGAAGACCCAGGGCTATATAGCGCTGGCACATCCTTTTCAACTGTACTTGCTGGCTTGCAGTGAAATTACATTTGCTGTTGAGCGCGAGAAACTCATCCGGTAGTTGATAGAGCCTGTTGAAATCCTGCGCGGCTTGCCCCAGCTGCCTGATTATTTCCATTATTTGTTCCCGCTGATCACTTATCAACATTCCGACCGAGTTCAGATCGATGTTATGCACGTGATTTGATCGGTTGTCAGAAATTATTTTAAATACCTGTACCAATTCCGAAGTGACGAATCGAGTCGCCGTTGCATAGAAACCCATCGCTTCCATTTCATAAGCCGCATTTTCTGGATACTCGAGCGCTGGCTGATCAACAGTAATCACTGCACTGGTACTAAAACCCGAAAGCCACATCGGCGGATAGAAGCTAAGCCCGGTGCTCCGATCACTTATTTTGCATGCCAACAAAGCTTTGCCCAGCTCCTCAGTTTGATGCCCCGCAATCCCTAAATTCAACCAGGCCTGCACGCTATTCGCCTCATTTTCTTGCCTGGCAGCCAGGTAGGCCGTAGCGGCCGCGGCCGCTACTTTACCCATCCCCGAAACAATCAGAGACACTCCCCTGTCATTCTGATACAGCGGATACGCTCTCGATGCAGCCTGCTTGTTAAGGCTCAACATTGCAATCAGGGGCTTTGCTTCGAGACCATGGGCTACAACAATATTCAGCTTTGCCTGCGACAAGTTAGGCCTCCTGTTGATTGTCTGAATATTTTCGCATCAGCCTTCGATAGTACTCAACGCTTTCTGCATTGCCTCTCTTGCTTGCGCCATCGCTCAGTATTTGGCATTTTTGAATTAGCATCGCCTTGCTCATTTGAGATTGTTCAGGGGTTAACGCCGTAGAGTTAAGCAGCTTGTCTAAAGCTTGTACTCGAAATCTGTCGATGCCCCAGTGCGTTGTCGAAAGCTGATCCTGATGCCCCCCGTATTTACGTAATAGGGGCTGATCGATGTAGAGAACCGGATAACGACAGCAGACTTTAAGCCATAAATCGTAGTCTTCACAAGCCGGCATGCTCTCATCGAAACCGTCCATTTCAAGCAACAACTGCCTTGACATCAACACCGAGGATGGAGAAATGGCGCACAATGGCAAACATCGATCGAAAATATAGCCGCCGCGTTTCTGATATTTATCCCTCTGATTTACCCTGACTCCGCGCCTGATCCATATCTCATCGCTGTGTACCAGAGAATAACCAGGGTTCTGCTGTAGCGCCGCAAACTGTAACTCCAGCTTTTGAGGAAGCCATTCATCATCAGAATCCAGAAATGCCAGCCAGGTGCATGTGGAATTTTTAATGCCTGAATTTCGAGCCGCACTAACCCCGCTATTACTTTGGTAAAGATAAATTACATCCGGATAGTTATGCCGAATAAATTCTCTGGTGCCGTCGCTGGATCCATCATCCACTACCAGCACGGCATCCGGGGTTAGCGTTTGCGCATATACGGAGTCCAAGGCTCGACTCAACAGGTTCACACGATTGAAGGTAGGGATAATTACGCCAATAGTTTGATTCACGAAGTATTGCATCCTGCTGGCATGAAGATTTTCTAACTAGACGATTTTCAAACTACATGATTTTCAAACCAGATGGTTTTCAAACTACATGATTTTCAAACTACAAGGCCAAACAATAATCAAAAATGGGAACCTCAGTTCCCATTTTTGATTGTAGCGGTGTTGCCCAGTATATCCCCTGGTGAATGTAAGCCAGTTGCTGCTCAGTTATATTTTGCCAACTCTTTTCGGGCGATCACGCGACGATGCACCTCATCCGGCCCATCTGCCAGTCGTAATGTCCTCTGGCTGGTCCATAGTGCTGCCAGCGGAAAATCTTGCGATACTCCCGCCGCGCCGTGCATTTGAATTGCCCGATCGATAACTCTTAGTGCCATATTAGGCACCGCTACCTTGATTTGGGATATCGCGTCGCGCGCGGCCTTATTACCAATCGTATCCATCAGCCAGGCTGCCTTATAGGTAAGCAGTCGACACATCTCTATCTCGATTCGACTATCCGCGATAACGTCGTAGTTTCCACCCAATTCCGCCAACGGCCTTCCGAACGCTTCCC
Source organism: Pseudohongiella sp. (assembly GCA_013204155.1). Lineage (GTDB taxonomy): Bacteria > Pseudomonadota > Gammaproteobacteria > Pseudomonadales > Pseudohongiellaceae > UBA9145. The sequence goes on along the minus strand of JABMOK010000052.1, from coordinate 6,190 downwards.
GACTAAGCGAACGCTGGCACATTAAATCCAGTGCCTTTTCCGCAGCGCCAATAGAACGCATGCAATGATGAATTCGACCTGGCCCGAGGCGGCCCTGGGAAATTTCAAAACCGCGGCCTCGGCCGAGAATAATATTGCTTTGCGGAACTCGTACATTGTGAAACTTGATATGCATATGTCCATGTGGCGCATCGTCACGGCCAAATACTTCCATCGGTCGAACGACTTCGACGCCCTCGGCATTCATTGGCACCAGAATTTGAGATTGACGGACATGTTTCGGAGCATCTGGATCGGTGACCACCATGACGATCATGATTTTGCAGCGCGCGTCACCGGCGCCCGAAATATAAAATTTCTCGCCGCTAATAACCCACTCATCTCCATCGAGAACTGCCAGGGTCGCAATATTGGTGGCATCGGAAGACGCTACATCAGGTTCTGTCATCGCGAAAGCAGAACGAATTTCCCCCGCCAGCAAGGGAGCCAACCATTCTGCCTTTTGCTCTTCGGAACCATAACGCTCCAGCACTTCCATATTGCCTGTATCAGGCGCACTGCAGTTAAAAGCTTCTGAGGCCAGACGGCTTCTTCCCATGATTTCAGCCAGGTGTGCATAATGCAGATTAGAAATACCCGCACCGCCCTGACTCTCGGGCAGGAAAAAATTCCAGAGACCGAGTTCACGCGCCGCATCCTTAAGATTGTTGAGAATTTCATCCTGTCGCGGCGTGTGTGACCAGCGATCACCAACACTGACTTCGTTGTGATATTCCAGTTCTACTGGAGCTACTAACTCATCGACAAATTTTTGAATTTTATCCCGTACTTCAACCAGTTCTTCCGATAAACCTAAATCCATCATTGTTTTTATACCCTCTGCATCTGTTCAGCTGCGTTTTGATTTGCCTGTGTCTTGCCCTGCCTAGCTGGCGATTGTACCACCGCCATCGATTACTATTGTTTGACCTGTGGTAAAACTCCCTGCATCCGAGGCCAATAAAACAGCCATTCCTGCAATTTCGTCCGGCTCCCCGATACGGCGCAGTGGGTATTTGGAAATCGTCGCCGCATAGATTTCAGGATTCTCCCACAGGGCGCGGGCGAAGTCGGTTCTCACCAAGCCCGGGGCAATACAGTTGACTCGAATATTCTTTGGCCCCCATTCTACCGCCAGATTTCGCGCGATCTGCATGTCGGCCGCCTTGGAGATGGCATAGGCTCCAAGTGCATCGGTTCCTTTTAATCCGCCAATAGAAGACACGATGATAACCGCACCTCCGCCACTTTCAGCCATTCCTGGAATAACCAATTGGCATAGCCGATGAACGCTGCCTATATTAGCATGCATCACTTTGTCGAAGGCTTCGTCGGGAATATCCTGCGACGGACCAAAATAGGGATTTAGCGCGGCGTTACACACCAGAATATCAATCCTGCCCAACTGTTCTTCTGTTTTGGCCACTAATTGCTGTAGCTGTTCCTTATAATTGATATTACAGGCAATCGCGACTGCTTCTGCGCCAGTTTCCCGAATACCTGCTGCCACTTCTTCGCAGGCGTCTTGATTCCGACTGGAGATGACAACCCTGGCTCCCTGCTCGGCCATACGCGTAGCAATGGCCTTACCAATACCCTTGGTAGATCCTGTTATTAGTGCAACTTTGCCTTCGAGGCTAAACAAACTCATATTCTCTCCACCATGCTCTTTCAGTACTTCATTTCAAATCAGGCGTTTTAAACCCGGCGCGCTGTTAATGAACGGTTTAATCCGTCCACGACCTCCGCCCTTTGGAAATGCTGGTACCCCCATCTACGGGGATCACCGTGCCGTTGGTGTAGGCGCCTGCCCGTGAAGCCAGATAGGCGACAATCCCTACCATTTCTTCGGGCTTGCCGACTCGATGCAGAGGACAATCATCCTCGATGTCCTGCTTGAAATTCTCGAATACATAATCGGTCATTCTAGATTCAAAAAAACCTGGTGCTATGGCATTCACGGTAATCTGTCGGCGAGCAAGATCTACCGCAAGGCTGCGAGTCAGATGGTGTAATGCAGCCTTGCTGGCCGAATAGGCAAAGGTAGGAACGCGCTGAACAATCGGCACATGAATTCCATCCATCGAACCAATATTAATAACCCGGGCCGGGTCATCGGCGCTTGCGGCTTTTTCCAGCAACGGAACAAGGTCTCGGGTGAGAGAAAATACTGCATTCAGATTAGTATCCATTACCTTGGCGAAACCGGCATCCGGATAGTCTTCCAATTTCGCACCCCAATTGGCACCTGCATTATTAATGAGAATCGACAAGCGGCCGAATTCTTTCTCGATCTTACTTACCAAGGCCTTGCGATCCGCGCTATCAGTCACATCGGCCGCTATCGCCACACATTCTCCATATTTCTCCAGCTCAGAAAGTGCCATGTTGCATTTTTCTTTGCTGCGAGAGGCTATGATTACGCGAACACCATTCTGCAATAACCCCTTGGCCATTATCAAGCCAAGACCGCTGGAGCCACCTGTTACCAAGGCTGTTTTCCCGCTGAGAGAAAACAGATCCTCGACAGTATAATTATCGTTCTCTGCCGCGCTCACTAATCTTCATCCGCCACTTTAAGCAATTGCTTGCCGAAGTTTTTGCCCTTCAATAAGCCACGGAAAAGCTCGGGGGCATTTTCCAGTCCTTCTCCGATGCTCTCCTTGTATTTCAAGCGACCATCACTGACCCAGCTTCCCAATAGACGAGTAGCCTCGATCCAGCGATCATGCCACTCGGTCACAACAAAAAATCGATGCTCTGGCACAACGTCCAATCCTTTCAAGATATCGAAGGGAGATTCTGACTTAGTAATGTCTTCATCGTTATAATTTGATATGTATCCACAAATTGGCACTCTTGCGCCGGCGTTAAGTAAAGGGGCAACCGCCTTAGTGACTTCTCCGCCCACATTTTCGAAATAGATATCAATGCCGTCAGGACAAGCCTCTGCCAATTCTGCCGCCAAATTGCCTGCTTTATAATCGATACAGGTATCAAATTTCAGCTCTTCTTTGACGTAGCGACATTTTTCTGCACCGCCAGCAATACCTACTACTCTTAAGCCCTTTATCTTGGCGATTTGACCCACGGCAGAGCCTACGGCTCCGGAGGCGGCGGCCACCACCAGGGTTTCACCCGGTTGCGGTTTTCCAACTTCAGTAAGCCCGAAATAAGCCGTTCGCCCCGGCATTCCCACCACGCCCAAATGAGCAGATAAGCTACCATTGTTCAAATCCACCGACATAAGTCTGGGATCATCCGCATCTGCCACAATAGTCGATTGCCAGCCCATATGGGCCGCCACCCGGTCACCTACTGCAAATTTTGCAGAAGTCGATTTAATTACAATACCGGTAGACTCTCCGGTCATTATGTCTCCAATAGCCAAGGGAGCGGCATAGGACTTGGCGTCATTCATACGCCCGCGGATGTAGGGATCCAAAGATAACCAACATACTTTTATCAGGATTTGATTCTCTGCTAATTCTGCAATATCCAATTGCCGAAAACCAAAACAATCATCGCTTGGCTCGCCTACGGGTCGTTTGGCCAAGAATACCTGCTTATTCTTTATCATTGTGTTTTCCTGAGACTTATCTATGCGTTATCTGATTATCAGCTTAGCGCAGCAGTCTACTTTACTCACTGATTTCGAACAACTGAAGCCAGCGCCGAATCGAGTAATTCCACCCCCTCCTGCAACTCCAAATCACTGACTAACAGGGATGGTATGAGTCGAATTACACGATTTCGGGTAGGGGTCACCAGCAGAGTATGCTCAAGGCAGCTTTGGGTTAACTCCCCCACCATTTCGTCGTTATGCAATTCCAGAGCACATAGCAGACCTTGCCCTCGAATTGATTTAACGAGTTGCGGATATTTCTTGCAAAGCAATTGCAAATTTCCCATCAGCAGATCCCCTGCGGCAGTAACCTTGCCAGCAACATCTTGTTGTTCAAGATAGTCGATCACTGCCGTTGCCACCGCACAGCCCAGAGGGTTTCCACAATACGTACCCCCGTGATCCCCTTGTTTGATTTGTGCATCTACCTGCGGTGAAACAGCAAACGCGGCGAAGGGGAATCCACCAGCGATACCCTTGCCCATAGTCAAAATATCCGGCTCGATATCCTGCCCGCTATGCTCTATAGCAAAAAATTTACCCGTGCGACAGAAACCGGTTTGAATCTCATCCACTATCAATAGCGCCGCATTTTCCTTACACAGTTTAGCCACATAATTAATGTAATCACTATCGGGAATTCGCACCCCTCCCTCGCCCTGAATTGGCTCAAGAATAACGGCGGCTGTATCCGCGTCGATTACAGCACGAATTGCTTGCTTATCCGAAAATGGGACGAAACAGTTGCCTAATAGTGCCGGTAGATATTTTTCAGTATTCTCTCTTCCTCCGGAGACCGAAAGAGTATTGAAAGTCCGACCATGGAATGAACCGAGTGTAGAAACTATTTTTGTCTTGCCGGTAATTTTTCGAGCCAATTTGATTGCTGCATCATTCGCCTCGGCACCACTATTGGCGAAGTATAATTTTTCCAATTTTCCAGGCAGTAGCTTGCTAAGAATCGACAGCAATTTTGCTCTGGAGGAGGAATAGGTAAATCCCGAGTTTGGATTCTGAATAATTTTTCTCGCCTGCTGACAAATCGCCTCTGTTATCACCGGATGAGAATGGCCAAGACAGGTCACTCCCCAGCCAGAGGTAAAATCCAGATATTTATTTCCTGCCTCATCCCAAACATAGCTACCTTCACCACGTTCAATAGCAATGGGCTGTCGCTTACAAAAAGTTATTCCCAAGCGGTCTTCTATATCAATTGTATTCATGTGATGCTCCTGACAAATAATCTGTTGCCAACTAATTAATACTTTTTATTCGATACCATTTCTATTCGATAGCATTTTTACTCGATACCATTTTTACTCGGTACCAATAGGAATACAGATCTCTGAACCCCATCGTTCGGTAAAGTCGAATAGCGGGTTTGTTTGCACTCTCAACCTGCAGATAGGCATACTCAGCCCCTGCGGAACGCCCCCAGTTTATGAGTGCGGCGACAAGTTTCCCGCCATATCCTTGATTCCTGCTTTTCTCTCTCGTAGCTATACCGAACAAACCCAGGCCTCTCTCAGACAGCACCGCCATTCCGCAACTGACAGCTTGGTTTTCACTGTTTTTAACCAACATAAATCTAACGGGATGTTTAATCTTGCTCAGCATAGATTGGTTAACAACGATTTCTTCCGCGCCACGTCCGGTGAAGGCATGCCAGGCAAGCAACCAATGAGCAAGTTCGCAACAGCACAAAAGACTGCGCCCTTGCTCTTGTGCAGGAATAACGCGCTCGCACAAATCAAAAGTCATCAACTTGCTCGGCGCTTGCAGCTCATAGCCTTTGCTGTCCAATAACTTATCCAAGCTTTCAAAGTTGTGCTCGAACGAGTTTTTAGGCTGCAAAATTCGCACAATTGCAGGCTGTTCCCTGCTGCGAAAAAACTGCTCGGTGGCAGCAATAAGCTCCTCCGAGTTGAAGCGCGCCGCGGGGGACACGTACAGAGAATTGGCACGACGATGCACTCCTTCGGCATATCTAAATACGCCAAACGGATGCTCTTGTTCTTCCAAGGCAGGCCATGCATGTCTCGCTGCCAGCTCGACTTCCATCAGATTCATTGCTTTCTCCTGCTATCTTTCAATTCCTGCACGCAAAAAAAAACCTCTAAGGTCGAAGACGCTTAGAGGTTTTTTAGATTCGTAAATGTTAACTAATTAAAACCACAGCTCTCCGGAATTCGCGCTTATCGCGCGCGCCGCACGCCGAGCGGCTGCATTTGTTGCGGCGGCTTCTGCATGTCTGGGGCAAGTTAGCTGTACTCTAGGTTGTAACATTTTTCTGCTTTTATCCTGTAATGATCTGCGCACTGTATTGGAATCATCTTTTTGTGTCAATAACTTTGTGAGTAGCGCTTGGTGTCTGCAAGCAGCACATACGCTTTCCGGTGCTATTGTCTGTTTTCGATGAATTCTTCCAGGTTATTTACATTGAACTCAAAAAATGGGTTATCAAAATCAAGCAGCTGCGCCTCTCTACCGGTAATCGCACCTTCTGCTACCAAAACGGCTATATAG
>JABMOK010000008.1 GCA_013204155.1 Pseudohongiella sp. | reverse complement strand
GTTCCATCCCGGTCATCGTCCCACCAGATCTTGATCGCGTAGACGCTGCCCGCGCTCGTGCAGGCAGTGGCCGCTACCGTACCATCACCGGGCGTACTGTCGAGACACACAACGGCAGTGCCACCCGGCAGGGCGGCGGTAACCGCCGCCGACCAATCAAACACATCTTGCGCGGCCATCTGCGCCGATGTGCATCCGGCGACAGTAAAGCAACTCGCCGTGGCCGCCCCGCTTACATTGTCATAGTTAGCATTTTCCACGGCCGTCATATTCGCGCGCATTCTCTCCATGATGTCCGCCGTAAGCGTAGTTGCCATGGTGCGGTAGTAAGCACTCTGATTACCCCTCAAACTAACGCCTTGCACGCCCGCCATGCCCAGCATGCCGAAGGAAAGCACTAGCAGCGCCACCAATACTTCCATCAAACTAGACCCTGTTTGCGCAGGCTCTCTGGCTGGCTTGTTGAGTCGCGCTATGGGCATGTCAACCCTCCTTCTATCCGGCGTCCACGCCCGGAGATATTTATTTCAACAGAGCGGGCATTAGCGGCATTATTGGAAGACGGACAGAGTTTCAATGTTTGCACTCCTCCCGTCTGGCTAAAGCCCAGGCTGTTGTATTGAAACAAATCGACCGTCGAAGTCAGTACGCTATCTGAGCCCAGCGCCTCAAACACCCTGATGACTATGTCTCCCGCGTCGATCGAACCGGCATCACCGTCCGCGTCGCCATTGCTATCCACAAATACGATCCAGCCGTCAGACCAGGTGCCGGCGTTGCAATCCGCACCATCGTCGCTGGCGCAGAGTCCCACTTCGGTGCCGCGTTTGATTGCCTCGCTTCTGGCCAGGTTAAGTGTTGTCATTAATGACTTTGCCTGTGAATTGGTAATGCTACTTTCAATTATGTCCTGAAAATTAGGCAAGGACAGCGCCAGCAAAATACTCAAGATTGCCAGCGCCACCATCAGCTCAATCAGGGAAAACCCTTTGATTTTATTGCCGTTTTTTAAAATATGCCGATGCATCGAGTTTCCAGTGAAGAGCCAGTAATGGCCTAACAAATACAAGCCAGTCCTGGCTTCGTTAGTTACAGAGCCCAGATACATGCAATATATAGCCCACAACCCTGCAATAAGCCGTATATCCTGCTTTCCTAGATACTATGTCGGTAATATTCCCGGTAATTCAATGGTGAACACTGCAGGCATCTTGGTAAAACTAAACCCTGCGCCCGCACAAGACTGTGATTGGAGCAAAAGAATGAGTAAATTCAAGTAGTTAATTGATTAGAATGTGACCGATATCACAACAACAGTGGGGGAAAATTTAACCCCCCAGGCTTAGCCGAAACAGCAAAGCCTGAAGCAAGCCAGACTAAGCGTCGGCAAGCCCGCAGACATTCAAATCCAGCGGCTGCCCGCCGATACAGCGCATACTATTAGCAGCAACAGGAATCACTGTGGAACTAACTCTCTGGTCGGTACTATTACTGGGCGTCAGCGGATTTATAGCCGGCGGCATTAATACCGTTGCCGGTGGCGGTTCTAACCTCACTCTACCGGCATTAATGATTCTTGGCCTGCCAGCTGATATCGCCAACGGAACCAATCGTGTCTCTATCACCCTGCAGTGCGTTACCGCGTTAGCCGGATTCGATAAACACAAGTCACTGGATCGCCCCGCCCTCGTTCCCATTCTGATACCGACAATACTCGGCGGCGCCTGTGGCGCGCTGGCGGCGGCATTGACCCCCAATCTGTACCTGAAACCGATACTGTTGACCACGATCCTGACCATGACGCTGATAATTCTCCTGAAGCCCAACGTCATCGCACCCCCCGCCGGCACGCCAACCCTGTCTCCCAAAGAAAGTCGTGGCGCCTGGTGGAGCTTATTTGCGGCGGGGATATACGGTGGATTTGTTCAAGCCGGCGTGGGCTTTATATTACTGGCGGCTCTGGCGGGCGGACTGCGTTACGATCTGCTGCGGGCTAATGCGCTAAAATCTGCCTGCGCGCTGGCTTTTACCAGTATGGCTTTGCTGATATTCATCGCCTTTGGTCAGGTGTGGTGGATTCCTGGCTTGATTCTGGCAGCAGGCTCAATGACTGGTGCGCATCTGGCGGTAAAAGTTGCGGTTCGCGCTTCTCAAAACAGCATAAAATGGTTTCTATTCCTGATGACTCTGTTTGCTGTAGTCGCCAGCTTTGTATTCTAGCCGTTCAGGGCGACTGGATTAAACAGAATAATAATACGCGCCCCACCCAGTTCGCTGGACTCTACTTTAATCTCCCCGCCATAACTACCGACTATATCGGTGACTACTGCCAAACCTATTCCCTGCCCTTGCAGCAAAGTGTCAGCCCTGGCACCACGCTGTAATACAAACTCCTGTTTATCCGCACTGATTCCTGGCCCATCATCTTCGATAATAATTTTCAATCCGGAAAATTCTACGCCAGTCGACTCCACACTCGCCCTAATCTTCTGTCTCCCATATTTGAATGCATTGTCCAGAACATTTCCGAGCACCTCCAGAAGATCTCGCTCGTCGCCACTAAAAATTGCCTTGGGGTCAAGTTGAGTTTCGATTTTAATGCCCTTTTCAACATACACCTTGCCTAACGCGCCGATAACTTTTTGCAAAACAGTCGCCACATTTACCTGGCGCGCCAGCGTATTGGCATTATTGGATTTAACAGCACGCTGCAGTTGATAAGTGACTATTTGATTCATACGCGCAAGCTGCTCATTGACTGAATCCAGTTGCCGTTCTACCTCCTCCGGTTTTCCAGCAAGGCTTTGCATGACACCACCAATCACTGCCAATGGGGTCTTCAGACTATGCGCCAGATCTCCCAATGTAGTCCTGTATCGATCTTGTTGTTTACGCTCTGTCTCGATCAGCACATTCAGATTTTTGCTGACAGCTTGCAATTCTCTGGGGTAGCTTTCTTCCAACTGATCCTTCTCGCCAGATTCTATCCGCTTGAGATCACGAGCCAATTGATACAGTGGAGACAAACCCCAGCGCATCAGCAAGACTTGCATCAACAACAACAACAAGGCTACTCCTCCCAGCCAGGACCAGAGACTGGTGCGAAAATTTGATATCTCGGAGTAATAGGGGGCGGCATTTTCCATGACCGTAAAACTGTATTCACTGATTCCATCTTCCCAAAGAATTCCATAGCTCAGCACGAAATACTCTTCCTGCTCTGCACTCATTGTTTTCGAGAAAGCCGCCTCACCTACTGCCACCGGTTCGCTAAAAATATGCGCATCCAACAAACTGAATGCCAGAGCAGAATCACTGCGCCATAACTCGCCCAGGCTGGCACGGCTTATAAATCCGTATAGCCCAGAGTCCAACTGACTGAATCGCGGCTCCTGCAAATCTTCGAGAAAATAGAACTCACCGCTCTCTTCCTCAACCGCCCCCAATAACAGATACACCTGAACCTGAAGCCGCTCGGCGGCACCTGCCTCTATGCTATTCCTGAACGCACTGTCCAAAACGATTCCGGAGAGTCCCAGAAACACGAAAAGCAAAACGCTAAACGAGATTAGCAGTCTCGATTGAATGGAGTAATTTTTTGCAGTGATCTGGGGCGTCATCGTCGGCACGCCTGGTATGAGATCAGGACTCTGCAAGACTAAAGCGATAGCCCTGCCCGCGCACGGTTTCGATTGGTTTTAAGGTTTGTTCCGGATCGAGTTTCTGTCGAAGGCGCCTGACAAAAACTTCCAATACATTACTGTCTCTGTCGTAATCCTGAGCATACAAATGCTCGGTTAATTCTGTTTTCGAAATTACCTGACCGGGATGCAGCATGAGATACTCCAACATCTTGTATTCATAAGCTGTCAGATCTACGCTCTGCTCATTTACCATCAGTCGTTTCGCCGCAATATCCAGACTCAGGGGAGCAAACTCAAGTTTCGGCTTGGAGAATCCGGCCGCTCTCCTTAGCAAGGCGTTTAAACGAGCGACTATCTCTTCTAACTGAAAGGGTTTGACGACGTAATCATCTGCCCCCGCATCAAGGCCAGCGACTTTGTCTTGCCAATCACCCCGTGCGGTAAGAATTAATACTGGATATTCTTTACCCGCCGCGCGAATTTTCTGGATCAGGCTAATCCCATCGATTTCAGGTAAGCCCAGATCGATAATAGCGGCGTCGTAGTCATACTCGGTGGCGTAGTAAAGCCCGGTTTTCCCCTCTTCTGCCACATCAACAATATAGCCATGCTTAACCAGCCCCTGCTCTAATTGCTGAAGCAACAGGCTCTCATCTTCAACCACGAGTAATCGCATTAGGACTTACCTCAACCAGTTACCAATCCATGCTATCCGGGACCACTTACTCTGCCGGTAGCGACGTGTACAAACACCGTGAATACTTTGCCCTCGTTCTCCATACGGATCTGATAACGCTGATTTTCACCTTCCCCTACCAGACTAATGCGCAATATATTTCCTGCAAATCGCTGTTTAGCGAGATTGACCGCTTGACGTTCGGTGATCTTGCCGTTGGCTTGAGCTGGGTTTCGAGTTTGCGGTGCCGGGACATTTCGATTCAAATCATTTTGATTTGGCTGAATCGGTAATTGCTGAGCATCAGCCAACCC
>JABMOK010000051.1 GCA_013204155.1 Pseudohongiella sp. | reverse complement strand
TCGGTTTTACAATACTGTTCGGTTACACTCAGGTTTGGCTTACGAGTCGCCGATAGAATATGAACAACGTGCAGCGTAGATAAAATGGTGTCAATTTTATCGGGGGAAGATCAGTTCCAATAATCAGCTGTCGCCTGTAAAGTATGAAGAGCGTTATCAACAGAGGCTGCTAAGTGTCTAGAGAATTGATAGCGATTCAGACAGTGCATATACCTTGGAACAGCAAGACTGTAGGCAGGATAACATTTGGGAGTTCGGGGAAGAACAGATACGTGAAAGAGACGATGCTTACAAACACGTTTGAAAAGGCGACGCGTGAGTCACTTACTTTGGGAGAATGAAGTATTAAAATTGGTAAAATTGGTAAAATTGGTAAAGGCTTATTAGGTATGCTCATTATATTAGCTGTTGTAGCGGCAATTTTCTTATTCGAAGGAGACTTGCCGGCGTCAGTAGTAGATGCGAAATATAGTAATTCTGAATCTGAATTTCTCATTATGGAAAACGGTAGTCGCGTGCACTATCGCGACCAGGGCAATGCTAGCGGCCTGCCAGTGGTGCTCGTACACGGGGCGATGGCATCGCTACACACTTGGGAGCCGTGGGTAAGTATCCTGGGCCAGAAGTACCGAATAGTCACTCTAGACCTCCCAGCGCACGGGCTCACAGGGCAGGTGCCTAGCGGCGAATACGGAGGTGACGTTTTTACTCAGACCATCGATGCGGTTGCTAATGCGGCTGGTTTGAAAGACTTCGTGCTGGGTGGGAATTCCATGGGTGGAGGCGCAACTTGGCGCTACGCGCTCGAGCACCCCGAGCGTGTGTCTGCGATGATACTTGTCGACTCTGTAGCGCCAAGGAGTTGGCAGAGTTCGAGCATTAACATAGACGAAGAAGGCGGCACCGAGTATGACAGAGAGGCCCCCGCAGCATTCGCGCTACTGCAACAAGAATGGTTTCGCGCTATCGCCCGCTATTTAGATCCTGCATCGTTAATCGGACAAGGGCTAAGATCTGCTTATAACGATTCTCCTGTGGTTGATGAGCAACTGATCGAGCGTTACTACGAACTCATTATGCGAGAGGGAACGCGCACTGCAATATTAAGTCGAACAGGATCCTATGGCGACTCGGATCAGCTAACCGATTTTAGTGCTCTTACTCAGCCCACATTGATTATGTGGGGAGGACAAGATGCGGTGATACCTGTGTCAGTAGCGCCCCTGTTTGAAAAAAATATGCCTAATACAGTGACGATCATCTATCCTGATCTGGGCCATATTCCGATGGAAGAAAACCCAACGCTCACGGCGGCTGATGTTTTAAAGTTTCTAGATTCCCTGCAAGCTAAATAGGTAGCATTTTCACAGATGATTAGTGCCACGAAAGGGAATGTGGCCGTAAGGCAACGACAGCGTCAGCCTCCATTGGATAGCCAACTGGGGGTTTTTTATGTCTAAAATAGCGATAAATATAGCGGATCACAAAAGATTTCAGACTAACCAATTACTTCGTACTGAAATGGATACGGAGTTAAGAGATAGTTTTGATCTTGGACGGCATTGGTATTCAGGCTCCTCCGGGACGAGCTGCCGCACCAACTACTGGATGAAAATGCTGGATAAAAGAGCAAAGTACGAATTGTATTCATCTCAACAGGAATCTATAGAAGAGCCAGTATGCGCGGGGACTTTCACACCGTCTGGGCTTCGGTACGCGCTTGCGCAAGCATCTTGATGCTGCCGTCCGGTCTGCTAGGTGATGCCAGCTCTGTCCTATGGGGGGGTAAAGGTACTATAGGGCTTTATACCCCAAGGGTCATTCACGGCTCGGCTTTTCGGTAGCGTCAGCAAAAATATAATTATTGAATAAAAGTGTAACCAATATGCCCATGACAAATAGGTCATCGACTAACTCTTGGGCTTGCTGTCCTTGGCCTTCTGCAATCTGAGCCTTAAGCCCTCCTTCACTTTCTCTGGTCGATACGGCTTGCCCTTCAATCTCGGCCCCAATTCTGGATTGGCATTGTCCATTGCTGGATTATCTGTTCTAACTCTTTCACGCTGGATACCCGCATCACCAAGTCCAGAAGCGGCTTCATTAGTGCCACCCGCCCTCTGGCTGCCGCTCCTCTGCAGCTCTTAGTGTTTTCTCCGTCATGCCAAAGTAATCAGCAGCCACTTGAGACTTAGTTAGTGCGCAAGCTAGAGCCTCCAGCTTAGTAACATCTGTTTCAGTTAATACCTTGACCGGTCTACCGCCTTTTACTATTTCTATTGAGTGCCTTCTTTGGTAATAAATTCATTATTAATATGGACCCCGTTCCTATATTGCTTTGTCTAAATATTGACTACTACATGGTAAAGTTTATAAAGGTCACCACAATACGGTGCAGTGAGAGCAAGAAAAACACCCATACTGAACCACTATACGGTTCAGTCAGCACCACAATACGGTGTAGTAATAGTCATTATCTGCACCACAATACGGTATAGCTCGCACCACTATACGGTGTGGTCGATCTAATTTTATTTGAATGACCTTGGTGGGAGTGTAGTGGGTTTAGCATCTAATTTTCTATTACATTCATCGACAGGTTGCCAAGTTATTGCGTATAGATTTGGGCCGAGATTTAAGCCACCTTGTTTTGTCTGAACAATTAGGTTTCGTCCTAGCAGTTCTTTTAGAGCTTTCGCGAGTTGCTGATTAGAATTCCACCCTCGTTTTCTCATAACCGAGAGACTCGCACAAAGGTCGCCGTTGTTATATCCGTTGTATTGACTACCAAGATCGATCAGAAGCTTGATGCTGTTACCTTTGAGCGATATGAAATCTTCACAATCAAGCAGCGACCGATGTAAGTGCAAGAATCCTTTGTACATGATGGCCTTGCTCTTAGCTTTACGACTACCCATGAGCTAGACCTCCATCAGGGCCTGATATTCGGCCAAATCGACCCCATAGTAGGAAAGAACTGATTCAGGAATAGGATGGGTAGGCTTCGGTCTTACATCGTATAAAGCGCATGATTTGACACCACAGAGAGAGACTTGTTGTCGCCACGTACCAGCTGCTATTTTGTCATGGACGCAAATTAGGCAATGTTGATTTATAGCTTTGCGAAGGCTCATAGCATTCCCTCCGCTCGGGGCGAAAAATTGAGGAAATGTGCGTTCTGAAGAGTACTCTGATCACAGAGATTGGCTCTAAGAGCTATAACCTCTAGGACCAACTCCTTTATCTCTAAATCAGTCTTTCCGCTAACAAGACCTCTGAGGACCATATCTGTTTCATGCTCAAGCCATCCCACAGATCTTCGACCCAAGGACACAGGAGGCACGAATAGGCCTTGTTGAATTCGAGAGTAGAGTGTGGAGCGGGAGAATCTTATCTTGTTGAGAACGTCTTGCCTGCGCTCTATTCTTAGATTGATGGTCTGATTAGACATTGCTAGGAACTCCTTACTGTTATTAGGAGCTGTTAGGCTAATCAATCTATTCGAAAGCTATAAAAGGCAAAACCTAAGAAAAAAACCTTATTTTGTCCCTTTCAATTCACGCGTGCGTGAAATTCTTTTAGAGCGTCCTCAATCCGACGCTCAGGATCTTCAGGGCCTTTGTATTCGGAATAACGCTCATCTAAAACATCCGTCAAGATATAGGTAACGACCCTAGAGAAATGAGTATTAGGGTACTTACTGATTGCGGAATTAGGCAGGTATAGTTTAAAGAAATTGGCTATTTCAATGATGAGAACATGGAATCGTTTGTCTTTATTTCTCCCGCCTTTCGGCTCACAGCTTGCTGCAAAGCCCTCCATGCTGTAGGAGAGAGATCTGGTGATTTGCTCAACATATGAGCTAGATACATGGGGCTTATCTAGGAGATCACCTTTAGCTGCTTTTCTAGGGTGACGTTTGTTTGCAATTAAGTAATGTTGATCAAAGAGCGATGGGGAAATCCCTCGTTCATATAAATATTCCATGCCGGCAACTGCTTTGTCGAAGTGAGCTTTAGTCTTTTTAAGCTCCTTCTGTAATTCTCCCGGAGTCAGAGGCCTGCTATCTTCATCTGGAGATATCCGTAACTGAATACTGACCAGCTTATTAACTAACTGAGTAAATTCACCAAAATTCTTGTCGCTAATTTTCGGTAATAAGGCTCGTAAATTCTGCCTTTCTATATCGCTCAGGTTCCATTTGCTCGTCAAGACTGGCACCCCCTTTTGGTACCTGATGAAGCTAATTCATCCAAGTAATCAGCCCATTTTTGCATCATGCCTCGCCGCTGTTCGAGATGTTTGGTGCGGTTATAAGCTCTACCGTTGGCATCTTTAACCGAATGGGCCAGCTGGTGTTCTATCCAATCGACTGGGAAGTTGAGGATTTCATCAAGAATGGTTCTGGCCATTGCTCTAAAGCCATGTGGTGAAATCTGTTCATTCGTATATCCGAGCGTGCGAAGCGCCGTTCTCACTCCGTTTTCTGATAGGGGGCGGCTATTACCTCGAGCGCTAGGAAAAACAAACTTACTTCTGCCAGTGATTAGTTGTAGCTCTTTTAATATCTCCATCGCTTGTGTCGCAAGTGGAATGATATGCGGCTCTTTCGTTTTCATTTTCGAGGCAGGTAATTCGATCCTCGCTTCATCGAAATTTACCTCTTGCCACTCGAGATGGCGAAGTTCGCCCGGGCGGCAGAAGAGCAGTGGAGTAAGCCTTAGAGCCGCCATCACGACGGGAGTAGCTTGGTAGTTGTTGATTGCTGATATTAGAGGCCCTACCTCAGCAGGTTCAGTAATAGATTTGAAGTGTGTTTTCGCAGGCTGAGCGAGCGCATCTTTTAGGTCGACGCTGGGGTCTCGTTCGGCTCGACCGGTCACTATCGCATAACGAAATATCTGGCCTAGTAGTCGCTTTGCTCTGTGCGCTGTTTCAATCGCCCCTCTGGTCTCTATTTTACGGAGTACCTTGAGTACTTCGGGTGTGTTGATATCAGCGATAGGGCGATTACCAAGATACGGGAAGAGGTCTTTCTTCAACAAAGCTTGCTGTCGTTTCTCCGTACTAACTGCCTTTTTGCCGCGAGTCTTAGCCCATTCTCTTGCGACTACCTCGAAGTTGCTTGCAGATTCGCTCTGGTTGGCAGCTTTCATGGCCTTTTTTTGAGAGCTAGGGTCTATGTCATTCGCTAGATTTTCTCTTGCCTCTTTATGTTTTTCGCGCGCTGCTTTAAGACTTACATCCGGGAAAACACCGATAGCCAGTGTTTTCTGTTTTCCATTAAAGCGATAGTTAAACCTCCAAGCCTTGGTCCCGTTAGGCTTCACCAACAAGTACAAGCCGCCCCCGTCACTCAGGTTGTAGATTTTAGTTTCAGGTTTGGCGTTTGAGACTGCTGTAGCTGTGAGCTTCTGCATAGTAAACACTCGCGCATTGATGGTATCGCTTACGGTTAGCCGCTTGATACCATCATTGATACCATCAAATTGCTTGGATTTAGCAAGATTTCTTTGGATGTCGTTGGAATGAGTATATACAAAAAAGCCCTGATTAACAGGGCTTTGAGGACTTCGTTGGACTTGCGTGGACTTGTATTTGGTGGAGGCGGGGGGAGTTGAACCCCCGTCCGCCAGTTCTATTCCTTCGGATCTACATGCATAGCGTCGTCTATTGAGTTAACCCGCATCCGCCCGACGGGCAGGGTGATTTGGGCGAGCTTGATACTTTTTAACCGCTTCGCGTCAAGCGCGCTCCACTGGCGATTCCGTTCTAGATGACGATTGCGATCACAAGTTTACGGACATCCTTATGGCAATCGCTAGCAAGCTCTTAGGCTGCTAGGGCGTAGCTTTCGTCGTTGGCAACTATAAAGTTGCAGCGATTGATTTACGAGAGTCACTACCCTCTCGACATGCACCTAAGGCCTCGATACCGGCGTCGAATCCGAATCGCCCCCAATGGTGTGGTGATACTAACATAGATGGGGGCGAGTCGCCTGCAATCAAGCCCGGTGTTTAGATTTTAAAAGAGGGGGGCTAGCGGTTCGCCTGCCGCACAACACGCTGCTTATCCACCGCCCACTCCCGGTCTTTCTCGGTCGCGCGCTTGTCGTGGTCCTGTTTGCCCTTGGCCAGTGCGATCTGGCACTTCACCAGATGTCCCTTCCAGTACAGCTTGGTGGCAACGCAGGTATGACCCTTCTGATGGAGCGAGGCAAAAATCTTCGCCAGCTCTCTTTGATGCAGCAGCAATTTTTTGGTGCGGGTTGGATCGGCTATGGTGTGGGTGCTGGCGGTGTCCAGTGGGGTGATATTGCAGCCCAATAGAAAGGCTTCGCCGTTCTTGATAATCACGTAGGTGTCCAGCATCTGCACTTTCTTCATGCGCAGACTCTTTACCTCCCAGCCTAACAGAGCGACTCCCGCCTCGAATTTGTCCTGAATGAAATAGTCGTGACGCGCTTTCTTGTTGGTAATTATTGTCGTGTCAGGAGCTTTTGAAGTTTTCGGTTTTGCCATGGGCGCGATTATAGCGCTTTACTCCGTGCTCGGCTCAAATTCTTGGGTTTCGACCTTAAGAGCGCGGGCAGCAAGCGAAAAGTGCTTACAATGCCAGGCCGCGGGGGCTTCGTTGTGCTGATCCGGGGGCACTGATAGAATCCAGTGACGGCGTGCTAAGCGGGCCAATAATAATAAGCTAATCGTTTGAATAATCAGGGGTTTTTGATGGCAGAAGAGAGAGGGCAGTTTAGTTCCAGGGTAGGCTTTATACTCGCCGCAGCGGGCTCTGCTGTAGGCCTTGGTAACATGGTTGCGTTTCCGGTGATGGCCTCCAAAAGTGGTGGCGCCGCCTTTCTGATCATCTATTTATTCTGCATCGCCTTCGTCTGCTACCCGGTCATGATGGCCGAAATTGCCATGGGCCGGCGCAGCCAGCGTAATCCCGTGGGGGCATTTACCGATATTTCCGGTGGCATACGGCGCTGGCGCTTAGTAGGCATGCTGGGGATATTAACCCCTTTCATGATCGCGGTTTTCTATACGGTGATCACCGTATGGCTGGTGGTGTACATCAAGGAAATTGCACTGGGCGGTTTGGAAACGCTGGCCGGTGACGCGGCCTTTGGCGAACTGGTGGCGCGGCCCTCTTTGTTTTTGTATTTGGCTTTTCTGTTGGCGATCGTGTTTTTCGTTCTGCTCGGCGGTGTCAAAGGCGGCATCGAGCGGCTGGCCAGAATCCTCATGCCCACCTTGGCGGTGATGCTGTTGCTGTTAACGGTTTTTGTTCTCACCCTGGACAATGCCATTGCTGGCATAACCTACTACCTGATTCCGGATTTCAGCAAGGTGACGCCTACGGTGGTTAATAACGCGGTGAGTCACGCCTTTTTCTCCTTGTCATTGGGTATGGGTATCTTGATTACCTACGGCTCTTACTTCAGCAAAAAAGACAGTATTCCTCACTCCACCCGTATGGTGGCGATTGCCGACACCAGCGTCGCCTTCTTCGCCGGCTTGCTTATACTGCCGGCGATATTTGCCTTCGACCCCAATACCACCACCGACGATCTTTCCACCAGCAGTGTCAGCCTGATCTTTAGTTTCCTGCCAAAAATCTTTTTGTCGATGCAAGGGGCGGTCGGCTATGTTGGCGCCAGCGTGGTCGCGGCCATCTTTTTTACCTTGGTGTTCTTCGCCGCACTAACCTCCCTGGTTTCTATTATCGAGATTCCAATCTCCTGCTGGATAGACGAATGGAAGTTCAGCCGCAAGAAGGCGGTTGTCTTTCAGGCGGCCGCACTGACTGTGTTCGCCATTCCGGCCACCATGTCGCTGGGCATGTCCGATTTCTTTACCAACTTCACCAGCTATGGCGGCATCTCCAAGTCGTTCTTCGATGTGGTGTCCGATGTCTTCTATTCCACGATTCTGCCGCTGGTGGGTTTTACGGTGTGCATCTTCGCCGCCTATCGCTGGAAGATGAGCGGGCTTTCATCCGAGTTGAGTGTGGGCGATGAGGGCTTCGAAGGTTCTTTGTTACAAAAGTATATGAATTTTTCATTGGGCACGATTATCCCGGTGGTGTTGCTGGTGGTGTTTGTCAGCACGCTGTTTCAAATTTATATTTAGACAGTTTATTTCGAGATAGTTTGTCTCTGGATGATTTGTCTCGAGATAGTTTATTTCGAGATAGTATGTCTTTGGGTGATTTGTCTCGAGATAGTTTATTTCGAGATAGTTTGTCTCTGGATGATTTGTCTCGAGATAGTTTATCTCTAGGTAGTTTTTCTTTGGATGATTTATCTCCAGGTAGTTTATCTCGAGATAGTTTGTCGCTGAATGATTTATAATCAGGTGGTTTATCTCTGACTCATTTGCCTAAAGCAAAATTACCTGTAATTAATTTGGCTGTATTCACCTATAATTGATTCAACGGCATTCCAACTAATTTAAATAAATTTAACGAGTGAAGAATTATTGTCAATCCATCCACAGCCATTTTACGCTTAGTCGAATTAGCCCATGACCACGCTTAATCGTAGTGCGTTAGTTGAGTACTCCGCCGAACAGATGTTTGATCTGGTCAACGCGATCGAAAACTACCCAAAATTTATGCAGGGCTGCAGCGCGGCTAAGGTGTTGAGTCAAACGGATACTGAGCTAGTGGGTGAACTCTGCCTCGGCAAGGCGGGCATTAGTCAGCGTTTCACCACACGCAATCAGTTGCAGCGCCCGAGCCTGATTAGTATGAGTCTGGTGGAAGGCAATTTTTCCAACTTCAAGGCGCAGTGGAAGTTTGATGCGCTGAGTGCTTCTGCCTGCAAGGTTTCTCTTAGTATGGAGTTTGAATTTAAGTCGGGCCTGGTGGATTTCGCCGCCGGAAAGTTATTCAGCAAGTCGGCGAATAATCTGGTGGATGCCATTGTCGACAGAGCGAAACAGGTGTACGGAAGTTAGCGTCATAGAAGTTAGTGTATAGAAGTAGGGGAAGGGAAGTAAGGGTAGGGAAGTTAGCGAATAGAAGTTAGGGTATAGAAGTAGGGGCAGGGAAGTTAGGGTAGGGAAGTT
>JABMOK010000050.1 GCA_013204155.1 Pseudohongiella sp. | reverse complement strand
CTGCAACACCCAGGCCATGCAATGGCATCTCGGTGAAATCTCATCCCAGGTGACGCCGGGCGCCCACGCAGTGCTCATCATCGTCGACCGGGCCGGATAGCACACCACCGGTAAGCTTGATATTCCGGCGAATACCACGCTCCTGCCCTTGCCGCCACGCTCACCCAAACTGAACCCCGTCGAGAACATTTGGCAGTTCATGCGCGACAACTGGCTGTCCAAGCGGATTTTCGAGTCATACGACGAAATCGTCGCGCTTTGTTGCGAAGCCTGGAACAAACTCATCGATCAACTGTGGAAGATCATGTCCATCGGACGGCGGAAATGGGCCTATGGGTTTTAATTAATGCAAGCTGGAATAATTCGTCAAAATCGTAGGTGTCAACCGGATAGTTCCCGATAATTCTATGGAAAATGGTATGATCTTGTGTAATTATGCCAATTGTGAGGATCACTTGGGAAATGTCGGTTGAGACCAACTCAAAATTGCAAGTTGAAAAAGCGGGGTTTTGGAGGTTATAAATCTTGCGATTGCAGCGGATATGTTAGTGCAAAGCCTGATATTTGCGAATGCGGTCACCGTTTTTCGCAGCACTGGGGATAAAGGAGAAAATAAGTGAAGGTTTCAATTGATCATTCGGAAGTAAAAAAAGGATTTCTCAAAAAGAAAACATATAATCAAGTTGCTGTAACAGTTCAATATACTGATTATGAATTAGCTGTTATTCGAAAGAACAAGATTGAAGACCATGTCATTCTTGAGAGAACTCTCGATGCTGATCGAAATGATTATGATGATATGGCAAAACTAGGCTTACTGGACCGGTTTCATTTACGCGTTAAACATTTTATAGGTGGAAAACCAAATACATACATTCTGAATTCGCCAGCAGAAAGTAAGGTATATGAGCAAGAAGTAACTGAGGCTCTTAAGAATTTAAAACAATTTATCGAAAACGCTACCGAAGAACCGGAATCTACCAGCTTTGAATTATAAGTGATTTTTGCAATGATGTGCTCGCCAATAGTTAAGGGCACCTCTAAAAATAGGCCTTCTGGCTTTTTCGCCTGTGCAAAATAAATAGGTTAGCTTTCTATATTTAGTCAAATTACATATTTTTAGAGATGCCCTTAAGATTACATCGTTGCCGATTGGTAACTTCAATTGCAAGATTAAGGAGAGTTCAATGGCGACCGTAAAGTGTGCAGCTTCCGGATGCACTGCAACTCGCCCAGGCGGGTTTGGCACTCGGATTTTCGTCTTTTGCCAAAAGTGTGGCGCTTGGTGGTGTAGTAAGCATGGAACCAAGGGAAATTCTTGCCCTGGTTGTGGCCATAAGTACTTAACTGGCGCTTAATATCTCTGCGGAGTATTGTCAGACGATTTGTCACGTTAATCGACAGGAGTGTCTGACATCAGCGCCCTTGGGAGAGATTGAGGGCGCTGATGTCAGGCAGTGTCCGTCGTCAAAATATTTGAGGCATCTGGACGCCTCTAAAAACCTAGCAGGCTGCTGAAAAAGTCCTCGCATTGAATATTTTTACGTGATTCTCTGTTGTTGAACAACACGACCGGCAGCGCAGCAGAAGGCCGAGGCGGTGATTGCCGAGCTGCGCCGCCAGCGGCTGCCCCGGGCGGCGGAACTGATCGAGGAAAGCATCGACGAGACGCTAACCTACTACGCCTTTCCGGACGGTCACTGGCGAAAGATCCGCACCAACAACCCGCTGGAGCGCATCATGAAGGAGATCCGCCGCAGGACCAAAGTGGTCGGGGCATTCCCGGATGGTCAATCCTGCCTCAATCTCGCAGCCGCCAGGTTGAGGCACATCGCCGGCAGCCATTGGTCAACCCGGAAATACATGAACATGGTGTCCGTCCGGTAAACCCGCTCTGGCGGTCGTAGGAATGCCTGGCGATAGTGTCCACTATCGATAGTGGGCGCTACGGAGGCATCATGGGGGATCGAAAGCGGCGGTTTGGGTCGGATGAGGAGAAGCGTTCGATCTGTCT
>JABMOK010000049.1 GCA_013204155.1 Pseudohongiella sp. | reverse complement strand
GTTGAATACTAAATTTCTCTTAGAAACAGCGTGATAGGGAATAAATAGCAAGTAAATACTGCGTAGGTGAGGAACAAATAAATTCGACCATAAGCTTCTATAACTGGTAAAAATTCCCACGGATGGCTAGAATGTGGCTTTACTTTTGTAACTGTCGCCAGTACAGCCCGCCTGGCAGATTCCAGGATATTGCGCTTACTGACAGAGACGCTGTACCTTATGCCAAATTCATCCGCAGCAGATTCCCCATTGACCAGTTCCCGCTATGAATACATAGCTCGACGGCTGGCTAGCGCTGTGCTGTTGCTGCTGGTTTTGTCGGCTCCGCCCGTTACGGCACAATCGGCATTTATCTCTCTACTTGATCAGTCTGATTCGAACCTCACTCCCCCTACCTATGCTGAAATGGCGCAAAGAATCGCCATAGACTCGGCGCAGCTGAGAAATACGCGGCCGGGAGCCGAATTACAACTGCAGATCGCGTCCGATCGCTTCATTGCATTGCATGTGGTCATGCTGGATAGCTATATCAATGGCGACAGGGTTATTAGAGCCCAGGGAACAGGCGATGCGTTCTCGTTCTCCCTGACACTCACCTTTGGACAACAGAGTCTTTTTGGTAATTTAAGCACCGGCGCAGATGTATTTCAGATTTACGCGATCGGGGGGCCGGGTGCCGAATCCTATGAAGGCTGGCTTTACCAGCCGAGAAATCTAATCAACAGCGCCGCTACACTTCAAAATGATTATTTAATTATTGATAAGGACCCGGATCAGTCGTTAATCGAGAGGCCTGCTACGGAAATTATTTCGACACTTCCGCTTAAGCTGGCACAGGTGGCGCCTGTAGAAGTTGATGATACTGGTGGGGGCAAAGCGAAAGAGAGCAGTGCTCTTGGCAGCCCTGAAATAAATTCCAGTTATTTTCGTATTACCCAAAGTTTTAGCCGTGACAGCGTGCTGGTGGGAAACAGCTTCGATGTACAGTTAAGTTTCGAAAACATCAGTCAGCAGTCTCACAGCGATCTGCATGTTGAAATATTCTTTGTACTGGAAAATAGCAATCTATTAACCGCACCGAGCGCGTGCAGAGAGCAGCTTAGTTTGAGCCTGCAGAAAGTGCTTTACTGTGAGTTGGGGAATTTTGCTGCCGGCGAAATTAAGTCCTTCACTTACGCCGTAGCGACTACGCCAGATTCGAAGCCCTTCGTTATTAGTACGGTGATAGTTGGAGACCTGCGGGTTGATGGGCATGTGAATGTGGTCGAAGATATTCGTACCGACAGCGATGGTGATGGCATAAGTGACTTCAACGAAATGTTACTCAATACCCGCATCGATAATCCGGACTCGGTAAATCACGCTAACTCTATTATTGATGTGATGGCTCTTTATACGCCAGGCGCTTCTGCCCTATACCCCCATGGCGTGCAAACTCGAATTAATCAATTAATCTCCGTGGCAAATCAGATTTATGTCGACAGTGGTGTCGGCATCACTTTGAGGCCGGTCTACCACGGTCAGGTTGACTACAACGACAGTGATGATATGGATACTGCATTGAATCATCTGATTGATAAAACTGATTCAGCCTTTGCCGAAGTGGATCAGCTACGGGAGACCTATGGCGCCGATCTGGTGATGTTGTTTCGACCGTTGGGGAATAATGCGGGTCGCTGTGGTTTGGCGCCGGTAGGAGGTTTTAATGCCAGTGGAGATTTTAGCTCGGGCACAGAAAAGAATTTTGCCTACTCACATATCGCCATCGATTGTCCGGTAGACCTCGTGGCGGCACACGAACTGGGACACAATATGGGTCTGACGCATTCACATCTCGAGGACGGCAGTGGGGGAACCTTTGACTTCTCTACTGGCTACGGAGTGGATTCCCAGTTTGTTACGGTGATGGCGTTTCCGCAGGCATTTAATACAGAAACCCGAATCCCCTTATTTTCCAGTCCCTCGCTGGATTGTCTTGGCTTCCGTTGTGGGGTAAGTGCTGATTCTGAATTTGCGGCGGACGCCGTGCAGTCCTTGAATTTGGTAAGGCATCAGATTGCCAATTATTTTCCGACTCAAGTGCCAGATATGCCGAATACGGCGATTGCTACGACTTCCGGTGAGGCCACTAATGCCAGCATAGCTATCGCTGCCAGCAAGGATAACGGTTTAAGTTTTTCCAATAATTTTACCACCAGTGATTTTATTGATGTGGTGGTAGACGTGCGGGTTGATGATAAGCATATTGGCGTGAACGGTAGCTTTCATATCCTGATTGGTCAGACAGATCAGGGGCTCTATCAAATTAGTGAGGCTGGTGAACTTGAAGCCTGGAATGAAACGCTTGATGGGTTGATAGCCTTTAATGGTATTGGGCCGTTGCGGCAGTTGGAACATCTCACTCTGATAGATGATTATCGATTTGATGAATCCCTGTCGGGCCAGCAATTGACCCTGTATGTGGCCTATTAAGTGATAGAGACCGGAGAGATAGTTTATACCAGTAGTCCATTTTTGCTGACGATTGAGTAGCTTGCTCATCGTCCGAGGGGATGCCGTCGCCTATTGCGTCCTCTTCCGTCGTTAGTTCCTGCAGTAATCTTTTGCCCTTCAACAAAAACGGCTAGCGCCAGCTTCGGCTTGCATTGCGCGCCGATAGTCAGTTTGCTTTCCCGAGGTCAGTCTGAATCATACAGTGAGGGTCATAGGCTGTGTTATACTTTTGCCACCTCAATAGTGGCATTGGACGGCGCAGTAGCGATTAAAGGTTTGGCGATGGCAGATTTTAACAGGATAGGTTTAGTAGGTCGTCCCGGGCATGCAGGCGTTATCGAAACTCTGCATCGCTTGCTCGCCTTTCTTGGGGAAAAGGGCTTATCTATCGTCCTCGACGACTTGACCGCGGGATTGCTTGAAGGTCATGGACAGAAAGAATGTAAGCGAGAAGAGTTGTCCCAGCATTGTGATCTGGTGATCGTGGTGGGTGGCGATGGCAGCATGCTTAATATTGCCAAATACATTGCTTCCGACCAGGTACCGGTAATCGGTATCAATCGAGGCCGCCTTGGCTTCTTGACAGACATTCTGCCGGATGAGATCGAAGCAGGTATCAATGAAGTACTCAGTGGTAACTACACCATCGAGTCAAGGTTTCTGCTGGATGTGAAAACGCGTAGTCCGCAAGGAAAGCTAAAAAATCAGACGCAGTATCGGGGATCGGCATTGAATGATGTGGTGTTGCACCCAGGGAAAGCGGCTCAGATGATTGAGTTCGAACTGTTTATCGATGGCAAATTTGTCTATAGCCAGGTATCTGACGGTTTAATCGTGGCGACCCCAACCGGATCCACTGCCTACGCATTATCTGCCGGCGGTCCTATTATGCATCCTGCGTTGGACGCGGTGGTGCTGGTTCCAATGTACCCTCACTCATTGGGCAGCCGACCCATTGTTGTTGATGGTGACAGCGAAATCCGCATCGTAGTTTCTGCAAAAGGGAAGTTAAAACCACAAGTTAGCTGCGATGGTGAAGTGATGTTTACAGCTATCGCCGGCGATGAGATATTGGTTTCCAAGAAAGAAGTCCCGTTAAAACTTGTACACCCTGCGGAACATAGTTTTTACCAAGCCTGCCGTAGCAAACTCGGATGGGGTAGTCGCCTGGTCAGGCTCGATGATTAGGGCTGCAAATCTGGCAATTGAAATTAACCTGCTTCGCTTTAGTCAATATCTGCAAAGTCAGGGAATTGTGCACCGTATCAACGAAGAATCGGGTCGACAAATAATTTGGGTTGAGGGTGCCCGGCAAGCCAAGTTTGTTCAACAAAGCCTGGAAACCTGGCCATTTGATCAGCACCCAAAGCCTGTTGATGAAATTGAAGAAGCGAATGTTTCAAGCGCTTCGATTAGCAGGGTTAGCGGTTTTGCCGCCAATCTTTTGTTCAAGTTTATAAATGCTTTTCGTGCTACCCCTATTACGCTTGCCTTGATTACGGGCTGCTTGATTGTTGCCGTGTTAAGCGAGTTAGGTGCCGAGGTGCAGCGCGTAGACTGGCTTTTCTTTCCGTTGATATCCTCAGATAGTTTGCTGAGCCTGTTGGCAGATATCACCAGTGTGGAAATATTCGCTCGCAGTTTAACTCCTATGTTTTTGCACTTTGGTGAGCTGCATCTGGTGTTTAATATGCTTTGGCTCTGGTATTTTGGAAAACAGCTGGAGGCGACTCATCCACATATGCTGTTTGCAGTGCTTATCGTGTTGACCTCGTTCGCGGCAAACAGCAGTCAATATCTGTACAGCAACGCGAATAACTTCGGCGGCATGTCGGGAGTGGTGTACGGCCTGGTAGGATATTGCTGGTTGACGCATAAATTTATGCCCAAGAGTTACTTATTGATCAACAGTGGTATGTTTGTAATTTTTGTTATCGCATTGCTGGCGATGGAATTGTTTGCTTCGTCATGGGTAGCTAATGCGGCTCACGTGGGTGGATTGGTGGTGGGTTTGCTGATTGGACTGTTTACAGTGTTGTTTTATCGGTTCGTATTGCAGCGCGATGCAATAACCAGAAAGCCCCGTAATTGACGGATAACAATTAACTGAGAACAATGGCGAGAGATTTTGATGATGAGTGAAACATCCGAACAACTTTTTTTGCAACGCCCGGAGTCACTAGAGCAATTGATCGAGGAGATTACCCCGGATATTTACGCCAATCTTAAATCGGCAATAGAGTTAGGCAAGTGGAACGATGGTAGCCGGCTTAGCGCCGGACAACTTGAATTAAGTATGCAGGCTGTGATTCTGTATGAGTCAAAAAATCTTCCGCTGCAAGAACGTGCGGGCTTCGAACTAGCGGCCAATTGCAGTAATAAGCGTGCGGGCAATAAATCAAGCGAAACCACGCAGATCAATAGCGTTGGCGACTAAATCGCCTTTGTAGAGTAAAAGATGACAGAGAGTCAGGCATGAAGAATGTTGCTCAAGGCACCTTAAGGAAAATGCTAAGCCGATTGGAGCAGCCAGTCGCGTATCAGATTCGCCTCGGCGAGCATGCTGTCGCGTTAAATCCCTTAATTGAAAAACCGATTAAACTGCAATTCAGTGGCGTAATTAATTGTGTGAACTGCGGCCGAAAAAGCAGCAAGAGTTTTAATCAGGGGTATTGCTTTCCCTGTTTTCAGCGACTGGCTCAATGTGACTCCTGCATTATCCATCCGGAGAGGTGTCACTTCGATCAGGGTACATGTCGCGAGCCATCCTGGGGTGAGCAATTCTGTATGCAGGATCATATTGTTTATCTGGCCAATTCTTCCGGTCTGAAAGTAGGCATAACCCGAGCAACCCAGGTGCCGACTCGCTGGGTCGATCAGGGTGCGACACAGGCTTTGGCTATTATCAGAGTTAGAACCCGATTACAGTCCGGTGCGGTGGAGGTGGTATTCAAGCAGCATGTCGCCGATAAAACAAACTGGCGGGAGATGTTAAAAAGCGAGGCGGCAGCTCTGGATATGCAGGCAGAGGCTGAGCGATTGCTTGCTGAATGTCAATCAGATCTAAAACAGCTGGAGGATAAGTTCGGCTTCTTCGCTATCACTGTTCTCAACGGCGTCGAGCCAGTTTCTATAAACTATCCAGTAATCAGCTATCCGGAAAAAGTCTCCTCATTTAATTTTGACAAGACCCCTGTAGTAGAAGGTACGCTAATGGGTATTAAAGGTCAGTATCTGATTCTCGATACCGGAGTAATAAATCTTCGCCGTTTCTCAGGTTATGAGGTTTCATTAAGTTATTAAGTTATTAAGTTATTAAGTTATTAAGTCATTAAATCACCCGCGCGCGGGTGACTCTACGGCAACACTAATTTTCAAACGTGTATTCAAAGACAATATTCAATTTATAAGCAGAGTTTAACATCATGAAAAATTCCTCAGCCAGGACGACCTATCTAAAAGATTACCGGCCGCCTGCATTTACCATTGAAGCCACAGACTTGAGTTTTGATTTGTATGAAGATCATGCGAGCGTGATCTCGAAGCTATTGTTTAAGCGAAACCCGCAGGAGGATGCAGCGAGCGCCGATACTCTGATCTTGCAAGGTCAGATGCTGGTGTTGGAGAATTTATTGCTCAATGGCCGCAAGCTTACAGCGGATCAGTACCTTGTCGATGATGAGACATTAACCATACCAGGGCTCTCTGTCATCCTCTCTGGAGCGGTCGAGGAATTTGACTTCGAATGCCATGTCAGAATTGAGCCGCAGAATAATACCGCGCTGGAAGGTCTGTATAAATCGAAGAAAATGTTTTGTACACAGTGTGAGGCGGAAGGTTTTAGAAGGATTACCTATTATCTGGACCGTCCAGATGTCATGTCCAAATTTACTACGACCATCACCGCCGACAAGGAAAAATATCCCATCCTGCTTTCCAATGGCAATAAGATCGCCAGCGGCAGTGTGGAGAATGAGCTTGGCAGGCACTGGGTAAGCTGGGAGGATCCCTTTAGGAAGCCCAGTTATCTGTTCGCCTTGGTGGCAGGTAATCTGCTGAGCCTGGATGACAGTTTTACCACCTGCAGCGGAAGAGATATCGCGCTGCAGATATTTGTCGAAGAGAAAGACATCGACAAGTGCGATCACGCCATGCTGTCTCTGAAAAATGCCATGAGTTGGGATGAGGAGGTGTTCGGCCGGGAATATGATCTGGATATATTTATGATTGTTGCGGTCGATGATTTCAATATGGGTGCCATGGAAAATAAGGGACTGAATGTATTTAACACCTCATGCGTGCTGGCCAATCCTAAAACTACAACCGACTTGTCTTTTCAGCGAGTAGAGGCGGTAGTAGCTCACGAATATTTTCATAACTGGTCCGGTAATCGAGTCACTTGCCGGGACTGGTTCCAGCTAAGTCTTAAAGAAGGGTTTACGGTATTTCGTGATTCCGAATTTTCTGCCGACATGGGTTCGCGCACTGTGAAGCGCGTGGACGATGTGGCCTTCCTGCAGACAGTCCAGTTTGCCGAAGACGGTGGACCGATGGCGCATTCGGTGCGACCCGACTCTTACATGGAAATATCAAATTTCTATACGGTAACGATTTACGAGAAGGGTGCCGAAGTGGTCAGGATGATTCATCTGATTCTGGGCGCGGAGAAGTTTCGCGCAGGTAGCGACCTTTACTTCGAACGCCATGATGGGCAGGCCGTGACAACTGAAGACTTTGTGCGGGCAATGGAAGATGCTAGTGGTATCGATCTCGCTCAGTTTCGGAATTGGTATACTCAGGCAGGTACACCCGTACTTTTAGTAAGTGGCAGCTATGATGCCGATTCAAAACAGTACACTTTGTCGGTTGAGCAAAGTTGTCCGGATACGCCAGGGCAATCCAGCAAGAAACCCTTTCACATTCCATTTCGTGTCGGGCTCATGGATTCCCATGGTCAGGAGTTGATGCTTAAGCTTGCTGGTGATGATGCAGATGCGGCGGCTACTGACAGAGTTCTGGCGCTGTTGCAGCAGAAGCAGCAATTTGTGTTCGAGCAGATTGAGCGAGAACCGATTCCTTCTCTGTTGCGTGGATTCAGTGCGCCGGTTCGACTTCGTTATGACTATACGCGGGAGCAGCTGTTCTTTCTGATGGTGCACGACAGTGATGGTTTTAATCGCTGGAACGCGTCGCAGTTATTGGCTATAGATATTATCGGTGAGTTACAGGCGGACAGGGCGCAGGACAGGGAATTGATTCTGCCGCAAAGTCTAGTCGATGCCTATTCTGGCGTGCTGAACTCGGCGTTGTCCGATCCGACTCTGGACAAAGCCATGATCGCGCAATTATTGAGTCTGCCTACTCAGGGCTTTTTGATAGAGAGGGCATCGCTTGCCGATGTTGAGAGTATTCATGCTGTCAGAGAATTTCTCGCTGATGGTTTAGGCAAAACCCTGTCAGCACTTTTCGCCAGAGTCTACTCGGACAACCAAAGCGAAGAAGAATTTAAGGCAGATGCCGCTTCGGTTGCCCGCAGAGCACTGAAGAATCTTGCGCTGTCCTATTTGTTAAGAACCGGTGATGAAGAATATCTGCAGGCATGCGAGTCTCAATTTGAAGGGGCTTCTAATATGACCGATCAGCTTGCTGCGCTTAGATGTTTAGTCAATAGCGACACAGAGGCGGCTGGCAAGGTGAAGCAGCAGGCGCTTGCCAGTTTTTATAAGCAATGGAGTCATGAACCGCTGGTGGTTGATCAATGGTTTGTGGTTCAGTCCACTTGTCAGTTGTCAGGGGGCTTGTCCCGAGTTAAAGCCTTGCTGGATCATAAAGATTTCGAGATAAGAAATCCCAACAAGGTGCGCTCGCTTATCGGTGCTTTCTGCGGACAAAACCATATTGGTTTTCATGATGTGTCCGGGTCTGGTTATGAATTTCTGGCCGATCAGGTGCTGGTGTTGGATAAGCTTAATCCGCAGATCGCTTCGCGTTTGCTGACACCGCTAACCCGCTGGAAGAAGTACGATGTGAAACGACAGGCGCTTATGCAGGTTCAATTGCAGCGTATAAAGGCAGAAAAAAATCTGTCAAAAGATGTTATCGAAGTGGTGGAAAAAAGCACGGTTTAGTTTCGGGGAAGGGGACCGGCGCCTAACTTCAGTAATGGCGTCAGGAGTGCGGATTTAAACGCTAGAACTACCCATAGTTGGGAGAGGATAGTTACGAGAGATTTATGCTTTTATGTGCCTATAGAAAGGGACTCAGCGACTCGGCTTCGCGTGCAGATCACATAAATATCTAATGAAATCTAACCCGAACCATTTAAATTTTGCGGGGATATCTCTGAGCCAGAGTAATACTCCGGCTCCTGATTCTCTCTATTACGCTATGGAAGTAACAGCCTAGGCCAAGCCAAGCACAGTGGTTAATTAACTGTGCTTAAGCAACTACCTGAACATTCGTCAGCGGAATATTCTTGGCGCGCTCCGCGGCCTGCATAAAGTCAGCTATCTCATTGAAATTCAGATACCGGTAAATACTGTCTGCCATGGTGTTAATGTTTCCCATATAACTCATGTATTCATCCATGCTGGGGATCTTGCCAACCACGGCGCACACGGCGGCTAATTCTGAGGAGGAGAGATACACATTCGCGCCCTGGCCCAGGCGATTTGGAAAGTTGCGGGTCGAGGTTGATACCACGGTAGAATTTGCCGCGACTCTGGCCTGATTGCCCATGCACAGGGAGCAGCCTGGCATTTCCGTGCGCGCACCGGATACACCAAATATATTATAGATGCCTTCTTCGCTTAGCTGATGCTCGTCCATCTTGGTAGGTGGTGCGATCCACAGCCTGGTGGGCAACCCATCTTTAACTTGTTTCAGCACTTCGGCTGCGGCGCGGAAATGCCCGATGTTGGTCATACAGGAACCGATAAACACTTCGTCTATCTGGGTGCCCTGAACATCGGAAAGCTTCTTGACGTCGTCGGGATCATTTGGACACGCGAGCAGCGGCTCTTTGATTTCATTCAGGTCGATATCGATGACCTTATAGTATTCCGCGTCGGCATCAGGCTCGAGTAGCTCAGGATTCTCCAACCATTTCTCCATGGCCTGAGCGCGTCTTTCCAGGGTTCTTGCATCTTGATAACCGTTGTCGATCATCCAGCGCAGCAGGGTGATATTGGATTTGAAGTATTCGATGATGGGTTCTTTGTTGAGGCGAATGCTACAACCACCGGCAGAGCGCTCTGCAGAGGCGTCGGAAATTTCGAAGGCCTGTTCTACCTTCAGGTCTGGCAAGCCTTCAATTTCGAGAATGCGTCCGGAGAAAATATTTTTCTTGCCCTTCTTCTCCAGTGTCAGATCGCCAGATTGCAGCGCGGTATAAGGAATGGCATTGACCAAATCGCGCAAGGTAATACCCGGCTGCATCTCGCCGCTGAAACGCACCAGAACCGATTCCGGCATGTCCAGTGGCATGACCCCAGTAGCGGCGGCGAACGCCACCAGTCCAGAGCCCGCCGGAAACGAAATGCCCATTGGGAAACGGGTATGTGAATCACCCCCGGTACCGACTGTATCGGGCAGTAACATGCGGTTTAACCAGGAGTGGATGATGCCATCACCGGCGCGCAGTGAAACGCCACCACGGGTTTGAATGAAGTCAGGCAGGGTATGCTGGGTTTCGACGTCTATCGGCTTTGGGTAAGCGGCCGTATGGCAGAAGGACTGCATCACCAGGTCTGCGGAAAAGCCCAGACAGGCCAAATCCTTAAGTTCGTCCCGGGTCATAGGACCGGTAGTGTCCTGACTGCCGACGGTAGTCATCTTCGGCTCGCAATAGCTGCCGGGACGAACGCCTGCGACGCCACAGGCCTTGCCGACTATCTTCTGGGCCAGGGTAAAGCCCTTGTCAGATTGCTGTCCGGCAACGGGAATGCGAAATACGCTGGATGGCTCGAGATTGAGTTCTTCC
Source organism: Pseudohongiella sp. (assembly GCA_013204155.1). Taxonomy (GTDB): domain Bacteria; phylum Pseudomonadota; class Gammaproteobacteria; order Pseudomonadales; family Pseudohongiellaceae; genus UBA9145. Next base: position 4,363 of record JABMOK010000049.1, on the reverse strand, counting down.
CGCGCTCTCTGAGTTAAGCCGCGACCAATAATCAGTGGAATTCTGCCGCCGGCGCGTACCTCGTCGAGTAAGACGTCAGTTTTCAATGCAAATTCGCTGACTACTTCGTCACTGCCATGGCGGGTGATTTTTCCGCTATACACATCGATGTCGATGATGTCTCCTGTATTCAGGCCTTCTACATCACATTCGATTGGCAGGGCACCGGCATCTTCCATGGTGTTATAGAAGATGGGCGCAATATTGCCGCCGATGCAGATACCACCGTCGCGTTTATTAGGTATATGCGGCATATCATCGCCGATGTACCACAGCACAGAATTGGTTGCAGACTTGCGGGATGAACCGGTGCCCATGACATCGCCAACCAGCGCGACCGGGAAGCCGGTGTTTTTTAGTTCTTTAATTTGCTGTTCGGCATTGCTCACGCCATCACGCGGGTTCTTGTACATCGCCTTGGCATGCAATGGAATATCGGGCCTGGACCAGGCGTCCTGGGCAGGCGATAAATCGTCGGTGTTAGTCTCGCCCGGTACTTTGAAGACCGCGGCGGTAATTTTCCCAGGCAGTTCTGTTTTGGCGGTAAACCACTCGGCATCCGCCCATGACTGGAGGACCTTGCTGGCTTGCTGGTTACCCTGCTTAGCTTTTTCTGCAACATCATGAAAGGCATCGAACATTAGCAGGGTGTGGCAGAGTTCCTTGCCCGCCGCGGCGCCCAGTTCGGCATCGTCTAATAGCTCCACCAGGGTGGCGATGTTGTAACCCCCTAGCATGGTGCCAAGTAGTTCAACGGCCCGCTGCGGATTAATTAGTGGTGAGCTAGCCTCTCCCTTGGCGAGAGCCGAGAGAAAGGCCGCTTTTACATAGGCCGCTTCATCGACGCCGGCGGGTACACGATTGGAGATGAGATCGAGAATAAATTCTTCTTCGCCAGCGGGAGGCGTTTTGAGTAATTCGACCAGGTCGGCAACTTGCTCGGCGGACAAAGGCTTGGCCACGATGCCCTGTTCGGCGCGTTCTGTTACATGTGCTCTATAGGCTTCTAACAAAGTAATTTCCTCATTGCGGCATGGCTGTAGAGTGAAGCGATTCGGTTAGCGCTGAACGGGCTGCCGATGGTGTGCATTGGAGTCACTCAACAGGAGTCATTGAATAAAAAAGATACTGCGATCTGCCTGAGTAAGCGCCATTTGGTGTGGCTTATAATTCAAGGCAGCAGTGTAAAACGTGCGCGTAGTCTACTGTAAATTCACATAAAAATCCAGTTGCCATTAGTTTTTGGGCGCTATGGCGAAGTCTCTTCGCGCCCGTGTTGACGAATCCTGAGGCCAGGTTTTTGCTGTTTTAGCCAGAACGGATTTTCCCGGTTTACAAATTGCTGGAACTTGTTAAAGTCTCTTGCTCGAGTTCCGATTAATCCCTTATCTGTTAGAAGAATTATTAGAATATTGTGCTATGACTCAGGTAAAAACCCCCTGTCTTGGAATTTGCTCAACAAGCTCTTTAGGTGATGCAGTCTGTCGTGGCTGCAAGCGTTATTCATTCGAAGTGATTCATTGGAACAGCTATGATGCGCAGGCAAAATCCGCCGTACTGAAACGGATTGAAAAGCTCAATATTCAGATTCTGGAAAACAAACTCAGGATTTTCTCGTTGCCGAATCTGAAGAGTGGCCTGGAGCAGTTTCAGATTCCCTTCGATGAAAGCCTGTCACCTTATTGCTGGTTGCATAATCTGTTGAAGAAGGGACATCAGCGCATCGACAAATTGGAGGAATATGGGGTCTATGCATTGGCAGAATATGCCGGGTTGTCGCTGCGAGATCTGAGTGAATTGATCGACCGGGAGATATTAGTCCTGTGTGAGGCGCATCATGCCCGGTATTTTACTTTGGACAGAGGCGGAGAAGACGCGGCAGATACATTGAGTAACAGATTAAGCGATGAGATGAGTGACTCAGATGATGTGCTGGAGAATGCGAGCTAGTCGTTAAAGCGCAAATAAGGGAGAACAGACTAGGCAGGAAACGGAAAATTTTCCAGTTTGACTCCGGCCTTAGTGATTTCTGCATACCAGGGACTTTGATCCCAATCACCTAATACCACACGCTGTGCGAGGCTTTGCCCGTCGATAGGGCGCTCTAGCACGACCTCGTGCACGGCAGGCCGGTGAGTGTGGCCGTGAATCAGGGTGGTCTGAGCGCTTGCCGCCAGCCGTTTTTGAACTTCCGCCTGATTCACATCCATGATTGAGCTTTCCTTGGCAGAAGTGGCCAACCGGCTCTGCTCACGCGCCGATTGAGCGAAGGCGCGTCGGTCTTCGAGGCTTTTAGCGAGGAATTCCTGCTGCCAGGATGCGCCTCTCACCCTGCGGCGGAACTGCATATAGTCGATATCATCGATGCACAGGCTGTCACCATGGAGTAACAGGGCCGAGCCGCTATCCGTTTCGATTACTGCCGGGTCGTCGATAAGCGAGGCGCCACAGCGGCTGGCATAGCTCGAGCCCAGCATGAAATCCCGATTCCCGTGCATAAGCCAGACAGACGTGCCAGCCGCACTGAACTGTTTTAGTGCAGTGGCGACTGTATCGCCGAGTTCGGTTTGCTCATCATCGCCTATCCAGACTTCAAACAGGTCCCCCAGGATATAAAGCGCATCACAACAGGCCGTATTAGCGGCCAGAAAGGCCAGCAGGGCGGCGGTGATATCCGGGCGAGACTCCTCCAAATGGAGATCAGAGATAAGCAGTATTCTTGACGCCAAGGTTAATCTTCTTTGGAGGCTTCGGAGGCTTGGGAGACTTCGGCGGACTCGATAACGACTTCATTAACCGGCACATCCTGATGCCCACCTATTGAGGCGGTGTCACAGGCCTTGATCTTGTTAACGACATCCATGCCATCGATAACACGACCAAACACAGCATATCCCCAGCCCTGATCACTCTTGTCGCGATGGTTCAGAAAATGGTTATCGCCGACATTGATAAAGAATTGCGAACTGGCTGAGTGAGGGGCCGAAGTACGCGCCATGGCCAGAGTTCCGATCAGATTGGAAAGCCCGTTATCGGCTTCGTTTTCAATCTGTCCGCGGCTTTCTTTTTGCGCCAGACCCGTTTCGAAACCACCGCCCTGAATCATAAAATCATCGATTATGCGATGGAAAATTGTGCCATCGTAAAAGCCGTCTTCGGCGTATTGCAGGAAATTAGCCGCTGACTTCGGTGCATTCTCGAAGTCCAGCTCGATGGTTATGGGTCCGTAATTGGTCTTTAAAACAATCATGTTTACTACCTTGTAATTCAAAAAGCTCGGATGTGTGTTCTGTGATTAGAGCTGCATAGCGTTGATGCTATCCAGTATTCTTTAAATGTTCTAAAAATTGCGCAATATTTACCCGGTATCGCCCTGTATCTCTGAAAAACAAAAGCACTCGAATTAAACGGCCAGAGATTGAGGGTTTAGGAGCCGCTGGGTTTCAATCTTTCAAAGTTTCGCCACTTGGGCAAACTTTCTCTTATGGGATTGGGCCTGAACCGCTATAATAAACCTTTTACGAGCGCCACAATAGTCCGATAAATCCTGAGAAAGAAGAACTCCTCCCAATGAATGACTCCAATAAGGCTACTGCGGACAATAACGATCCTGCTGGCGGCACAACTACATCAAATTTTATTCGCCACATGATTGCTCAGGATCTGGCTGACAATAAGCACGGAGGACGCGTGCACACTCGATTTCCACCGGAGCCGAACGGCTATTTGCATATCGGTCATGCCAAGTCTATTTGCTTGAACTTTACCGTGGCGGCGGAAAATGGCGGCCTTTGCAATCTACGTTTCGATGACACTAATCCGGCCAAGGAAAGTCAGGAGTATGTGGATGCCATTAAAAACAATATTCAGTGGCTGGGATTTAACTGGAATGGCGAGGTTCGATATTCCTCCAGTTATTTTGCGGCACTGTATGATTTTGCCTTGCAGCTGATTAAAAACGGCAAGGCCTATGTGTGCGATCTGAGCCCGGAGCAGGCCAGGGAATACCGTGGATCATTGACCGAGTCAGGCAGGAATAGTCCTGATCGTGAGCGCACAGTCGAGGAAAACCTGGCTTTGCTGGAGCGTATGCGCGCCGGCGAATTTAAGGATGGGGCCTGCAGTCTGCGCGCCAAGATAGATATGGCATCGCCGAATATCACCATGCGTGACCCGGTTTTATACAGGATTCGTCACATCGAGCATCATCAAACCGGTACTAAATGGTGTATCTATCCTACCTATGATTATACCCATTGCATCTCGGATGCCATCGAAGGCATAACGCATTCTCTTTGCACACTGGAATTTGAAGACCATCGGC
>JABMOK010000007.1 GCA_013204155.1 Pseudohongiella sp. | reverse complement strand
TTAAGCGAGGACTGTCTGAGCGAAGCGAGTTCCGCAGCGCTGGCTAAATGGAAGGATAGATGGCCGTGCGCAAAGGGACTCCCCGACCCGGCTCCGCGTGCAGGCCACACAAATACCTAGTGAAATCTAACGCGAACCATTGCTTTTTATGCGGATATCTCAGACTTGACCGCTGGCAGCAGCGGCTTCTTGCTTCAAATCAGGACAAGCACCGTCATTCTCTGTAAAATAGCGGCCCGTAACATAGCTTTTGGCATAGGGCCTGGGTAATGAAAGATTATTTGATCGCTCCCTCAATACTATCTGCTGACTTTGCCAGACTTGGCGATGAGGTCAATGCGGTGCTCGATGCTGGTGCTGATGTGATCCATTTCGACGTTATGGATAATCATTATGTGCCAAACCTGACTATTGGCCCGATGATTTGCCAGGCTCTGCGCAAGCATAAGATCACCGCGCCCATTGATGTTCATTTGATGGTGACGCCGGTCGATCAATTGATACAGGATTTTGCCAAGGCAGGGGCCAGTTATATTAGTTTTCACCCGGAAGCCAGTGGCCACGTCGATCGATCACTGCAACTAATTCGTGATCAAGGCTGTAAATCGGGGCTGGTATTCAATCCCGGCACGCCAATTGACTGTCTTGAGTATTTAATGGACAAGATCGATGTCATCTTGCTTATGTCGGTGAATCCGGGTTTTGGCGGCCAGAAATTTATCCCCTCAACGTTTAAGAAACTTCGAAAGGTCCGCAAGCTTATCGATGACAGTGACTATTCGATTCGTCTCGAAGTTGATGGCGGCGTGGGTATAGAGAATATTCGCAAGATCGCTGATGCCGGCGCCGACATGTTTGTCGCGGGTTCGGCAATCTTTAATAGTGGCGACTATGCCAAAACAATAGCCGCGATGCGGTCAGAGTTAGGACAAAAACCGAACAAGCATCACTAGCTTGCTTTGTTACCTGACTCGATGAGCTGATGCCCCATGAATCAACAAGACTTTCAGCAATTAGCCGCTGACGGATATAACCGTATCCCGGTTGTACGCGAGGTTCTAGCTGACACTGAAACGCCTTTAAGTACTTATCTCAAATTGGCCAAAGGGCTGCATAGCTATTTCTTCGAGTCGGTGCAGGGAGGAGAAAAGTGGGGGCGCTTTTCAATAATCGGACTACCCTGTAATACTGTATTGCGAGTAGTAGCTGACAAACTAACCGTCGAAGAAGACGGAAAAGTGATAGAAGAAGTTATTACCTCAGATCCCTTCCCTTTTATTTCCGCATTCAAGTCACGCTATAAGGTGGCGGATGTCCCAGATAGTCAGCGGTTTACTGGTGGTCTGGTTGGGTATTTTTCTTACGATACGGTGCGCTATGTGGAAACCAGCATTGGGCCAGCGACCGGAAAAGACGAAATTGGTACGCCCGATATATTATTAATGCTGTCCGAAGAAGTGGTGGTGTTTGATAATTTACGCGGAACTATTTCCTTTGTAATTAATGTTGACCCATCCCAGCCGAATGCCTACGACAATGCACAGCAGCGGCTCGATTTTCTGCAGAGCCAATTAGCCTTGCCTGCACCACTGCCGGCCATTCAGAGCAATGGCAGTATAACTGAGTCGGATTTTACTCATCATTTCGCGCAAGATAAATTCGAGCAAGCCGTAGATAAAATCAAGCAATATATTGTCGCCGGTGATGTGATGCAGGTGGTGCTGGCACAACGCATGTCGATAGATTTCAGCGGTGAGCCCTTAAACGTATATCGTGCGCTACGCTTTCTCAATCCGTCACCCTACATGGTGTATTTTGACCTTGGTGATCATCATGTTGTTAGTGCATCACCGGAGATACTCGCTCGGGTAGAGGCCGGCAAGATAACGGTGCGACCTCTGGCGGGAACGCGCAAGCGTGGAGCCACCGAAGCCGAAGATCAGCAGCTAGAACAAGAGTTGCTGGCAGATGCGAAGGAGATTGCCGAGCATTTGATGTTAATCGATTTAAGTCGTAATGATGCGGGGCGAGTATCTAAAATAGGCTCGGTCACGGTTCCCGAACAGATGTTTGTCGAGCGCTACTCTCATGTCATGCATATCGCGTCTATCGTGGAGAGTGAGATAAGCGATGATAAGACGGCGTTGGATGTGCTGAAGGCAACGCTACCGGTGGGAACCTTGAGCGGCGCACCGAAGGTGCGAGCGATGCAGATTATCGATGAGCTGGAACCTGACAAGCGAGGCATCTATGGTGGCGCCATGGGCTATCTTGGATGGAATGGCAATATGGATATGGCAATCGCCATTCGTACCGCGGTAATCAAGAATCACAAACTCTATGTGCAGGCAGGGGCAGGAATCGTTGCCGATTCGCAGCCGGCGATGGAGTGGGAAGAAACCCAGAACAAGGCGAAGGCTATTGTGCGTGCAGTGCAACTCGCTGGCAACTCGCTTAAGCTTGAATAGAATGAGGTAAGGCTCTGTGTTATTGATGATCGACAACTACGATTCATTCACTTACAACGTGGTGCAATATCTGGGTGAACTGGGTGCCGACGTTCAGGTGTATCGCAATGATGCGATAACGATTGAAGAAATTGCCGCGCTGAATCCTGCGCAGATTGTAATATCTCCCGGTCCTTGCACGCCGAATGAGGCGGGTATATCGACAGCGGTAATCGCGCATTTTGCGGGAAAAATTCCGCTGCTTGGAATTTGTCTCGGCCATCAGAGTATTGGTCAGGTATTTGGTGGCAATATCGTGCGTGCTGGCAAAGTAATGCACGGAAAATTGTCAGCGATACATCATGGCGGACAGGGAGTGTTTTCTGGTTTGGCAAATCCATTTACTGCAACCCGTTATCATTCTTTGGTAATTGATGCAGCGACTTTGCCGGATTGCCTGGAAGTAACCGCCTGGACTGAAGACGATGCCGGCGAGCGCGAAGAAATAATGGGCGTGCGGCATCGCGAATTTGCAGTTGAGGGTGTTCAGTTTCATCCTGAATCTATTTTGAGTGAACACGGCCATCAATTATTGCAGAATTTTTTACTGGCAAATCCATAAGTTGGAGGGTGAGCATGGATATCAGATCGGCCATTAAGCAAGTTACCTCTGGGCAAGACCTGAGCAAAGAGCAGATGATCGCAGTAATGCGCGAGATTATGTCGGGTCAATCAACTGATGCACAGAATGCCGCATTTCTTGTCGGCTTACAGATGAAGGGGGTGAAGGCGGCTGAAATTTTAGGCGGTGCTACGGTGATGCGCGAATTGTCCACTAAGGTGCAGGTAGCGCCAAGCCCCCACTTGGTGGATACCTGTGGCACCGGCGGCAGTGGCTCTAACAAATTTAATGTTTCTACGGCAGCGGCTATCGTAGCGGCTTGTGCCGGTGCCAAAGTCGCTAAACACGGCAACCGTGGAGCGTCCAGCAAAAGCGGCAGTGCCGATGTGTTGGAAGCGGCCGGGGTAAATTTGGCTCTGAGTGCAGACGATGTCGCCAAAACCATAGAAGCAGTAGGTGTCGGCTTTATGTTCGCCCCCGCACACCATAGTGCAATGAAACATGTTATTACAGCGCGCAAGGAAATTGGTGTACGCACGGTATTCAATTTATTGGGTCCGCTTACTAATCCCGCGTCAGCACCAAACCAACTCATGGGCGTGTTTGATGCCGACTGGATTCCTGTGTTGCTGGAGGTGCTTAAAGAGTTGGGTAGCAACCATGTATTAATTGTGGCCGCGGAAGATGGTCTGGATGAGATTAGTATTTCGGCGGCAACAACTATTGGTGAGCTAAAAGACGGTGAGATAAGTACCTATTCAGTTTCTCCTTCTGATTTTGGTATTAGCCAATACGATAATTACGCGATGTTGAAAATTGACAGTGCCGAGCAAAGTCTAGCCATGTTGAGAGATGCCTTGAGCAATAAAAATCAGGCGGCGGCTGATATAGTGGCTCTCAATGCAGGGGCGGCAATCTATGCGGCTAATCTGGTTAGCGATCTTAAGGCCGGCGTGGAAAAGGCCAAACAGGTGTTGCGCAGTGGTGAGGCTGTTGCCAAGTTAGAGCAGCTGGTTGCGTTCACTCAATCTGTAAGCGCAGCGAAGTGAGCCGCACAGTGTCCGTACCAACAATCCTTGAACAAATTTTAGCCGATAAGCGTTTGGAAGTTGCCGCCGCAAAAGCGAAGGTTTCATTCGCTGAGCTGGAAAGCCGCTTTCCTGCGACTGAACAGATGAGACCCTTTGCGGCTGCAATGTCTGAACGTTGCAGACAGCAACAAGTTGCGGTTATCGCTGAAATCAAGAAAGCGTCTCCTTCCAAAGGCTTGATCAGAGCAGACTTTCATCCTGCACTCCACGCCAGAGATTATCAGCTAAATGGGGCTGCGTGCCTCTCTATACTCACCGATGAAAAATATTTTCAAGGCTGTAATGATTATCTGCTGCAGGCCAGGGCTGCCTGCGAAATTCCGGTGCTGCGCAAAGACTTCATGCTCGATATTTATCAAATAGCCGAGTCGAGGGCCTTGGGTGCAGACTGTATTCTGCTCATTGTAGCGGCTCTGGAAAAACCCCAGCTACAGGAGTTGGCATTGTATGCCAACTCCATTTCTCTCGATATTTTGGTGGAAGTGCACAATCAAGAGGAGCTCGAGACAGCGCTCGATTTGAAGACAGATCTAATAGGCATTAATAACCGCAATCTGCACAGTTTTGAAACGAGTTTGCAGACTACTATTGAGCTTGCTCAATTGGTGCCAAAGGGGAAGACAGTTATAACTGAAAGTGGAATCCATACAGCCGAAGACGTAGGCATCATGATTCGTAATGGAATCTACGGCTTTCTTGTTGGGGAATCTTTTATGCGCGCCCCGAGTCCTGGAGTAAAGTTGAAGGAGTTAATGTTTAGCGGCAACAGAAGCTAAGAGGGACTGTTTTTTGGATAAAAGTGATGGTTAGCGAGTGCCAAAAACCACGATAGTCTTACCGGATACATCTATTAGCTCTTGTTCTTCCAGCGTTTTCAGGACTCGACCGGCCATTTCTCTCGAACAATTAACGATGCGACCAATTTCCTGTCGAGTGATCTTGATCTGCATACCATCAGGATGAGTCATTGCATCCGGTTCCTTGCTCAGATCAATCAGAGTGCGGGCAATTCGGCCAGTTACATCATAGAAGGCAAGGTCACCTACTTTTCGAGTCGTGTTGCGCAATCGATTCGCCATCTGCTGGCCGATGGTAAATAAGATATCCGGGTGCGATCGAGCATAGGTGTTAAAGTTGGCATAGCTGATCTCGGCAATCTCACAAATATTTCTGGCTCTACACCAGGCGCTACGATCTTCCTCTTGCACGAACAGACCTATTTCCCCAAAAAAATCGCCTGGGTTTAAATAGGTTATAACCACTTCTTTGCCATCATCGTCTTCCAGCACAACCGAGACGGAACCTTTGACGATGTAGTAAAGCGTATCGCATTTGTCGCCCTCATAAATGATGGTGGCGCGATTCGGATAACGTTTTCGATGGCAATGGGATAGAAAATTATCCAGATCATCGATATGTGGCGTAATAGCCGTTGGTGACATTGGTAAAACTCCTGCAGTATTCCAGCTAGCTAAGATGTATAGCACATTTTAGGTGAAATTGTGAGATACCAATCGCAATTATAGTCGAGCCTTATTCCGCCTGGGCGCTATTTGTCGTGCGGCAGGAGGCTCTATACAAACGCATGATGTGTGCAGGAAACTCAACTATGCTAACCTTACACGCTACTTTATACTGACTGGTATCGGTCAGTAAGCCGAATTTCTTGATCGTTTGGAGTCAGGAAAATAACAGGACAGAGATACGATATGAAGGCCCGAATTAAGTGGATAGAGAATGTAATGTTTGTTGCCGAATCTGGCAGCGGCCACGCCGTTGTACTTGATGGTGCGCCGGGGGGCGGAGGCAGGAATATGGGCATGCGCCCGATGGAGTTAATGGCTCTCAGTGTGGGCAGTTGCTCGTCGTATGATGTGGTAACAATTTTAGAAAAAGCGCGGCAGAAAATCATAAGCTGTGAAGCAGAAGTTACGGCGGAAAGAGTGGATGCGACTCCCGCAATTTTTGAGTCTATACATCTGCACTTTAAGATAGCCGGGGTAAACCTGAGTGAAAAGCAGGTGGCGCGTGCCATCGAGCTGTCAGCGGATAAATATTGTTCGGCTTCTATCATGATGAAGAACGCCGGGGTAAAAGTTACTCATGATTTTGAAATAGTCGCGGCGGATTGACTGTAGCAAATTAACTGTTGTGAATTAACTGTAGTAAATTAACTGTAGCAAATTGACTGCCATAAACTGACGGGAACAGCATGACAGGTGCAATCTGGCGGAGGCCAGTCGATTGGAATCAAATGCTGGATCAAGTGAGCGAGTTTGCTGCGAAGAGATTCGAGCCGGACTAAATTCTATAGGTAGTTTTTTTCATCACTTCTGACATAGCGGTCATTGCTTGTCTGATGGGAGCTGGCAAATCGGCACCACCGGCGTCTCTAGCCAAATCGCCGTGTTGTTTCTCATCATGGATCATCTGCTCAATAATGGCTTTACTCTTGCTGTCTTGTATTGGCAATTTTTCAAGATGTTGCTTGAGGTGAGCACAAACCTGTTCTTCCGTCTCGGCAACAAATCCCAGGCTCCATTTATCACCAGCGATTCCTGCGGCCGCCCCCATGCCATAGGAAAGGGCATACCAGAGAGGATTTAATAAACTTGGTTGGCTGTCGAGTTGCTGCAGCCTCTCCTCACACCAGGCGAGATGATCGATTTCTTCTTCTGCGGCGTGCTCCATTGACTGGCGCACATCATTCAGCTTGGCGGTGGCCGCCTGACCCTGATAGAGCGCTTGTGCGCAGACTTCACCGGTATGATTAATTCGCATCAAACCGGCGGCATGAAGCCGATCCGATTCACTCAATTCAGTTTCATCAAATTCACTGGCGGGTGATGCACGACGCGCTTCACTCGATCCGGGCACACAGGTGCGCAGCGCCAGATCAAACTGGACAAGGCAGCGGTCAAGAAAGTTTAGTTGCGATCTGTCAGGCATTGGAAGCTCCCTGATCATTCTCTCTGGCTATAGCCCGATAGGCAATATCTGTACGAAAATAAACATTGTCCCAGTGAATCTGGTGTACTAGCTCGTAGGCCGCGGCCTGCGCCTCAGAGACACTGTCGCCGAGAGCCGTCGCACAGAGCACGCGCCCGCCATTACTCACCACGACGCCATCTTTCTCTGTGGTGCCGGCATGAAATACCTTCTGCTGATTTGTCGTGACAGAGTCAAGACCGCTAATTTCGTCACCCTTATTAAACGCATCGGGGTAGCCACCGGAGGCCATAACCACGCCAACCGCAGAACGGGAATCCCATTCTGCCCTCTCGGTGTCCAGAGACTTATTCAGGGCTGCCAGACAATGCTGGGTAAGATCCGATTGCAGCCGCATCATTACTGGTTGCGCTTCCGGGTCGCCGAATCTGCAATTGAATTCGACTACGCTGATTTCTCCCTCGGGTGAGATCATTAAACCGGCATACAGAAAACCCGTGTAGTCATTGCCATCGGCGGCCATGCCAGCAACGGTTGGCAAGATAACCTGCTGCATTATTCGCTGGTATACTTCATCGGTCACTACCGGCGCAGGGGAGTAGGCACCCATACCGCCGGTGTTGGGACCCTTGTCACCGTCGTCCCTTGCCTTGTGATCCTGTGAAGTCGCCATGGGCAAAACATGTTTGCCATCTACCATGGCAATAAAACTGGCTTCTTCGCCCGCCAGAAATCCTTCGATCACTACCCGGTGCCCGGCATCGCCGAACTTGTTTCCGGAGAGCATATCTTCCACGGCGGCAATCGCTTCTGCCTTTGTGCTGGCAACGATAACGCCTTTGCCAGCCGCAAGTCCGTCGGCCTTGATTACAATCGGGGCGCCGTTCTCCTCGATATAGGCTTTGGCTGCTTCAATTTCGGTAAAGGTCTGATAGGCGGCGGTGGGGATATTGTGGCGACTGAGAAAATCTTTGCTGAAGGACTTCGATCCTTCCAGTTGTGCGGCGGCTTTGGAT
>JABMOK010000048.1 GCA_013204155.1 Pseudohongiella sp. | reverse complement strand
GAATAGCCGTGTCGCGGATCTCGGTCTGCCGGAAGCCGATTTTCTCGACGAGTTCGTGCGCGACGGTGTCGCCGGATTTCAGGCGCGCCGTGAGAAGATAGAGATTCGGCTGCTCGGCGTTCCACGCCCGCGGCGCCGCGGCGGTCAGCTCGGGAGAGGTAGTCGGCCTAGATCCGAGCGAGAAGAGCATCAGAATAGCGCGCGAGTGGCATGCACAGCACCCTGACATACAGAATCTGTCTTTCCAGATTGGAGATAGTCATTCGCTAGATTTCAGCGACGATACTTTCGATATCACTCTTCTCGGTCTTAGTGAAGCTACCTGACGATTCAAGCTGATACAGTTCTTCAGCCTTCAATACATCACATGCGTCATATTCATAAGAAATAGTAACCGGCACAATATGAAGCTGAGACAAATTTTCATGCAGTGGAATCTTGCGCTGATTCATAGCCAACATTTTTAGTAATGCTGGATCTGTTTTATCAATACCATCCTTAGCCCTGCCCTCACGCTGGGCAATCCACACATTATGATTATTCTCTATGCAATGATGGATATAAGATGACAAGAGGGTTAGTGCTTGTAATAACTCCCTTCCTTTCAAAGAGCGCCTAACAATAAAACTCTTATTTAAACGCATAAGATCCGACACAAACGGCTTTTTCAGCAAATTGTCGCCAATTGCTATTCTCAGTGTCTCGTAACCCGCGTGATATAGCGTGTAGTTGACGAAGGCCGGATCCATAGCTATATCACGATGATTACTAATGAACAGATAACTTTTGCCTTTTTGTAAATTTTCAATACCAGAATGCGTCAAATCAGTCACTGTGTCTTCGATCATCTTATCCATGTAGCCGGCGATTACATCCTGCATAGTGGCTACGCTGTCTACAGATTCAAGCTGACCTTTAAGTTTTTTCTGGGCAACGCCTCGCATGATGGCAGGAAGCAGGCGCGCCAGCCTCGGCGCATAGAAACTGGCGATGCTTGCCAGAAATTCCGGATTGGTAATCAGCTTGTCCAACACCAGACGAATCTCTTCATCATGGTAAGGTCTGATATCTTTAAACTGATCCATTAGACTGTTCTTTTATCTGCTAGTTATGGGGCTCACAATATGTCGAGCCTATGCCTGATTTCAAGCAACAGGATTCTATCTTGTTTGCCGAATATTGTGTACTTCCTTGAGCGCCCAGAGCATAACAGAGGAATATTTACAGACACCGGCTTGCTGGCTCTATACCTTCACCGCGAGAGAAGCCTCGTATTCATCCAGGCTCTTGAATACGACTTCATTCCTTGCATTCCCTTCACCCTCATCCAGTAGTTTCGCTTTTTGCACAGCTTCCCGATAACTTTCTTTATACCGATGCAGCGCCGATGCATCACCTACTCGTTGTTGTCTAAATTTTTCCCACTCAAGCAATTCGCTCTTGCTTAAGGTCTCTTTGTAGTTTCTTGCCCTGTATCGAAATAGCATTTCATTCAGTCGACTATCCTTGAATGGCAGATCTAATCTGCCCAGATCCACGACTTTGGCTGCCCTGACCATAGCCATCAAACTACGATCATTCTCCGAGAAAAATCCCCCACTATAAATCATGAAATCAGGATCGACTTCACTCTGTGAGTGCTCTTCACTGAATACCTTGCCGAGTTTTCCAGCTAATTCATTATTCCCCTGCAAAGACTCCCAATGCTTCTTGCAAAGAGCCATATCTATCTCATAAAGCTCGGCCCTGGCAGGATCTAAAACCGAAGGTGAAGTGATTATCGGACATTTGTTTACATGCAGGGTTTTTAATGGAATTCTGTGAGCGCCCTCGGGCAACTCAATTGCCGGGGTATACAGCGCTGACCTGATTTGCTCAACAGTCAAGTCCTGCCAGCTATCCGGATCCTCTCGCAGGTCATAGACGATAATCCCATTTTTATTAGTCGGGTGTTCACAGATCGGCATAACCAGAGCGAGACATCCGCGTTTTGCCGGATACATCATCGAGACATGTAATAAAGGCTTGCGAGTTATCATGTCTATCTCGGACAGCACTGCCCTCTTATTTCTAAGTTTATAGACGTATTCAAAAAGTTTCGGTTGCTTCGTTTTAATTAGCTTGGCGATCTCGATGGTGGCAATCACATCAGCAAGTGCATCGTGAGCATCGGCATGCTCAATACCATTAGCGACACTCAGCTGATCCAATCTGAAGCTGTTGCTACCATCTTCTTTTGTTGGCCAGTTAATCCCTTCTGGACGGGTAGCGGCACACAAGCGCAGCATATCGATAATATCCCAGCGGGAGTTCCCGTTTTTCCACTCGCGCTCATAGGGATCGTAGAAATTGCGATACAATAACTGTCGCGTTAGCTCATCATCAAAGCGAATGCTGTTATAACCGGCAACACAGGTCCCAGGGATCGTAAACTGCTGATGAATGCGAGCAATAAATTCCGCTTCACAAACACCGTCCTCGAGCGCTTTTTGCGGTGTGATTCCAGTAATTAAACAAGCCATTGGATCCGGTAGAAAGTCATCCGCAGGCTTGCAGTACATGCGCAAAGGTTCGCCAATGATATTCAACTGCTCATCGGTACGAATTCCGGCGAATTGCGCGGCCCGGTCCCGCCGCGGGTTTATGCCGAAGGTTTCAAAATCGTACCAATAGATTGTTTTTCCAGACATTTACTACCCCATCCACGCCGTTGCTGGTCGATTATAGCCGTTTCCAGCTCGCTATACGTCAGGCTTTTGCTATCCCGGTGGCTGGGGCGGCGATATCAATCTGTGATGCCATTATCCACTTAACAATTCCTTCCAAATGCCCATTTGTAGTAGTATCAGTGTGTTTTGGGTCGATTAGACCAATCCAGCACAGCAAAAGCTTAGAAATAATAGAAACAAACAATACAAAGTAGTAATTCATGAATTTTCGCGGCGCCCATATACTTAGCGTAAAGCAATTTGAAAGAGCCGATATAGACAGGCTTTTTCAGGTCGCTGATAGTATGGAACCCTATGCCCATCGCGAACGGGTCAGCAAGGTACTCGATGGCGCTATCCTCGGCAATATGTTCTTCGAGCCCAGCACGCGAACCCGGGTCAGCTTCGGCTGTGCCTTTAACTTGCTGGGCGGCCATGTCAGAGAAACTACCGACTTAAAATCCTCCTCCATCTCAAAGGGTGAATCTCTGTATGACACGGCTCGCGTAATCAGCGGCTACAGCGATATTATTGTAATGCGCCACCCTCAACCCGGCTCGGTCAGCGAATTTGCCAAGGCCAGCCGCGTTCCTGTAATCAATGGCGGCGACGGGCCGAATGAACACCCCTCTCAGGCGCTGCTGGATTTGTACACAATAAAGAAGGAACTGCACTCCAAGGACAGGGAAATCGACGGCATGAGTATCGCCATGGTGGGTGATCTCAAACATGGCCGAACGGTTCACTCCCTCTCTCAACTGCTTCTTTTGTACAAAAATATAACCTTCACCTTGATTACGCCAAATGAACTTCGAATGCCGGTGGAAATTGTTTCCGAGCTGAAGGCGGCTGGACATCAAGTAATCGAAACCGAAGATATGGAAGCGGGTCTGATGGACAACGATACAGTTTATCTAACCCGTATTCAGGAAGAACGTTTCACCAACAAGCTGGAGGCAGATATTTATCGCGGCAGATTCCGGCTAAATCAAGCCATTTATACCCGCAATTGTCAGCCCAACACAGTAATCATGCACCCACTTCCAAGAGATTCGAGAGAAGATGCCAACGAGTTGGACAATGATCTCAACCAACACCCGAATCTGGCCATCTTCCGACAAACGGACAACGGGGTATTAGTGCGAATGGCATTGTTCACGCTTATACTCGACGTAACCAATAAAGTTGATGAATCGGCGAAGGAAGTAGGCTGGTACACCGAACGCCGGTTTTAGCTCCACCGCATTTCACTGAGACCTTATTAGGCTATCAAGCTGAGTGGCACACCCATCAAATAATCCAGGAAATATTTCGCAGGACTACAACTATGGGATTTAATGATTTACTGAAAATGATGATCGAGAAAGATGGCTCGGACCTGTTTTTGACCACCGGGGCACCACCCAGTATTAAGGCATACGGCAAGCTAATTCCTCTGCTCGATAAAAAGCTTCCCAAAGGCATGGTTAAAAATATCGCCTATCAAATTATGAGCGAAGAGCAAATCAGGGATTTCGAAAAGAATCCAGAAATGAACCTAGCGATTTCTAATTCAGACATTGGGCGCTTCCGGGTAAATATCTTTAAGCAACGTGGCGAAGTAGCCCTCGTTGCACGTAATATTAAAACCGAAATTCCTAGCGCTTCTTCTCTGGGGTTACCCCCCATCTTAAACGATCTGGTAATGCAGAAGCGTGGCATTGTTCTTTTTGTAGGCGGAACCGGTTCCGGTAAATCCACTTCTCTGGCGGCTCTTATTGATCACCGCAACAAAAACAGTGAAGGCCATATTATTACTATCGAAGATCCAATCGAATTCATACATCCTCATCAGAAATCTATCTTAAACCAACGTGAAATTGGTATCGATACTAATAGCTACGAAGAGGCTCTACAGAACGCATTACGACAAGCCCCTGATGTTATTCTTATTGGCGAGATTCGAAGCCGGGAAACAATGGAACATGCACTGGCATTCGCAGAAACCGGACATCTATGCCTGTCTACCTTGCACGCCAACAATGCCAACCAGGCTCTGGATCGTATCATCAACTTCTTCCCGGAAGAGCGTCACCAGCAGCTATTCATGGATCTATCCCTTAATTTACAGGGTTTTGTCTCACAGCGACTTATCCCCAGCATTGATGGCAAGCGGATTGCAGCCATTGAAATATTATTAGGCTCGCCGCGTGTCTGCGACCTGATTAAACAAGGCAAGGTACTGGAAATTAAAGAGGTGATGGAGAAGAGCGAGGAGCAAGGCATGAAGACCTTCGACTCGGCGCTATTCGACTTATACGCCAGCGGAAAGATTAGCTTCGAAGAGGCTATTAAGAATGCCGACTCCAAAAATAATTTACGCCTGCGCATCCAATTATCCGAAGGCAAAACTGGCAGTGAAGAAGATTTCGATGATGACGACGATTCTGACAGTCTATCTCTGGTCAGCCGAGATGATGGCGTATAATAATCCAGATTCTTCAGGAATTTCAATCGCAGGTAAACCAGCTCCATGTTAGATAACTCTGATTACATGGCTATGGATGCCATCGAACTGGCCGAGGGCATTCGCAACAAGGATTTTTCATCGCAAGAAGTTAACTCCTGCGCAGTCGAGCAAGCACGGCGAATCAACCCTTCCATTAATGCCATCGTGCATGAAAATTTTGAGGAAGGACTTGAACAGGCTAAGGCAGTTGATGCAAACCCTGAACTGCTGGAACAGAGTAAGCTAGCAGGTATTCCCTTTCTAATTAAAGATCTCAGCATGGTAAAAGGATTACCTGTCTCCTTTGGAAGCCGACTCTTCGACGGTTACATAGCCGAGCATAATTCCAGTATAGTGCGCAAATTCCTCGATGCCGGCCTCATCGTTATTGGCAAGACTACTACACCGGAATTTGGTGTTACCCTGACCACAGAACCACACGCCAATGCTTCCTGCCGCAATCCCTGGAATACGGCTTACTCCACAGGAGGATCCAGCGGAGGAGCGGCAGCGGCAGTAGCCGCTGGAATAGTTCCCGTTGCCCATGCCGCCGACGGTGGCGGATCGATTGGCATACCTGCAGCCTGCTGCGGTGTATTCGGCCTCAAACCCAGCCGCGGTTTGACTGTTATTGAGAATACACTGGCAGATTGTTGGGGCGGATTGAGCGTCGGTCATGTGGTAAGTCAAACGGTAAGAGACAGCGCCGCATTTCTGGACCTGATTAGATTAACTAAACCCAATCTGTTCGCCCTGCCCCCCTCGCCAGCATCATTCTATGATGCACGCGAAGCCGATGTTCCCCAATTACGTATAGGAATTCAAATCACCCATCCCATGGGGCAGGAGATTGATCAGGACTGTATCAAGGGCGTGAAAAAAGCGGCACAGCTTTGTGAATCCCTGGGCCATAGTGTCGAAGAAATCATCCATCCAGTTGACTACTATCGCGTAAGCTCGGCCATGTCCAAGCTGATTAACACCCATGTCTACCAAGCTGTAGCCCCTCGCCTGGAAAAACTACAGCTTTCTCTGGACGACTGCCCCATCGAGGCATCTACCAGAATCATGGCGAAAAACGGCAGCCAAATTACTGCGGCAAGCTATCTTGATGCCCGGGATACAATACAGAAGGCTGAACAGCAGATGCGCGAGTTCCATCAGCAATACGACATCATCATCTCGCCAGTACTCAGTAAAATTCCCGCTAAAATCGGCTGGCTGGATATGAACAGCGATGACATGAAGCAGTACACCAATCGCTTCAAGGCCTACAGTGGCTTTACCGCTTTATACAATGGCACTGGCCAGCCGAGCATGTCGATGCCCCTACATCAAACGGCAGAGAATATTCCTGTCGGGGTGATGTTTAGCGGCGCCTGGGGAGCCGATTCTCTGTTGCTACAGCTTGCCACGCAAATCGAGCAGGCAGCGCCCTGGAGTAAAAATATTTATAACACTTAAATCAATTAGTTAGGATGTTAACTTAATGTTACTTTTGAGATTAGCGTCGGAGAATATTGAAGCAATTCCAGACACCCGGGCTTTCTGCAGCGCACTCCCTAGCCTGACAAGCACTCATCACTCGCCTCTTGATCTTCCGGAAAAAACTGCCTACACGGGTCTGCAAGAAGTTCTGGCAACAGCATTTGAAGGGGAATTTTGCCTACCGATCTGGACTGGAAAACCTAATCAGAGAGAACAGGCGGATCCAGGAATTCCGGAAAACTGTCACAATTCGTGACCATAAATCCACTGCACTTGGCTTAGAATACGGCAAAGCCTGACTCGATAATGCTATCTATTGCCACTCATTATCAGAAGTCAGAGAAACTAATCGATACTAAAACCACAAGGAGACGAAGCATGAAGATTCGTTTACTGGCCGTAGGCAGCGCACTTTCTATAGCCTTCAGCCTCGCCTCGACTGGCGCCGCCTTTGCGCAGGAATTCCAGACACCTCGCACCGAATGGGGTGTGCCTGATTTACAAGGCAACTGGAAGAACGCCACGGTAATGCCCTTTGAACGCCCTCGTGAACTGGGGAACAAACAGGCCTATTCCGAACAGGAGGCACTGGAGCTCGAGCAGCGTGCACAACAGGCCATTGAAGAAGACAATCAGCCCCTGGACCCAAACCGTCCCGCCCCAAAACTTGAGGCATTACCTCCCGTCGGTAACTACGATCTGTTCTGGACCGATCGTGGTATGTTTCTGCCCACAATTGATGGCGAATTCAGAACCTCAGCCGTGATCGATCCACCTAACGGTCGTATTCCAGAGCACGTGGCAGGCTTCCAGGATCGTATGCGCGACCTCAGAGCCAGTCAGCCCGACCGCAATGCTGGCCCCGAAGGTCGCGGACTCGGTGAGCGCTGTCTGCTAGCCTTCGGCAATAGCTCAGGGCCGGTTATGTCACCGGTTATGTACAACAGCCACATGCAGATTGTGCAATCTCCAGGCTATGTCAATATCATCGTGGAAATGGCCCACGATTCACGCATTATCAGGATAACGAACGAGCGTAGCCCAGCCTCGGCAGTCCATCAAAAATGGATGGGAGACTCCATTGGTCGCTGGGACGGTGACACCTTGATCGTTGAGACCAGAAACTACAATCCATGGATCACTTATCGTGGCGCGCCTACTGAGAATCTGACGGTTATTGAAACCTTCAAACGTGAAGCCAATAACAAAATTGTATACGGATTCACCGTCGATGATCCTTCTGTGTATAGTGCTCAGTGGTCAGGCGCCTACCCTCTTTCAAAAATGGAGGAGCCCATTTACGAATATGCTTGCCATGAAGGCAACTACGGCATAATTGGTATTCTAGCGGGGGCCAGACGATTGGAGTCGATGGATGCTAATGGCGAAGATCTGGCCATTAAACAGCAATAGGACTGGTCGATAAAGCGGCTGTAAAGAGGGGTAGCAAGCTACCCCTCTTCGATTCTTAATCCCTTAGCGTTTATGCCGAATAGACGTAATCTCAGCCATCACCGAGATGGCTATTTCTGCCGGGGTTTTGCTGTTTATTTGCAATCCAATCGGCGCATGCAGGCGATCAATTTCTTCCTCACTCAAGCCCAGCTCTGGCAGTCTCTCTCTTCGCGCCGCAGAAGTCCTCTCCGACCCCATCGCTCCGACATAGAAAGCGTCAGTCTTCAACGCCTCCATTAATGCCATATCATCTACTCTTGGATCGTGGGCAAGCGCGACAATACCACTATAGGGATTACTAAATTGCTCACGCACAACATCATCAGGCAAACGAGAAGTTTTCTCCACACCATCAACTTGCCAGTTATCGAGATAGTTCGGCCGCGGATCACACAGAGTCACATTGTACTCCAATGCCAGAGCCATTTCGGCAACGAACTTTGCCACATCTCCCGCGCCAAGCAATAACAATCGATACATGGGACTGAGACTATGAGTCATGGTATGTTCGCTCATAATTACCGGCGAGTCGCTGCTATTGTCGTTGGCAGAAATTTTACCCGTTTCCAGATCAACCACACGACTTACCTTCGTGTGGTTTTCCAAATCACTTAATAGACGAGAAAAAATTGCCCTATTACCCTGCGTCGCTTCGATGAATTCCAACAACACATGGAGCTGGCCGCCGCAGGGAAGCTTAAGCCTTGCTTGCTCTTCTGCCGTCACACCGTATTTTACGATGAAGGGTTTGCCGCTCTCATCATATTGCGACTTCAGACTCCCATCGCGAAGTTGCTGCAAAAAATCCTCTTCGATGCAGCCTCCAGAAATGGAGCCTATTAGCTCGCCATCAAGCGTGCAGGCCATCATCGCGCCGATCGGCCGAGGTGAAGAACCCCAGGTCTTCAGTATGGTGCAAAGCCAAACTGGTTTCTGGCTCTGTAACCATCTCTGAACATGAGAGATTATTTGTTGTTGACTGCTTTGCATAGGATCTCTGCTTCGGTGTAGTTGTTCTGGCTTCGATATAGTTGTTCTGGCTTCGATATAGTTGTTCTGACTTCGATATAGTTGTTCTGGCTTCGATGTCCTTACTCTGTACTTGCGTACACCACTCTTTTCCCGCGTAATTTGTCTTATAGCATACGTTGCTTCCACTTGCCGCGGCGGAATACCAGGTAGCCTACTATACCAGTGAGAATATCCGAAACAAACACCGAGATAGAACTCCGACGGGGCCGAAGCCCAGGACAGCCGCTAGCGAACAAGCCAGCGACAGCTCCCGCAACAAGCCGGCAAAGGTGTTTAAGCGAATTTGAAGCCTGGGGTGACTACCTCTGACTCCAGAGAAAGTAGATACTGCTTGGTCTCCAAGCCTCCGCCAAAGCCAGTGAGCTTGCCTGAACTTCCAATCACTCTGTGGCAGGGAATAATGATGGGGATCGGGTTGAGGCCATTAGCGGCGCCGACCGCACGCGATGCTTTTGGATTATCAATGTGTTTTGCCAACTGGCCATAGCTCCAGGTTTCTCCATAGGGTATTTCAGTTAACGCCCGCCAGACACTCTGTTGAAACAAGGTGCCGGATGGTAGTAGAGGTAAATCAAACTGTTCCAACTCGCCGGCGAAGTAACTATCCAATTGAAAGCATACTTGTTTGAAAGGCGCCGAATTTTTTTTCCATCCTGTCTGGTGACGCCGCTGCATCTTTCCGCCGGGAAAACCCAACAAGCTCAAATATTCCCCATCACCTGCCAGCAACAGCTGGCCGATGGGCGTGGCATGATATTCATAATAGGTTGTCATCACAGTTTGGCCTCTTGATTATTTTAACGTCGCCGTTTCCTGTTGAAAAAACTTCTAATTACCTTTTTTGTCACTCACCGACTGCTGATAGTGTTTCCACAACAAAATCACTGCATAGGCTCGCCACGGCTTCCAGGCTTCCGCCCGCTGCAGCAATTTTTTAGCCGTCAGCGTTTCTCCCGCTGGCGCCGCCGCTCTACGCAGAATTAAATCGGAATAAGGAAATGCGTTCGGGTCATTTAATACCCGTAACGCAATATAATGCGCCGTCCATTCTCCTATCCCTTTTATCTCGCAAATAGAAGCGACAAAATTCTCCGTCTCCGGCACACCGTCGAAGACGATCTCTTTACTGGCGACTTTTCCAGCCACCGTTTTTATAGCTTGAATTCTTTGCCCGACAATACCCAAACCATCCAGATCGGCTTCAGCTATTTGCTTCGCGGTGGGAAATGTATGGGTTAATTCGACGAGTGATCCGACGTATGCCTTGCCATGTCTATCTGCCACACGACCCGCCAGTGTGGTTGCGGCCTTAACCGTAACCTGCTGACCCAGGATTGCTCTGACAGTGACCTCGAATCCATCCCAACAACCGGTAACGCGTGTTCCCGGATTTTTCTTTGCAAGCTTCTTCAGTAGTTTGTCTTTTAAAAAAAATCGATCTATCTCTTCGCTGTCAGCCTTTAGATCGAATAACAGCCGTACTTTTTCTACAATATGATATAACAGTCGCGTATCAGGAAAATTGATTTTTAAGGTCGCGAAACTTCCCTCTTCGGAAAACCTCAACTGAATATCTCCAGCCTTGCCCTGCAGAAATATAGTGCGCGCATAGCTGTTGCTAGCGAAATCTATATGTTCGACCCCGGGTATCTTCCTGTACTCGAGATAAGCCAACATTGCCCTCCAGTCCAGTGGAGGCCGGTAACATAAACGCACTTCGATCGCGTCACTTCGATCCACCTTTTTGCCTTTACGCAATTCTTTCGGCGAACGCCCGTAGGTTTTTTGAAATACGGCGTTAAAGCGCCGTACGCTGCCAAACCCGGCGGCAAAACAAACCTCACTCAAGGGCAAACTTGTCTCATCGATAAGTTTTTTGGCAAAGTGCAGACGCTGGGTTTGTGCAACCGCAATGGGAGAGGCTCCAACATGCTGCTGAAATAATCGGCCTAATTGTCGAGGTCCAATTGACAGTTTCGCAGCGAGTGATGCAACGGAATCATCATCCAGGGAACCTTTCGCGATTAATTGCAGCGCCCTGGAAACTTTATACGGCGCGCCTATCCAGGCAGGCGTCCCTGGCGACGACTCCGGACGACAACGCAGGCAAGGACGAAACCCCGCTTCTGCGGCGCCGGCGGCCGAGCGATACAATTGAATATTCTCTCGCTTCGGAACTCTTACCGGACAAATCGGTCTGCAATAAATTCCTGTTGTTAAAACGCCCACAAAAAAACGCCCGTCGAATCGAGGATCTCGACTCTGCCGGGCGCTTTCATATTCTTCGCTGTTAGGCAGCATTGCCATTCTCTGTTTTGCTTTTTACTTTTATCAACAAAGTAAAAACGAAATTATTGAATGACTTGATCATACTCCTGTTTACTACAAAAACTGGCTGCTTTCGGACCCCATCATTTTTTTATTTATTGGCGTAGGCCCTGGCTTGTTGAGCAACAATTCCGACCAAATTTCCTTGCGTGATGCTCAGGTCGATCAGATGCAAACCCCAGTCGGCGCTAATCTCAGGGCCAAAGTACAGGTCACCGCGATTAATGAAAAAGTAATTAATGACTTATTCATCTTATTCTATTGTTTTATATGAATATTCATAATTTATTCAAGGCAAGCTGTATCAAGGCAACTTATAGACGATTAAGGCATTGCCCGCCAATTGACCGAACGCGGCATAACCAGAATTCAGCAGCATATAATGCCCGGAAAAAACGGGCCCGGTGGCATCGATTGCCCCACCGCTGGCGGGCACATTGTTCGCTGTCTCATAGCTGACCTTGGTGTCCAACTCCCAGATGACCTCACCGGTATTCTTGTCATGGGCAAACAGATAGCCATTGAGTGCGCCAAGCACCACCAGATCATCGAGTGCCGTAGCCGCGCCTGAGTAGGCATTTGAACAGGAAAATCCACCGCCATCACAATGATCAGGGGCTTGAGCATACCAGAGCACCTCACCGGTTTTCATATCGATGGCGTGCAATCCCGGCTGCGCCGGCGCTGTGCCGCCGGGAATACGATCCGAGACCGGCACATACACGGTATCGCCCAGAAAAGTCATGCCCCAGTGAACGCCGCCAAGCGGACTGCCGCGTCCCACTCGAACCTGCCACAACACGGCGCCGTCCTTCTCGGGATCCAAACCGAAGACAACTCCTCCCTTGGTTCCAGCAATTAGAATATCCTGACCGCTGGACAGTGTGGCAAGAAGAATCGGCGCGCCAATATCCAGATCGGGACCAGGATCCGGACAGTTAGGATGTTCGACACGACCGCTACAACCCATGGTGAAGGCATCATTTGCGGTACTCTGATAGACCCAATCCATGTTGCCCGTGTCTGCATCGAAGGCGATTACTGAGTCACTGGTGTCGCTGGTAGGCCGACTGTAGTTCTGTCCCGAGCCCACGTACACACGATTTCGCTCTACATCGAACGTCGCTGAACCCCAGATCGGGGCCCCAGACGGCGCTAGAATCGCATTGCCGACACTGTTTTTACCCACTTCCGTGGCCTCTGGCATGATATAGGTCTGCCAGAGCTTTTCACCGCTATTTAAATCCAGCGCCGCCACATTGCCACGAAAGGTGCAACAGACATGCTGAGGATTGCCGGCACCGGCCACTTCCATCGAAGAAATCGGCACAAAAACCTTGCCATCATGTATTGCGGGCGCACCCGTACTTACCGCCCAGGGATTTGCATCCGGATCGGCATGCCATATTTTTTCGCCGCTCTGAATGTCCAGGGCATACACGCGATTAGACTGGTCGGCAACGATAACTACTGTCTTATCAATGCCTTCGGCATGCACTACTGTCGGTGCGGCGCGCACCTCAGAAATCGCGGCATAGGTCCAATAGTGGCAGCCAGATTCGAGATTCAAGGCATACACCTGACCGGAAGGTGAGCCCATAATTACTATACCGTCGATAACGGCTGGCTGCGCGCGGGCGGCAGAAGCGCCTTCTACACCGAGTGACCAGGCTATTTCAAGCTCGGCGATGTTGTCCTTGTTAATCCCGGTGCCAGCGGAAGACTGATAGCGCTGCGAGCCTAAATCGTTTCCCCAGCCATTCCAGTTTGAGGCTTTGTTGAGATCCAGTTCACCGATGCTATCTGAGCAGGCGGTAAATTGCTCCACACGATCGCGGTTGTAGCTACCGCCGGAGAGATATTCAGCGAGCAAAATCCGCTGATCTTCAGTCAGTGCCGCCGCCTGAGTCCGCATAATCCCTGCACTCAAGGCATGGACGATGGCGTTTGGATTGTAATCGCTAAGCGCCAACCGGCTGGGGGCACGATCGACTGGATCGTTATGACAGCTGGAACAATATTGCTGGTAAAGTGCTTCACCGCTGTTCTCTTGAGCAAATGCCAGCGCGGCGAGTAGCCAGCTTGCACAAAAAATCAAAATACTCGGTCTTCTTCCCATGAAATGATCCCCTTTCTATCAATGCTATGCGGCTTGGCGTGGTCACTTCGCAGCCTTGTAGAGACCACGATTGAGGGCTATTTGAGCGCCAACACTATACCCCAGTCAGCGAACAGGCCAAAGAGGAATGCGGCGAATCCTCGGCTAGTGTATATTAGCCGCCACCTGACGTTTATAGATAACAGCGCCCCTGGCGAAATTCCGCTAACGATCTCGCGAACTCAGCATTCTCGCCCTAAATAAGCAGTTGATAATTTAATGAATAACAAAGACTTACGAAAGTATTCTAAGATAGTAGTTGATGGCGTGGAGCAGGCCCCTAGCCGCGCCATGTTACGCGCGGTGGGATTCGAAGACGAAGACTTCAAGAAACCCCAGATCGGCATCGCCTCCACCTGGAGCATGGTCACCCCCTGCAATATGCACATCAATAAATTAGCCGAAGATGTGAATCAGGGAACCGATGCCGCCGGCGGCAAGGGCATCATCTATAGCTGTATTACCATTTCCGACGGCATCTCTATGGGCACCGAAGGCATGAAGTACTCTCTGGTTTCCAGAGAAGTGATTGCCGATTCCGTTGAAACCGTGTCCGGCTGCATGGGCCACGACGCCATTATCGCCATCGGCGGCTGTGACAAGAACATGCCCGGCCTGTTAATGGGCATGTCCAGACTCAATCGCCCCTCTATCTTCATCTATGGCGGAACCATCCAGCCTGGGCCAAACCATACTAACGTAATTTCCGTGTTCGAGGCCGTAGGAGAATACGCCGCCGGCAAGGTCTCCGAAATAGAACTGAAGAACATCGAAAAAACAGCCATTCCAGGCCCTGGCTCCTGCGGCGGGATGTACACCGCCAACACCATGGCCTCAGCCATCGAAGCTCTGGGCATGAGCCTGCCCAACAGCTCTGCCCAGGACGCCATATCACAGGAAAAGGTCGACGATTGCCTGAATGCGGGCGAAGCCATCATGCACTTGATCGAGCACGATATTAAACCTTCAGACATTATGACCCGCGCCGCCTTCGAGAACGCGATCAAGGTGGTTATAGCTCTCGGTGGTTCCACCAATGCGGTACTGCACCTGTTGGCGATGGCGCATACCATGGGCGTAGACTTGCAACTGGACGACTTCACCACCCTCGGCAAACAAACACCGATGCTGGCCGATCTCAAGCCCAGTGGTAAGTATTTGATGTCAGAATTAATAAAGATCGGCGGCATCCAACCGCTGATGAAAACCATGCTGGAAGCCGGCATGCTGGACGGCAGCTGCATGACGGTTACCGGCAAGACAATAGCCGAAAACCTGGCCAATGTAGCCCCTTACCCTGCCGGCCAAGACATTATCAGACCGTTAGACAATCCCATCAAGAAAGACAGCCATCTTGTTGTTTTACGAGGGAATTTGTCCCCGACAGGATGTGTCGCCAAGATCACTGGCAAGGAGGGCTTAGCCTTCAGAGGCAGTGCCCGTGTATTCGAATCCGAAGAAGAATGTTTAAAAGGTGTGCTCGATGGCACTGTGGTCAAAGGCGATGTTTTAGTGATCCGCTACGAGGGCCCCAGAGGCGCTCCGGGGATGCGCGAAATGCTGAGCCCTACAGCGGCGATAATGGGCAAAGGTCTGGGTGCAGACGTCGCCCTGATCACCGATGGAAGATTTTCTGGCGGCAGCCACGGCTTCGTCGTGGGACATGTGACACCCGAGGCTATCGAAGGTGGTCCTATAGCCATTATCAAAACAGGCGACATTATATCGATCGACGCCGAAAACAATGAGCTTACGCTGGAACTCAGCGATGAAGAAATAGCCACTCGATTGGCGAGTTGGACAAAACCGGCGGCGCGATATACTCGTGGAGTATTGGCGAAGTATGCGGCGACGGTAACATCGGCCTCCGAAGGCGCGGTAACGGATAAGTATCTATAGCCGATAACCCCTGGACCAGGGATAATAATAAGAAAAAGGTAGCACCTTGCCCGAATTTTTTACCAGTATTGGGACATTGCTTGACGGAAGTTTTCTGCAGGCTGGCGCGCTTTGGGCTCTTCGTACCATTCCCGGCTTTCCCCCCATTATCCAGACCGTGCATATCCTCGGTATAGCAATTGTTATGGGTACTGTGGTGATGCTTGATCTACGTATCCTCGGTCTTGCTGTTCCCAGCCAAAAAATCTCTGAAATGACCAAGCGAGTAATGCCATGGTTATGGTGGGCACTGGCCTCCAATTTCATTTCCGGCTCCTTCTTTCTGTTGGGAAGACCCAACCGTTATTTCAACAACCCGATATTCGGCTGGAAACTAAGTTTTTTAATTCCGGCAATCCTGTTAACCCTGTTCTTTCACTTGATGAGTAAGCAGCAGGACGGTTATTGGGAATCAAATTCGAAACGCTTATGGACAGCACGCGGCATTGCGCTTGTATCACTGGGACTTTGGATTATGGTGGCAATGGCGGGACGATGGATTGCTTATGTGGAGTACATCTACTACCCAGCGTAGCCAATAAATATTATGCAAATACTAACTGCTCCATTTTGGATTGATATTGAAAACTGGCCGATTTCCTGGGAGATTGGCGGGACATCATGGTTTCCGTTTCTAGAATCTATTCATGTTCTTACTGCCGCACTCGTCGTTGGTTCGATCCTGATGGTTGATTTACGTCTACTGGGATTAGCTGCAAAGCGTTACTCTGTCACCACGCTCTCAAAGGAACTCGTTCCCTGGTCTATCGGCGCATTTGTCATCGCTACAATTACCGGCCTCGGCATGTTCATCACTCGTGCGGCTTCTCATGTTGTAAACCCGGCTTTTCAATGGAAGATGGCACTACTTTTGTTGGCGGGTATCAATATGATGTACTTCCATTTCCGCGTGTATAATCAGGTTGAACGCTGGAACTCTACAGCCTCAACACCTACTCAAGTTAAAATAATTGGCGGCCTTTCCCTTTTTCTTTGGTCTGGCGTTATGCTTGCGGGAAGATGGGTTGGACACATCATTTAAAACTCAGCACTACTTTAAACACAGAAGATAATTACTTAGCAACGATAATTGCTTAGAAACGATAACTGGGCGAAACTCGGAGTATCTGAAGATTTCCAACAATAGAAAAAGTGACAAGTCAGAATCACATTAGCAAAATTTCTGTGGGGAAAATAATTGAGTGACGATAGTGACAGTTTGGGTCTGGATTTTGAGCGAGTCAGCCTATTATACGCGAATACAAAGATTGGCTATTTAGGGGCGGGAGTAGCTGTTCTAACCTATGGATTCCTTATCCAGGAACTATCATCACTAAATATAGCCCTGTTCTGGATGCTGGCTGTTTTTCTCGCATATATACCGCGCATTACCATATCAATCCTGTTCTCAAGAAAAATTACCAATCGAGAGATAACACGGAACAACATTAAACCCTGGGAACGTTATTTCTTCCTTAACAGTATTCTTCCCTTCGCAATTTTTTCCACCGCCATTTTTATTCCATATGACGACAATAGCTCTATTGCCATCCTGTTTTATAGCGCCATGGTTATGACTCTCGTCGCAGGAGGCACTCTCACTTACAGCACATCCTTACCTGCCATTAAGCTGTATATGAATATAACAATGCTTCCTTTGATTGCTAAATGTTTCTGGATGCAAGATATTCTTTTTTCTGCTCTCGGAATCAGCCTATTATTCGCCTATCTACTTATTAGCAAGCTAACGTACCAACAGCATAATCTGCTTGTTCAAAATATCACGTTAAGAATTGAAAATGAGCATCGATCTCTAACAGATCCTTTAACAAAACTATGGAATCGACGACGCCTGGATTTATTTATAGAAACCCTTATCCCTTCATCACGGCGACGCGGAGGACCATTCAGTATAATTCTGATCGACATTGATAACTTTAAGAAATACAACGACACCTACGGCCACGGAGTCGGTGATGAATTACTAATTAGCTTGTCTAATATCTTGCTGGAATGCTCTCGCGATCAGGATCTTGTTGTTCGATATGGGGGAGAAGAATTTTTACTGGTTTTACCTTCTACCAGTATCGAGGATGCAAAATTTCTTACCGAACGAATACGCACTGCCATTAATCAAAAAACAAACGTGACGATTAGCGCCGGACTGGCTATGCACACCGAACCGATGGACTTCGAACAGCTAATGATACTCGCCGATAAAGGTTTATATGCCGCTAAGGAACAAGGGCGCGACCGCTATGCGATAGCCGATGCTGCCAAACTGGAAGAATAAGAGGCGGTTAACTATTCGCCGCCAGGATTGGAGCCAACTCACTTTCCGTTCACTCGAAACCGTCGGGCATTCACACTACCGGGACTAAGAAAATGAGAAACAGAATCAAGCACAATCAGAATATCCAAACCCTCATCCGACTAATAGGCATCTTTTTCTGCTCCAGTGTATTGGCGGCATGCGGCGAAGCAAGGGATAACTCTGGTGCCAGCTCGGTGAGCAGCGCAGAAATACAACAGGTAAGCGCAAGTTCCGAGCCGGCTCTGCCCAATCTCAATCAATCAAATAGTACAGAGGCTTTCGCCTATGAGGCCGACCGCTTCGCCGATATCCGTATGCTGCGCTATCAGGTACCGGGCTTCGATGCGTTAAGCAACAAGCAGAAAGAATTACTTTATTACCTTTCTCAGGCGGCCCTGTCCGGGCGCGACATTATGTATGATCAAAACTACAAACATAACCTGAGAATTCGGCGTACCATAGAGGAAGTTATCAAGCATTACGAGGGCGATAGAAACACCGAGAATTTCAATAACTTTATTACTTACGCCAAACAAATGTGGTTTGCCAACGGTATTCACCATCATTATTCAAGCGCAAAGTTCACGCCTTTATTTGATCAGGATTATTTCGCTCAGTTAGTTACCCGCGCCGCCCCGGCAGCCAATTTCCCACTCCGGGAAAACCAGGACCTTACACAACTTATTGCCGAGTTGACGCCTGTTCTGTTCGATCCGACTTTAGATGCAAAAAAAGTGAACACAGCAGACGGCGTCGACAAAATTGTTAGCTCGGCGGTTAATTTTTACGAGGGAGTGACCGAGCAGGAAGTGCTTGACTATTATACCGCCAAGTCGGATTCAGACGATAAAACCCCCGTATCCTACGGATTGAATTCGAAACTAATTAAGGTCAATGGCGAGGTTCGCGAGCAGGTTTGGCGAATTGGGGGCATGTATAGCGCGGCCCTGGAACAAAATGTGTACTGGTTAGAAAGAGCGGTCAAGGTCGCCGAGAATGAGAAGCAAAAGACAGCGCTGGAATTATTGATTAAATATTACCGCAGCGGAGATCTTAAAGATTTCGATGCTTACAATATTGCCTGGGTACAGGACACAGAATCCGCCATCGATGTCATTAGTGGCTTCATCGAAGTTTACAATGATCCTTTAGGCTATCGTGGCTCATTTGAATCCGTGGTGGCATTTCGAGACGAAGAAGCCACTCGACGAATTTCTGCCATTGGCGAACGCGCCCAGTGGTTCGAAGATAACTCGCCTATTTTGGCTGAACACAGGAAAGCTGATGTCAAGGGTATCGACGGCAAGGCTATTACCGTGGTGATGGAATCGGGGGATTCATCCCCCTCAACACCGATCGGCATTAACCTGCCTAACTCGAACTGGATTCGAACCCAGCATGGATCAAAGTCCGTTAGTCTTTCCAATATCGTTGGCGCCTATAATTCCTCTCCCAGCAAGACCCTCGAAGAGTTTGCCTATACAGCGGAAGAGATTAGCCGCAGTCGTACTCACTCGCAGCAGGCTGGAGATTTACATACCGATATGCACGAAGTCATCGGCCATGCTTCCGGTCAAATAAATGCGGGCGTGGGCACCTCGCGCGAAACCTTAAAACAATATGCCAGCACGCTGGAAGAAGGTCGCGCCGATTTGGTTGCGCTGTATTACGTCATGGATCCAATGCTGATCGAGATCGGAGTTATGGACAGCCTGGATGTAGGTCGCTCCCAATACGATTCCTATATTCGCGGTGGCGCGATGACACAGCTGTACCGATTACAACCAGGAGAATTAGTCGAAGAAGCACATATGCGCAACCGTCAGTTAGTGGCGCTGTGGTCTTACGAGCAGGGACTTGAGGATAACGTAATTGAACGTGTACAGCGCGATGGCAAGACGTACTTTGTAATCAATGACTACGAGAAACTGCGGGTTATATTCGGCCGTCTGCTGCAAGAAATTCAACGCATCAAATCAGAAGGCGATTTTGCATCGGCCAGGGCTCTGGTAGAAGGCTATGGCACTCAAGTAGACACCGAATTGCACGCCGAAGTTTTACAGCGTTACGCTTCTCTGGGTGTGGCGCCCTATTCCGGATTTATTAATCCACGGGTTGTAGCTACGGATAATGATGGCGTAGTGAGCGATGTCCGACTTGAATACCCGGACGACTTCATGGCTCAAATGTTAGAGTATTCTGCAAATTATTCCTTTTTGCCAACCGATAACTAGGTGTTGTCTACGCGTTATTATGAATCTTGAAAAACTAAAGCAGGCAGAATATTGGTTTCTGAATAAGTATCCCAATGGCTTCTCTCATCCCGAGATGGCAGCGATCGGGAAGAAGCATAAAGTGGACAAGATGATTGCCCTGACACAGGAAAGCTTTGTGAAGAAAAATTTCAGGGACACCTCCGACATTCTAGAACATATGATAAAGATTGTTAGTCGCTCCTCCATGGTATCTGTTTTCGAAAAGCCCAAGTTTAAGAGTTTTGTTAACGGCCTGGAAGCAAAACAAAAAAATGCATTGGTAGGTGGTTTGAAAGAACAGTTGCACGGAGATCAGCAGAAAGGGTTTGAAAAAATACTGGATATAATGAAAATCGGAAAAATGGCCAAATGGACTTTGATTAGCATCTGTCCGGTCTATTTTAGACCGCAAGAGGAGGTGTTCGTTAAGCCGACAACTGCCAAGGGAGTAATTGCCCATTTCGAATTGGAATCTTTGCTTTACAGGCCACAACCCTACTGGACATTCTATGAAGAATTTCGCTCCGTCATAAACCAGATGAAAAACGAGGTTGACCCTTCCCTTTCGCCAAACAGTGCGGCTTTTACCGGCTTTCTCATGATGAGTCTCGCCGCCATGAGCGATCTATAAAAGCAGCAGAAATTGAAGACAGAGCCAGGCTCTTTTAAGCTACTGACAGTTAAGTTACTAAATAGTTAAGCAGAGCCCTTCGCCGTCATTAAGACCGAGAGGAAATCTCATGTTAGACCTTCGACCCAATTGTGAATACTGTGACAAAGACCTCCCGCCTGACTCGCTGGATGCCTGTATTTGCAGCTATGAGTGCACTTTTTGTTCTGCCTGTGTAGAAAATATTCTGCACAATGTGTGCCCGAATTGCGGTGGTGGCTTCAGCAAGCGTCCAATTCGACCAAAGACTGAGCGCAGGCCCGGAGTAAGCCTGGCCCATCAAGCGGCGTCGAAGATTCGAATTAACACAAAATATACCCCCGAGGAGATCTCGGAGTTCTCCGGCGCCACCCGAGCAACAAAGCCTGGGCGGCGATAATTCGACGCCCTTTTAACTTAACAGTCTTCAATTCGCTTCGTCACCTATCTCCTGCCCCTTGCCCACCCTTGCCCAATATCGACGCGCTTCAAGACATCGGCAACTACAGCGTGCTAACATGCGCCCGCTATGAAACTACTAATCCGCAATCTGGCTCGCGACACTACCGAAGCCGAACTCAGAACCCTGTTCGAAGCCCACGGCGATGTGCAGTTCTGCAATTTGGTATTGGACAAAAAATCCGGAGGCTCGAAGGGATTTGCCTTTATTGAGATGCCGAAAGCTGGCCAGGCCAAGGCGGCCATGAAAAATCTGAACGGAAAGGTGGTCGATGGCAGCATAGTGCGCGTTAAAAAAGCGGATGCTTCCACTGAACACGACGGCGCTGCTGAATAGATTCAATCCGCCACGGCTTAGCTTTTACGGCTGATTCATTCACTCGCCAAAAATCACTTTATCTCTGCTCAAGTCGCCTCTGCACATCCGTTACTACAGACACGCTACCGAGACCGGCCCCTACGGATGAAGTCTAAAGTGCAAAACCCAGCAGGCGCGCCAGTGATTAGCGTCTCTATTTCTAACAAGCTTAGCTTGGTTTGGTTTGGTTTGGTTTGGTTTGGTTTGGTT
>JABMOK010000047.1 GCA_013204155.1 Pseudohongiella sp. | reverse complement strand
CTATCAGGCGCTGTTCAGCGAGGTATTTGCTAAACTCGATGCGTCGATGTTGCATTCTGTTAGCGCCGGATTGTTCAGGATGCCAACTGATTTTTATAAACGGATCGTAAAGCTGTATCCGGATGAGCCTTTATTTGCCAGGTCAACAGAGCCTTCCAATGGAATGATCTCCTTACGTAACGAACAGGAGAGTGAGCAGATTGCGCTAATCGAGAAACAATTATTTGGATTCATCTCACCACAACAGTATTATCGCTGTGCCTAATTTGAGTGTGGGTAAAGAAAGCTATGTCGGATAAAGCGAGTCAATTAGTAGTAGTAACAGGCGCCTCTTCAGGGATTGGTCTGGCGATGAGCAAGACTCTACTTGAGCAGGGTTATCAGGTGCTTGGCATTGCCAGGGATTTTGAGCAAACCAGCATCGATCACAAAAACTTCTCCTGCACCTCACTGGATATGTCGGATATTGATAAATTGCCCGCCGCGATAGCTGAGATTGTCGCGGGCATTAACCTTCCCGTTAAGGCGCTGATAAATAATGCGGGCGTGGGGAAAATGGGAAATCTGGAGCAGTTATCGATAAAAGACATTCGCCTGGTTATGGACACTAATTTCATCAGCCATGTGATTGTGACAAAATCATTTTTACCCCTGCTAAAAAAGCAGGGCCATGGCGACATCGTGTTTACCGGCTCCGAGGCGGCGTTGAAAGGCTCCAGACAGGGCAGTATTTATTGCGCCAGCAAATTCGCTGTGCGGGGTTTCGCCCAGGCCTTGAGAGAAGAATGTGGAAAATCCGGCGTCAGGGTAACGGTGATAAATCCAGGCGCGGTGCGTACACCCTTTTTCGATGAACTACATTTCGAACCCGGTTCCGAACAAGAAAATGCCATCGAGCCAGAGGATATTGCTAAAATGCTGATCACGGTTATTGAGGCGAGACCGGGTACGGTGTTCGACGAGATTACCCTGTCGCCATTGAATCATGTCTGGCAGAGAAAGCGCTAGAAGTTCCCATTGAACGCGTCGAAATTTAATCACTAGCCGCGTCAATCAGAAGCAAATCGACAGAATTGTTTCTTGCTAGTTCAGTGCAATGAGCCAGAAGCAGGCGGAGGCTGCAAACTGAGACACACCAGGCGATATCCCATATTCGCGTATTTTCAACAAAGCTGCGATAATTCGAGCTCTGGTAAATAACATCAGGATAGCCTCCCAGAGGCTCGTCCTGGCTAATGAATAGAGGGTTCAATATGAAATTTTCAACGGCTTTCCGTTTTCTGATTTGTGCCGGATTCGCTTCACTGCTGTCGTTTTCGGCTCAGGCCCATACCGCATTGGAGATGGCTACGCCTGCTGACGGGGCGGTAGTGAAACAGGGGCCAGCGCATATAAATCTGGTTTTTAATGGCCCGGTCAAATTGGTCAAGCTGGAATTGATGGGAGTAGGGCATGAGATGCCCACTAAGTTTAAGCCTAATGCTGAGGCTCAGGCGGCATTCATGATTGAGACGCCAGGAATGCACCCCGGTCAATTCACCGTAAATTGGGCTGTAATCGGTGACGATGGGCATACCGTAGCTAGTTCCTACAGCTTCCTTGTCGATCCTGCTGCAGCGGAAGAGCATGCCGGTCATGACGCCGAAGCAGGCCATGGTCATGGCGATGCCAATCCTCACTAGTTGAGTGAGTATTGACCATGTTCATACTCCCAACTGCCTGGGAGCTCGCGAGCCTTGTTTGTAAACTGTTCCTGTACTTAGGTGCCGCCAGTATCGCTGGTGGCAGTCTTTGTGCGTGGCAATTTTCTGCAGGCCAGCGCCAGACCCTCAGCGCTAATCTTGGCTATATTGTGT
Organism: Pseudohongiella sp.; assembly: GCA_013204155.1. Lineage (GTDB taxonomy): Bacteria > Pseudomonadota > Gammaproteobacteria > Pseudomonadales > Pseudohongiellaceae > UBA9145. The sequence continues at coordinate 11,243 of JABMOK010000047.1, read as the reverse complement.
TTGGCGCTCTGCTGGGATTTCAATCGGTTCTTCTCAACTTCCTGATTCAAGTCGGATTGATAAACGATCATGGGGTTGCCGGCATGTTTGACTGGGATATGGCGTCGCTGCTATTGGGGACGACGCTGGGCGATGTTACCTTTGTAAGATTAGCCGGTTTTGTTCTCGCACTGATTACAAATTGCCTGATGCTGCGAAAGCTTAATCAGTTAACCCAGGCACCTGCTCAAGTATTCTACAGAATCCTCATTTCATCTAATTTTCTAGCCCTGCTAATGCTGGCATTCAGCTTTCGTGTTGCGGGACATATTTCGGTAGTTAATTTGACGGCTCAAATTGCTGTTGTGCTGCATATTTTAGCGTTCACCGTCTGGATTGGTTGTTTGCTGCCTTTGATGTTGTTAACCCAAAGCGCGGACATGGCTTCGCTTAAGCACACGATGAAACGGTTTGGTGATAATGCAGTGGTAGTTTTGGCCGTGTTGGTGATAGCAGGCGTGCTAATGCTTTTGCAACTTATCGCTTCACCCAATGAAATGATCACCAGCGCTTATGGATTGTCACTTCTGGTTAAATTTCTGCTGGTAGCGGCGATGCTCGGTGTGGCGGCAATTAATAAATTGTTTTTGGTGCCACGAATTATTAGCCAGACTGACGCAGGAAAACTACGCACTTCGATACGCTATGAAATGTTGCTCGCTGCTCTTATCCTTATGCTTACGGCCTATCTATCGACCGTTATCGGTCCGTCGGGACATTAGCGTTACTTTTGATTCAGGCACAGAACGTCCCGACTCGCTGTGTAGACCTTTCTATTATTAAATAAAACTGAATCAGGTGAGGTTCGATTTTTTACTGGAATTTTCGGGGATTTGTTCCTGGATGAGTCGACTGACTTTGAAGGTTGCCAGATCCAGCATCAGCAATTCAGCGTTCTCGTTCTTGGAAGAATAGAGTGCTGCCGTAGTCATTGCAGGTTTCATCGCGAACAAAAGATTATTGCCCACTGGAGCCCAGGCGAGATTGAACAGATACCGGGTACTGTTGAAGACAGGTACGGGCTCTATCGCCGTGCCCAAGCCACCGAGGAAAATAGTCGAGCCCGCATTATCATATTGTATGTAGGCATATTGTTTTTCATCGTTTGAAATAACTGGTTTGGCGATTGATTCGGTAATCGGCTGCAGATCGTCCATGGTGCTGAGTCTAACTTCGCCACCATAATATTCTGCTGTGTTTTCGAGTAACTCATCACTGAGTTGCAGGCTGCTGCTGGAATTGCTGTGCAAGCTATCGGTAAAGTCCAGTGTGATCCAGGCAGTGATTAAAAAACTTAAACACAGCGCCGAGATACCGATTTGGTATTGTCTCAGTTTGTTTATGCCCGCAGCGGGTAAGAGGGATTTTAGCCAGGGTGGGTTCTGTGGCGGCGTTCGATGATCTGCCAGGTCGGCGGTGTGGACGTCGGCAGTTTCTGTGGCTGGTACCCGTGTTATGTGGGGGAGTAATCGATAGCCTTTCTTGGCAATCGTATCGATATAATTCGAACAAGTAGACGAATCCGGCTCTGGTGAAATTAATTGTTTGCGCAATTCGGATACGGCGCGCGTTAGCGAATTGTCATTCACCACTACCCTCGGCCAAAGTTCCTGTACCAGTTCTTGACGGGAAAGTACGCGATTGCCATTCGCCGCCAAATAGCAAAGTAAGTGAATCAGTCTTGGCTCAAGTTGGCGATGCAGGGAGAGATGACGATGTTGCAGTCGGTTCAAGTCTGGAAAAACCAGCCAGTCACCCACATAGAACTTCTCAGCCAAGGCATGTGTTGGCAGCGAGGGTGGAGTAGTCATCTGTGTGTTTATCGCTTCACTTATCATGATTGCTCTATCGCGTAGTTTGTCTGTGTTCCGAATTTTGTAATTTGGCCGCTAAAACATAACGATCATATTCTATTCCAATAAGACCTTTGAATCTTGAATTTTCTTCCCCCGCAGGTTTTCTGGACATAATATTCACCGCAAATTCAGGTAATTCGTCGTGTTTCTGCCCCATTATAGCCCTCAGTAGTCCTCGTCAGTCTCAGAAAATGAGGGCTCATTCACTTAGGAGGTGACAAACATGAGAAGTCAATTATCGGTAAAACTGGTCCAGTTTCTTTCCCTGACACTGTTATTTACTTTCGCGGTTCAGGCACAGGCTATTAGTACAGGGGCTTTGATGCAGGGGATACCCTCTCTGGCATCCATGTTGAAAGAAGTGACTCCCGCCGTTGTCAGCATTCGAGTAACAAAGTCTATGCCGGCGGCAGAGCGTTTCACGTTTAACGGCGAACAGATGCCAGAGGCTGCCCGGCGCTATTTCGAGAATTCACCAGATTCTACTATTGAGGGATCCAGGCAGCCCTATGTGACAGGCGCGGGTTCAGGGGTGATAGTCAATGCAGGAGAGGGTTTGATAATAACTAATCATCATGTTGTCGATGGCGCATCCAGCATCAGTGTGCAGTTGAGCGATGGTCGCACTGCCGAGGCCAAGCTGCTGGGAACAGACGAGAGTACTGATGTGGCCTTACTGCAAATACAGGCAGAGGATTTGCTGGGAATCGAGTTTGCAGACATACGGACTGTCGAGGTAGGGGACTATGTGGTTGCGATTGGCAATCCCTTTGGAATTGGCCAGACAGTAACCTCGGGAATAGTCAGTGCACTGGGACGGGCAGGGCTTAACAACGACAATTACGAAGACTTTATTCAGACTGATGCGGCGATTAATCTGGGTAATTCAGGCGGAGCGTTGATTGATATGGAGGGTAGGTTGATAGGTATTAACACCGCGATTATCAGCGGTAACGGAGGGAGTAACGGCATTGGATTTGCGGTTCCAGCCAACATGGTTTCCACCGTGATGGAACATCTGAAACGAGACGGTGAGGTGCGTCGGGGTTTATTAGGCGTAGCTATTAGCGATGCCACGCCCGACATAGTCGCCGCTCTTAACGCAAATGTCGAATCGGGAGCGGTGGTTACCAGCGTGCAGCGAGATAGCGCGGCGGAACGAGCAGGGATACAAATATCAGACATCATAGTTGAACTTGATGGAGAGCGAGTCGAAGGCAGTCGTGAGTTACGAAATATGGTTGGTTTGATGCTGCAGGATCAAGAGGTCGATCTGGTCTTGTATCGTGATGGTGAACGAGAGACTTTGCGTGCCACGATCGGTGGCGTTGCAGGGCAGGCTTCTCGGGTCGATCAGCGTTTGCCGATTAGCGCCGAGTTTCGAGGCGCGCGACTGGAAATCTTGGGTAGTGATGATACCGGCCACGGGGTCAAAGTAGCGACAGTAGAACAGCGCAGCAGCAGCTGGGATGCAGGTTTGCGACCCGGCGATTTAATCATTGAAGTTAATCGGCAAGCCGTAACAGATTTGACCGCCTTCAACGCGCTTATCAAGGCAGTCGATTCAATAGCGGCATTGACTGTTCTCAGAGAAGGCCGGCAATTGCTGTTATTTGTTGGCTGAATAAGCAGGTCTTAGGAGTGGATTATTGCCCTGCAGCTAAATAAGTTCACGCCGGACGAATATCCCCCCGCTTGGTCGGCTTGGCGAAAGTCAAGTCGGCTTTTTTTATCTTGCTCGGCGGCAGAAAAAAATCATTGATTGAGGAACTTATAGCGGCTTTGGTATTCCTATTAACACTGTGAAGTGTTATTTTCTTCGTCGAGTTTCCCGCTAATAAAAGGTTTACTCTGTGTCCCGAACGAAGCTTATTGGCAACAATGGCAAAACTAACAAACTAGCGTCCCGATAAGCTTTAGCTCAGAGTCTTACACCATTAATAAAATATCCAACCTGGTTTTTATTCGACAGACATTTTCTTTTCTGTGCTGGCGTCTATCGATGTCCAACGTATTGAGAGTTATGGTTTCACGATCAGCAGTTTCGAGGTCCTTTGTAATAGGCCTTTTGCTATGCAGCCCTCTGCCTGCAGTTGCTGGCGACCGATATAATTATGATTTCGATAAATTCATAGGCTGGCTGGAGCAGATGACAACGGAAAAGAATATCCCTGGTACGGCATTGGCCATCGTTTCCCGCGAAGGCACCAGGCATATGCAAACCTGGGGCGTGAAAAGCGTTGCCGAGGAAAATTTTGTAGACACAGACTCCCTGTTTCGCATCGCATCGATCTCGAAGACCTTTGCAGGTACAGCGGCGACATTGTTGGTAGATCAACACCTTCAATCCTGGGATGCCAGGCTTATCGATTTATTTCCGGGATTAACAATCGGCACCGACAGTTCATCACAAGGGATCACCTTGAGACATCTTGTCAGCCACTCTACCGGTTTGATGCCTCACTCCTATTCAAACATGCTGGATGCGGGGGTCTCTTACGAGAAGATCAAAGCAAAATTTGATGAAATACCGACGGTATGTCAGCCGGGAGAATGTTACGGTTATCAGAATGTAATATTTTCATTAATTGCCGAAGTAGTCGAAGAAAGCACCGGCGAGAGCTATGAAAAATACCTGGTTGAACAGCTTTTCAAACCGCTCGGCATGATCGATGCCTCGGTGGGGATGGAACCTTATTTGGAAAGCCATGATGTTACCAGTCCGCATCGGCAAGTACGGGGTTCGTGGCGGACCGCAACAACTAATCCGGCTTATTATTCTGTGGCGCCGGCGTCAGGAATTAATGCCAGTATAGTGGATATGAGCCTGTGGTTACGGGCTAATCTTGGCGGCTTTCCGGAAGTCTTGTCAGAAGATGTTTTGGCACAGTTGCAGCAACCGATAATATCTACCCCCCGGGGAAACTATTTCAATCGCTGGACGGGGCTCGAAAAAGCCTACTACGCCACCGGCTGGCGTGTCTTCGATTATAATGGTTTGCGGGTCATCCACCATGGTGGTGCTGTACGCGGTTACAGGTCGGAAATGGCCTTTGTGCCGGATGCCAATATTGGCATGGTGTTATTGTTTAACGCCGAATCGAACTTGGCTAATGAGGTGGTCCCCGCATTTCTAGATAGCTTGACGACTTCTTCTGATTAATCATAAAAGGTATCCGATCATGAGCTCAGTGATTGACTTGCTGAAAGCGCACCGTAGTATCCGTAAATTCACCGATCAATCTATCGATCCGGCATTGTTTGAAGATCTTGTGAAATCGGGGCAAGCGGCCGCGACATCAAGCTTCTTGCAAGGCTCGACTATTGTCAGGGTGAGCGATAAGGAGAAGCGTAGTGAAATCGCAAAATTGTCCGGCAATCAGACTTATGTTGAAACCGCGGCAGAGTTTATGGTGTTTTGTGCAGATCTAAAAAGGGCTGGAAATTACTGCGCGGAATATGAGATGCCTTTCGAAGGTGATTTTACCGAGCATTTTATTATCGCCACGGTGGATGTTGCTTTAATGGCGCAGAGCATGGTGACAGCAGCCGAATCCGTAGGACTGGGAATTTGTTATATCGGTGGTATTCGAAATAATCCTGCCCTGGTTTGCGAATTATTGGAATTGCCCCGAGGGGTGTACCCCGTATTTGGTTTGTGTCTTGGTTATCCTGATCAGAACCCAGAGGTGAAGCCGCGCTTACCCGTATCGGTAATTATGAAGCAGGATGTTTATAACGAAGACGGCGATCGGCAAGCGATAACTGAATACGACAGCCTCATCCGCGAGTACTATCGCACGCGAACCGGTGGTGGACACGGTGCTAGCTGGAGCGAGCAGGTTTCATCCTTGCTTTCCGAGAAATCACGGCCTCATATGAAGGATTTTCTCGCCGCACAGGGATTCAAGTTTCGCTAGCCGCGGGGGAATTAGTTAAATGGTTACAGGCAACTTTGGGTTAGCGTAGTGATCGATTGAAGCCTAATGTCTCAGCCAGACTTTATTGACTCGTTGTTTGTCTATAGGAGCCAGTCGATGGCAAGTTTTCTTCTAAATCGCTGACTCGTGATGCGATTGTTTCGGAGGGAGGGATTGCTCCAGGCCCGAAAGAGAATCTGAATTCGCCATTTAACAAGCGTCGATCCTCATCCGTAACTGACCATTTTGCTATGTAATATTCCGATGCGGGTAATTCGCCCGGAATGGGGTACACGAAACTGTGCGTGAAGCTGTCAGGAATAAATTGAAAACCAATATTGATCCACTTTTCTTCGGCGGTGTAGAGCGCAAGTTTTAACAGGCTCACATCGACCCGAAAACTCATTGTAATGAGTTGCGGTGGGTCGATAAGCACAGAATCATCTTTGGGGAAGGTAACGCCCGGGGTCAAAATACCATGGCTGTGTTGGGCCAAGGCCATCGATGAGATCAATAGTCCTAATACCACCGCTAGAACGTTTCCTGATAAATGTAATCGCTTCAACAACCGTATGCCCTCATGGTTCGCTGTAGAGGCATTCATTCTAACAAGAACTGGATTCTCAGTCTCTTGCCGTCTGTCTGCAGAGCCCCTGTAAGGAGCTGGATTCTAGCCAAAATAAGCCATGCATTGTCGCGTGAGCGCGCACAATCTACCGGATTCATCAAATATTTTGCCCGATTGCTGCGTGTATCCATCGGCGGCGGCCTCTACCTCGAATTCCAGATAAAACCATTCGCAGTCGATAGACTCGGGCGGAACGACGAATTCCAGTGACCAGCTGAGAGAGCTTGCAGGAACCGGGGGCTTTTCGAAGTGAGACAGGACTACCGGTGGTGGAATATCGGCGAGGGTCACGATTTTCTCCGTCGGAAAGTCAGTTAACTTTGATTTATGTCGCACCCACATTTTCAGATAAGGCTTATAGTCTCCGGAAAAGGGAATGCCGCCGCCGACCCAGCAGCCCTCGAAGTATTGCAGGAAACGCGGCAAGCTGTTCTCATGAGTGCTAAAGGGTATACCCTTTTCTCGTGGGATAGGGTCAGCTTTTATCAAGCTTGGCGCTCGAAATGCCTCGCGAGGGTTTCCAAAAACGGCCATGGCTTGCAGACAGACCACACTGTCGGCAATCACTTCGGCGCTGCACTGTGTGACATTCTTGCCTTGTCGTTGGATTTTGCTATCGACCCTTACCTGTCCCGCGGGCAGTGGCGCGATAAATGAAACCATGAGAGAGCGAAGTGGCGGTGTTGAATCCAGTAATTTACGCATGCCGGTAACGGCGAAGGCGGCGGAGATTCCACCAAAGGCGGAGCGGCCCTGTGTCCAGTTTTCGCTAAAATGAGTAGTGTTGGTATCGCTTTGCTCTAGGCGAGCGAGGATGTTTTCAAGGTTGGAATCAGCCATCTCTAGTGTTATTGCCTCGCTGCTTGCATTGCCCAATAAGCACTTACGATGATATTCTTCGGCATCTTTGCGCACAGTAGTGCTTCATTCATCATGGTGGGAAAGCGGTAACAGATTGTGAAGTTAGTTAATTGCCAGCAAATTTGCCTTATTAGCCTGAGCTTGTCGTTGAGTGGTTTGAGCTATTCCCAATCACTGAATCCGGGTCACCACCAGCAAGCTCCGGATACTACAGGAATTGCAGCAAAAACAGAAACTTCCCCGCTGAGCGATGCGGTTCTTGAGTTGGCGCCCGAGACGCTTGGGCTGGAATTTCCGCGACTGGTTCGTCTGGTAAAATTGACCCTGCGCAATGAGCAGCGCGACTGGGTAGATATCGACTTTCGCTATGATCCGCGTGCCCAGGAAAGTTTTAAGTGGGTATTGCCCGCGTTGGACGAGGCTATCTACTATACCGCCGATTGGGCTATTTTAGCCTCCAACGAGCAATTGGTACGAGGAAGTTTCAGCTTTTCCTTTGGCCCCGAGGCGAAACCTCCTTCGGTGACCAAAAGGGCGGAGGCGCTCATAATTGAGATGCGCAACGGCGGTCCAGAGCAGTATGTTACTCCGCCGCGCACCGAAATAATCATCAATCGCGATCCGCCGAAATACGATCCCCCCTTCACCCTTGAGCTGCAGGAAGAGTTAGAACTTAATCCTGGTTAAGGGCTTACCGTTACCGTCACATATTGATCATGATACAGACCCCCATCATCACCACGGGCCCACAACAGGTAGGTGCCCGGGGCATCGAAAGTGGCTGTTACTTCGTACATCCCGTCTTCGGGTGTTGGGGGCGGCGTCCACAGTGCCCCCCAGGGGGAATTGGCGGACGTTCGTGTGTCTTCCCAGACTTTGACTTGCGGCGGGTCGAAGTTGACGTTGCCCGGGCCACGATACTTGTTCCATGACAGGTACAAGCCATTGGTTTTACCAACGGTGGTACGGCGCGGTGGACGCATCATTCTTTCCTGAACTGATGTCGCGCTTTGGCTGCTGGTAGATGTTCTTGGTTTTGGCAAGCCATCATCGGCTACATGGGTGGTAATCAATAATTCTTCCCCAACCCTGACACGGCGTGCCTGTGTTCCGTTCAAGGTATCACCCTGAATACTGACCAGCGGGGGGATATTTGAACGAGATTCGGGGCTGCTGGTACCGGCGCCGAGCGAACCTGTCTCGGATGCGATGACCATATTATCGATGGTGTAATCGGTGACCAAGGTGGCATAGGCGCGATTGGTTTCACCATTATGGGTGACGGTCCAGACTAGTTCGCGGTCTCCCCAGTCGGCAGGAACGACTACTTCAAAGGTAAACCGATTACGCCGCGGCAGGAAGTGAGTGGGCTGTCCGCGATCCTGATCGCCCGGGCTAAAAAAATTATTCTCACCCAGTGGAATGTCAGGCTGTTCTTCCCAGTTCTCATTCATGTAGCCAAAAATAAAGCTGAAAGTGCCGTCTTCGTTCTCCCGCCAACCTTCATAGCCTGGTTCCAGTTCTGCCCCTTTTCTGTAGGAGAGTTGGGCAGAAGCGGCGCTGCTAATTGCGATTACAATAAACAGGCTAAGGGCATAGCCAATCCGGTTAATTTTACGCTGAATCACAGAGACCTCCAGAGTAGCGTGTAGATGGGGCAGAGCAGCAGTGCGCCAGGTTTTAAGCCTGCGCCTTGATCAATTGTTTCTGCCAGTTTATGTGCGATGAGTTGTAACGCAAAATCATCAGTAAATAAAGTGAGAATTTCTGGACAATAATTCCGGACAATAAAAAGGGCGGATAAACCGCCCTTGCTTATTATCAGCTAAATTACTCGGTTACATTAACCGTAATATAACCGTCATGATAGAGGCCGCCATCATCCGCTCGCCCCCAAAGAACATAGGTGCCCGGCTTTTCGAATGTGGCCGTTACTTCATAGAGGCCATCCTCTGGAGCTTCCGGGGGTAACCACAGCGGTCCCCAGGGAGAGTTGGCAGAGGTGCGTGTGTCTTCCCATGGTTTCGGCAGGGGGGGGTCGAATGTGACCTTGCCGGGACCACGATAAACATTCCATGAGAGGAATAATCCGTTGGTTTTACCGACCGTGATCCGACTGGGTGGACGCATCATCCGGCTTTGTAATTCCTTTGTGGTGGTGGTCGATTTCTTTCGAGCGACCGGGAGGCCATCATCCGTCACCTGGGTTGTAAAGCTTATCGACTCGCCAACCCTGGCGCTGCGGATGCTATCGCCTTGCACCGTTAGCAGCGGGGCAATATTATTTCTGGATTCAGGACTACTGGTGCCAGCTCCGAGAGAACCGGTCTCGGACGCGATGACCATATTATCTACCAGATAATCGGCCTGTAGTGTCGCATAGGCTTTTCGCTCCACGCCATTCACGTTGAGCGTCCATACCAGTTCTCTGTCACCCCAGTCGGAGGGGACGGTAACTTCAAAATGGAAGCGATTGCGGCGCGGCTGAAAATAGGTAGGCTGGCCACGATCCGCATCGCCGGGGGCAAAGAAATTATTCTCCCCTACAGGAACAATGGGTTCTTCTTGCCAGTTTTCGTTCATATAGCCAAACATAAAATTGAAGCTGCCATCGGCATTCGGATGCCATCCTTCATAGGCGGGCTCTACATGCTGGCCGCTGAGATAAGTGTCAGCGAGAAGGAGTTGTGGCACCGCAAATAAAAATACTGCAAGCAGCAGAGCCTTGGCTCTACTGCTTGAACTGCTAGCATTGTTGTTCATCTCTATTTCTACTTCCTGAATTAGTTAGTTAACAGCGACTTCGTTATCCGCATCCTCATCGGCAACGGGCGCTACTAAGGGTGCCAGACAAAGCGGGCAACCAATAACATGGTCATTGGGTCCCAGATTTAGAGCCTGACGGCGTTCCTCCATCGCTTCGAAGAACTGATCGTCGGTAAGCGTTACCCGAATACCAAGGTCGATAAACATATTGGTTACCGAGCGGTTACCGGAACCCTGCCAGTTTCGTGGATCCGGCACATTAGGATTGGTATCGGTATTGTTCATATAACCTACGATATGCAGGATAGTACCCTTTGGCAGCAAGGGAGCGGCATTATCCTGATAGGGATAACCGCGTACCCAGTTGTGGTCATAACCTACGCAAGACAGAGTCTCGACTGTATAACCCCAGATTGCTTCCAGACACATACGCTCGCCAGGGGCGTGCAAATGCGGTTCGAAGGTAATCACCTTGGTGTGCTGCTGAAGCACTGTATAGGCATGTAATTCCTGGTCTTTCTGATTGCCAGTAATGCTGATGTCTACACCATTACCCAGGCCGATGAAGGAATCCCGATATTTAGGCTCATAGCCTTTCTCATGGAAGATGAAACCCACTTCAAGGTGACCGGTGGTATCACGACCGTTGGAGTGCAAGTGTACAGAATCGGAGGCAATGGCAGAGCCGGCTTTTAACAGGCGACCCGCATCTTCATCGAAGATATCCGCATTTCTGCCCACTTCGTGTACGGGCCAAGGGATCGAAATTCCAGGTAAGCGTTCGCCTTTGTCGTCCAGCATCGCGGTACCCCAGATCATGTGGTGGAAGATAAAGGCCCCACCAACAGTGTCCCGGCCTGACGCTGCCTGATGGTCGATGTCGTTTACTTCAACCACCTCAACCGACTTAACATAGCGATCTTCTGTCAGCCCAGTAGGGATGTAGTCAATCTCGCCCCACCAGTCAGGTGTTCCAGCCAGTTTAGTGACATCATTCATTCTTACAACAAGATCAGGTGTGCCCGCTTTCCACTGTGGTTTCAACCGGTGAACGCAACACGCTAAACTCATTAGACCAATGAGGGAGTGTTGCAAATGAAACACCGAACACGGATCTATTACACTGAAACAGACAAATCCTTGATGTGGGATCGCTGGCAAAGAGGCGATTCG
>JABMOK010000046.1 GCA_013204155.1 Pseudohongiella sp. | reverse complement strand
CGGATTAACAGGAGGGCTCCCGGCGAGTTCATTAGTCATATCACCAAGAGGCGGTGTCGGGTCTGATGGGTCAGGCAAAGGCGCGCTGGGAGAATCTTGACAAATAACCGTTCCAACCGGAGCAACCCAAATCCCCCAAGTGCCAATAGATAAAGTGCTTATATTTTGTTGCTGCATAAGAACCTTCCCGGCTTGAGTATCATGGCATTTAATCCCATACCATTGATAAGTCGGACTTGGGTCAATATAAGATCGAGCATAAGCAACGCAGCCGGGCAAATCATCAGGATAACCACAATTGCCAACACCATCATAGCCGGGAGGGTCAGCATCAACGTCTTTATCAAATCCATCACCACCAGCATTAACATTAAAACCATCGTTGCTTAATTGTTGAGCAAGTCCACCGCCATTAGGGTCAGCACTTTTTTTGATCGCTTGCGCAACCGCTTCCTGTTCCGTAAAAGGCGTAACACCCGAGCCGTAAACATCAGAACCGCCCGTAGTTTTTGCGTGATATAAAACTGATACATCGGATTGATTCCCGTTGATATGAACGCTCTCAACACCGATCGGAACGAACGGCCCCTGTAATTGAGATTGAGCAAATGATTTTGCGAACAGGATTGAAAAAACAATACTGAGCAATATGCCGTAGAAGAAAGGTTTTATTAATCGCGTGTAATAATCCATGCGGCCCCCACTATTGCTAAGAAAATTGCAATAACATAGAAATCCATCTTAGAAAGTCCTCTTGATAATCAGAATCGCCCATGCTGACAAAAGAATACTTGCAACTAGCCACGCGGTTTCGATTGAATCTTCTGGAGTAATCCCCCAATAATCTCGCAGCCCGACATAAGTACAAGTCGGGGCTTGCACGTCATAAACGCCGGTATTAGTTGTCAAGGTGATTACGTTCCCTAACACAGTGCCACTTACAATATAATCAGAGCCAGAAAAAAGCATCGAGACAGCTTGGTCTCGCGCCTCGGTGTTAGTTTCGAAACAAGTATTGTTTACTAGATAGCCCATGATTTAGCCTTAAATTAAAATGAAGAACGGGGCCAGGTACAGCCCCGCCTTCATTGTCGAACTACAGAGCTCTTTTGATATAAACAAAAGTTCTGATACCTACCAGAATGCCTAGCACCGAACCAGCGACAGTGATTGTGTCGGTGGCCGAATCACTCAGCGCGGTAGTCACGCCAAGAGGAACAGCAGCACTAGCGGCAATTCCAGCAGTCAGCAGCGCAGTCGAAACTGTGCCAACAACGGCGGTTTTAACGGATACAACTTTTTTTACTGCTTTTGAACATACGTTCATTGCAGTGGTGGTCAGAGAAACGAGTTTTTTAAACATCGTAGTACTCCACTATTCCGGATTGCGCCGGGGTCGCATTTGCAGAATTGCAAATTCTTTTTGGATTATCCGCCCCGGCTATAGAGGCGGTATCCATGTTTTCTTAATAGTTTCGCTTTCAAGTTCTTTTGCTTTTGCTTTTCACGCGAGAGCAAATAAACATTGTCGAGAACAGGCCATGTTAAAGCTAGTTGGGCGGGCTCTGAATCATGGCGAATCTGTTTCATTACGAAGCTTGCTTAAGGTCCGATTTTAAAGACGCCGGCGTCACCAATGGAAGCAGCTTAAGCTCGAACGGATTTATCTCTAAACTTCCATACTTCCCAATTCGATAAGACGCTACATCGATAGAGTACTGGCCAACCGGATATGCTGTCGTTTGACTTTCCGGAAGATTAAATTTAATAAGCAATGGGTGCTTGCCGCCCAGGTCTGCATAGGCGTTTTGCTCCTTCACTTGACGTGTCCCAATAGTTCGTAAATCAAAATGGGCTTCTTCATTCTCAATTTTAATTACTGGTACTTTCATGATGCTTTCCTTATTTCCGACTTATAAATTAAGCCATTTTCAATTGCCCAGGTCGGGATCTGAGCTGGCATCGCCTCCAAAACCCTAATAAGGGGCACAACATTGGATTCTTTTTTCTTACAGGCAATCGATATATCGATATCGAATTCGAGGAGTTCTTTTCTGTGACGATAGAATGTTGCTTTTGAAAGCATATCTATTATTGAATGCCCTTCTGACCAAAGCGTATATGTTGATCGCAGTTTGCCAGGTAGTTTCAGGCTTGTTTCGTCTGACAATCGCAATTGTTCAGTTAATATTATCTTTTTCATATATTCACCATATAAGGCTTCTATTCGTTTTTCAGTAAGCTGATAAGCTTTTTCGATTTTTAAGCTTCTGAGTTCTTTGCCAAGCAATCTGACTTCTGCTCTTAATATATTTTCTGTCCACTCAAATATTCCGGTGTCTCGTAATTCATATGGAAGTTCGTGTTTTTTCCCTGCTCTTAATTCGAGATTTTTACTGTAAAATTTAATACCAAATCGCCTAGAGTGTTTTTGATGGTAGAGAGTTGAGCCTTTTAATGTAGGTCTTCCGCATCGAGTACGAGAGCTAAACTCCGCTGCCTTAATCCATGCTTGAACATCGACCTGATTCCTTAGCTCGAACGATTCATTAATATCAATCCAATTGATGTAATAGTTTCCGGTCTCAATAAGGTTCATTTCAAAATCAGTAATATCCAATCCAAGATTTATGATAATTCTCTGAGCAGCCCCATGAACCAAACCTAGAAGATCGTTAGAACCGAAAACATTATGGCCTTGAAGAAATTTTGCAGGATTGCCGCATATCTCCAGGTACTCAGCCTTCCCTCCCCCGTTGCTGCCAACGCTTCGAACTGAGATATTTTGGGAGTAAGAGCCTTCGACCATGCTGGACATTGGGGATTCACGCTCGATCTCACCATCTGGATTGATAACAACAAACGCGCCTGAGCGAATAGGCTCGTGCAAAATTGGTAATTTGCATTTAACCCAATCGATCATAATTACATCCAGGTGCAACTGTATTTTTGGCAATCTCGATTAGGTATTGAGCAAATAATATTGGGGTGTGCTCTCTTTCTTCTTTCGATATTGATTTACGAATTAACCCTTTTCCGGGTGCTACCACGTACTCTGGCTTGCCTAAGCAAAGTGAAGGTCTTGGTAAATTGTTCAGATTTGAACCTACGATGTATAACAGCGTGGATTTTCTGGCTTTATGGCCCCAGTCAGACTGGTATACTTTTAGAGTAAATCCACCAAATGAATCAATTTCATCGAATACAGGCAATTCCCTATCGAGCCAGAGTGACGAGCCAGATGGATGCTCGAGTACTCCACCGTTTTGCTGAACCACGTCAACAGCAAAATGTGCTAAAGCTAATTCTCCAGGTCTGACACTTGCGAATTTCCTCAGTCTCCCCCACCCCCTGCACGGTGGATGGGCAACAACTTGATTATTGCTTCTAAAATTTAGAGCGTTTCGCTTTTCATCCCAAACATCACAGCCAGGTAATTGCTTGTAAATCGAATCTTCTCGGGCGAATAAAACGGAAATCAATGCCTTAACCCCACTCTTATTTTTATCGAAAAGTCTCATTTTGAGACTAAGGTCCAGTATTACTAGGACTGGACCTATTGATCCGAACTTCGTTAACGGCGTTGTCCCACCGGCTATTTAGTGGGATATATACACCCAAACAGATGTATACACAAGCGTGTTGTATATCGCTAAATGGATTTATAGTGTTAATATGATGTACATCGAGATTGGTTGTTTTGACTAATCGAACGAGGGAGAGTCTAAGTGACTGAATTATCTAGATATTTATCTATTGCAGCAGATCCTCAACACCTTGGAAGCTATTACATGGTTGCGAAGCATCTGGGAATACATCCAAACTCAGTTTATAGAGCTAGGGATAAGGGTGGTCTGGCGGATAAACACTGTGTTGAAGTTGCAAAACTTATCGAAGAACATCCACTAAGAGTGATTGCGGCTAAGAATGCCGATGTTGCGAAGGATTTGGAAACTAAGACTTACTGGATGGAATTACTTAGTGACAGTGATCTTTATTACCGGAAATAGTGATTCACGGAGGGGACTTTGTTATTGGTTAGAAACCCTGCAATCTCGCGCCTTACAGCTTAAATTTGAGCGCTAAGCTTCTACCTCATTAACTCTCACCACTTCAGTATAAACATAGTCATTCCAGGATAAGTCACTTGAAATTTTGCCTTCACGAACTAATATGTTCCATGCTTCCTGACAATAATGTTCAAACGTTTCTTCTATGAGGCCAGTAATATCAGAAACGACCGATACGCATATTTCGAAGGTGCAATCTGACTGGAATTCACCGTTTGCATCGATTTTTCTTTGAATTATCAAATTCATGCCGATGATCTCACTCAAGCTGGATTAACGAATTACCTGTAGAAATATAACGGCAGTTTCTAACGAAGTTTGAGGGAATTTGATTTAATGCTATCGGCATCCATTAATTTGTAATCAGACCTGTGTTTTACGCTTGGTGCGCATGGTGACAAACTCCTCGGCCAGGGTTGGATGGATGCCGATGGTGTTGTCGAAGTCAGCCTTGGTGGCCCCGCTGTTCATAGCAACGGCAAATCCCTGCACCAGTTCTCCCGCATCCGGTGCCACCAGATGCAATCCAATTACCTTGTCGCTCAGCTTGTCGACAATTAGCTTGATCATCGACATCTCATCACGGCCGCTTAGAGTGTGTTTTAACTGCCTTACGGTGGCTGTATAGACGTCGATATCAAATCCCTGGCTATGTGCCTCCGCTTCGGTCAAGCCCACGGTGCCGAGATTAGGATGGCAAAATACCGCGGTAGCAATGTTCTGGTAATTCATAGTCTGCTTTTCCCAGGAAAACAGCGCTTTGGCCACGATTTGACCTTCTGCCAGCGCGACTGGGGTCAAGGCTACGCGATCAATCACATCGCCAATGGCATAAATACTGGGCTCGGCGGTCTGAAAGTCCTCATTGACCACGATTGCACCCGATTTTGCAGTCTCTACCGCTACATTTTCCAGCCCCAGGTCTGAGGTCATAGGCCGACGGCCGGTGGCTGAAAGAACCACCCCGCACTGGAGTTGCTCGCCATTACTCAGTCTGACGGTTAACTTGCCGGCTTGTTCAGAGATTTCAGCAATGTCGCTATTCAGCTTAAGGCTTAGGGAGCGGCCAATTTCAGCGCTAATGAACGCGCGGATATCATCGTCAAAACCGCGCAATAGCAGATCGCCACGATACACCAGTGTGGTATCGACGCCCAGTCGACTGAAGATACTGGCAAACTCTACCGCGATATAGCCGCCACCGATTACTACCATCGATTCGGGTAATTGCTCCAGGGCGAAGATTTCATTCGAGCTAATAGCGTGCTCATGTCCTGGAAATTTGGGAATCCATGGCCATCCGCCGACGGCGATAAGAATGTGTTTGGCGCGTATTCGTTTGCCATCGACGAGGATTTCATGGGCGCTGTGAATTTTGGCTCTGGCCTCAAATACCGTGACCCTGTTGTTATCCAATATGGCTTTATAGACGCCATTTAAGCGGGCAATTTCCTTGTCTTTATTCGCCTTCAGCTTGGACCAGTCGAAGTGAAGGTTATCAAAATCCCAGCCAAAACCACGGCTATCTTCCAGATCATCATGATAATGCGCCGCATAACTAAACAGTTTCTTCGGCACACAGCCCACGTTGACGCAGGTGCCACCGAAATAGCGTTCCTCGGCAATAGCCACCCTGACGCCCAGGCTTGCGGCAACTCGAGCGGCACGGACGCCGCCAGATCCCGCCCCTATGACAAATAAATCGTAATCGAATTCTTCCAAGTTACTGTATCCTTTACACCTTGGTTCAATGTAGCGTAACTGAAGTGGCATTATGCACCAGCTACTCTGGCGAGAACACCAAGACCCGTAATGCAAGCGAATCTATTCGATAACAATTCAGATCCGGATTACCTGCTTGAGCACAGGCTTGACGATGCCATTATCGAGGAATACCCCTACGCTTTTACCCAAGCGCAATCCGCAAGCTTGCTACAAGAATTGCTAAAGCAGATTCCCTGGCAGCAGGAAACTCTGAAGATTGCGGGAAAAGTTATTGCTGTACCCAGATTGCAATGCTGGATGGGCGACAGTGAAAGCCATTATGGTTATTCCGGAATACGACTGAAGCCCGAGTGCTGGAATGTGCCGGTCATGCAAATTCGTCAGCGGGTAGAAAAGCTGTCGGCGCTTGAATTTAACTCGGTGCTGATTAATTATTACCGCAACGGACAAGACAGTGTCGCCTGGCATGCCGATGATGAAAGGGAGCTTGGTAACGAACCGGTGATTGCCTCTGTGAGTTTCGGTGCCGAAAGAGTATTTCAATTGAAACGAAAGAAAGGAAATCAACCCGGCAAGTTTCAACTAACACTTCGACATGGCAGTGTTCTTATTATGGGAAGCGGTCTGCAAGACAATTGGTTACACCAACTGCCGAAGGTGAAGGGTTTAGACGCTCCGCGAATAAATCTTACCTTTAGAAATATTATAGTCCATGGCTGAGCGCATAAATCCTTGTTGCAAGCCGTATTAAATTACACACTGTTATGATGATACTCACACTAATTCGGTAGCGGCTTTGGATAAATTCGACATTTGCATTATTGGGGCTGGAGTTGTCGGCCTGGCCATCGCTCGACAACTTTCTGCCACAGCGGAATTTAGCAAGTTAAGTATTTTGTTGCTCGAGCAAGAAACCAGTTTTGGTCAGCATACCAGCAGCCGTAACAGCGAAGTTATCCATGCAGGTATTTATTACCCAACAGGCAGTCTGAAAGCGAAACTCTGCCTGCGGGGCAAACAATTGCTGTATTCTCATTGCGAAAAATTCGACATCCCCTTTAAGCGCATAGGAAAATTAATCGTCGCCGAAGAAACCGAGATCGATCAGCTGCAGGCGCTAAAAGTAAAAGCGGAAGAAAATGGTGTGCTGGACCTGCAATGGATAGATAAGCAGCGATTGGCGGTAATCGAACCCGCAGTGAAATCCCATACCGCCCTGCTATCTCCATCGACGGGAATAATCGACAGCCACAGCTATATGCAGAGCTTGCTTCACCAGGCAGAAAATTCCGGCGTTCAATTTTCGCCACGTACGAAAGTCGTTTCGCTCGATCCGCTGACTCAGGGCTTTGTGGTGCATGCCGAAATCGATGCGGCGAATAATCCCGAAACTTATCGATTCGAGTGTCGCTGCCTCATCAATAGTGCAGGACTCTATGCGCAATCATTGGCGGCGCAAATCGGTGGTAACACGTTTAACAGTATTCCCGAATTGCATCCCTGCAAGGGTGACTACTTCAGCTACACAGGACGTAACCCCTTCAGTCATCTGATCTACCCAATGCAGGAAGCCAATGCCCCTGGCTTGGGAATTCACGCCACCCTTGATTTGTCCGCGCAACTTCGATTTGGGCCAGACAGTAGCTTTGTGAACGAAATAACTTACGCCATTGATGCCAGCAAAGCGGAAGTGTTCGCGCAGGAAATAGGTAAATATTTTCCAGGCATCTGCAGAGACAAGTTGTTGCCAGCCTATTCGGGTATTCGGCCGAAACTTACCGGGCCCGATCAGCCGGCAGCCGACTTTTCTATTCAGGATTCATCGGGTAGCGACATGAAGGGGCTCATTCAATTGTTTGGTATTGAGTCACCAGGGTTGACGGCAAGCCTTGCTATAGGGGAATACGTAGTAGAACTAATCCAGCGGGAGTTGGCCGGCTAAGGCGGCTGATGGCGAAGTAAAACGTTACGGCCTAAAGTTAAATCTGCTACAAATATTAATCGTTTAATTCAACTGCTTACTTCAATTGGAGAGTTAAATTAGAGAGTTCAACTGGCAATTTCAACTGACAATTTCAACTGACAATTCCAACTGACAATTTCAACTACAGGGTCTGGGTCGCCTGTTCCTGATCGGACTGCCCTTTCAGCAAATTTTCTATTCTCGTTTTTGCAAGCGACCCGCGATTAGCAAATTGTATCCCAAACCCGGCCTTCCTGACTCCCTGTGCGCGTGGTGGAGTCACCCAGACCACTTTTCCGGAGAGGGCGATTTTTTCTGAATTGTCCATTAGCTTTAAAATGAGAAATACCTCGCTGCCAATTTGATAGCGGGTGGAAACTGATAGAAATAGTCCGCCATTGATCAGGAAAGGCATATAGGCGCTGTGGAGCGCCTGCATGGTATTAATCGACAAAGACAAAATTCCATTTCGTCTGCTCATATCATCTTCCTTGCTGAATACGCCAGCCCTGCTTTCTAATTAGCCTGACTATTTGCTCTGTGCAATCTTGCTCCAATGCCATAGCAATGATTCCATAATTAATTGCGGATTAGGGTTTGTGCTCGCCGCCAACTGTCTCCTGGCCTGCTCTACCTCCGAGTTGAATCGCAATAATCTTTTTGCCGTGGAATTTACTTTGTCGTGGGACGACGCCAGTACGGCGTACAGGGCTAGTGTGGGCTGTTCGACTTCCCTCGGCTCTTTACCTGTTTCCTCATTCGACAACAGACACTTAACTAATATAGACGAGGTTGACGCTAAATACCCTAATACATCAAGTTCTCCTATTTTCGCCGACAGTCCGAGCACAAACTGGATTGAAACTTTGCCCAGGGCGAGCTCGCACAAGCTGGCGAGAAATTGCTGTTTGGTCTGCAGCTGATCACCATCGGCTAATGCCAGTGCCCGAACAGGATTGTTCCCGCTTGCATTTAATAACGCATCGATGCCGGCGCTACTGCCCAAAATGGATTGAAGCCATTCGCTGGCCTGTTCGCGGGAAGGCGTGGGGAAGTTCAGTTTTTGGCATCGACTGCGAATGGTCGCCACCAATCTTCCCGGCAGGTCGCTTATCAAAAACAAGTAGGTATTAGGGGTGGGTTCTTCCAGGGTTTTTAACAAGGCATTCGCCGCATTGGCATTTAAGTGCTCGGCGTTATGGATAATGATAATTTTTGCCGCCCCGGTATGGCTAGTGCGAATCGCGAACTCAGACATGGCTCTTATCTGATCAATCTTAATGTCTTTACTGCCTTCTTCTGGCGCAATTTGTAAAATATCTGGATGGTAGTTTGCCCCACCTTGCTTACAGTTCGCACATGTACCACAAGCACTGGTGGAAGATTTATTTTGACATAACAGGAAATGCGCTAACGCACTGACAAACTGTGATTTTCCCATGGCTGAATCGCCGTGGAATAAATAGGCATGAGCGAGTTGCTTGCTCTCGAATAGCTCGCTAAGTTGTTGCCATAGGGGAATCTGCCAGGGAAGCGGCGCCGAATACTCCAATCCCGGTTGATTTAAGTGACTATCATTCATAGCTTAACCATCAATTTAACCATCAATTTAACCATCAATTTAACCATCAATTTAGCCATCAATTTTGATATTTAGTCTTTGTTTTAACACCTCGATCAGGTCAGACTTCACCGTTTCCAGTTTTTGCGAGGCGTCGATAATCACGCAGCGGCGCGGATCAGCCATAGCGATATCGAGATAGGTCTGTCTTACTCTTGCAAAAAATTCTAATTCTTCTCGTTCGAAGCGATCCAGCTTGCCGCGTTTCATTGCCCGTTGCATACCCGTTTGCGGATCGAGATCTAATATGATTGTTAGATCCGGTGTAAGCTCGTCTTGCACCATAGATTGCAATTGTTTTATTGTGCCACGATCAACACCCCGCCCTCCTCCCTGATAGGCGAATGTAGCATCGGTAAAGCGGTCGGAAATCACCCACTTGCCAGCCATCAGTGCTGGCTTGATCAATGTTTCAACATGCTGAGCTCTGGCCGCAAATACCAATAATAATTCCGTCAATTCTGTGACGGGTTCTACTTCGTCTTCCAATAGCAACTCACGAATCTTCTCGGCCAGGCGTGTACCTCCAGGTTCTCTGGTCACAATGTACTCAATGCCTTTGGTGTCCAGATACTCGGTAATAGTCCCGATATTAGTGCTTTTGCCAACACCCTCAATGCCTTCCATGGTGATGAAATATGCGCGCTTATTCTGCATTACTCTTAGTCCCTTAATCTAAAATTCGGGTTTAATTGTGTCATTGCGTCGCTGCTGGAGACTGATATTGCCTTACCGCTTTATTGTGCTCTTCGAGCGAGCTCGAGAAATAGTGACTCCCGTCACCTTTAGAGACAAAATACAAATAATCCGATGGCAAAGGATTGAGAGCGGCGGTGATTGATTCCAAACCAGCAAGCGCTATTGGCGTTGGCGGCAGACCATTAATTCTATAGGTATTATATGCCGTCACCGTGGTTAGATCCTGTCGCCGAATATTCCCATCGTAAGCCTCGCCCATTCCATAAATAACTGTTGGGTCAGATTGTAATCGCATTCCTGATTCGAGGCGCCGGATGAAGACTCCGGCTATATCTCCTCGCTCACTATTGTTTGCCGACTCTTTTTCGATTACCGATGCCAGGATTAATGCCTGGTACTTATTTTCATAGGGCAATGCGCCCAACCTGGAATTCCAGGCATCATTCAATACGCTGTCTAATCGGCTGTTTGCTCTGCTTAATAACTCCAGATCAGTTGTATCCTTGGTGTAGAAATAAGTATCGGGAAATAGCATCCCTTCAGGATGTTCCGTATCCAGACTCATTAACCCGGCAATTTCTTCAAGGCTCAGTGACTCGAGATTTTTGCTTATTTTTTCACTCGCCCAAATTGCCTCCAATGCCTGCTTGAAGGTCCAGCCTTCAAGTAGTCTTACTCGGTACTGAACAGTATCTCCCTGTACTATCTTCGCCAATAGATGGGCGGGTGACAGGCCCGTCTGTAATTCATACTCCCCAGTCTTGATCGCATTTTCTACCCCCTGTAATTTTGCCAGTAATTTGAATAACAGTGGATACTGAAGATATCCCGATGCGTTCAATTCCTCGGTAACGCGCGATAGGGAGCTTCCTGCTCTTACTTCAATCAGCACTGGCTGGGCGGCAGCATCTGAAGCCGGTGGAACATTCAGAGCGTCAATTGGAGAGTAGAGGAAGCGGAGCGAAAACAGCACAGAAACAAGTGCCAGCACTAAAAGCAACACACTCGCTACTGCAATTTTTCGAAGTAGTGGCTTAGCGGGCAGCGTTAAATATTTCATTTTTATAGTGAATAGCTTGTTGGGTTTTAGATCCGACTGGCCAGGAAAATACAGTAGCATTTCCGCTTAGTTTTATCACTGGCCACACGCCAAAAACGCTGTTGCACAGGAATGCTTCCCCGATATCGTTCAGCTCTTCAAAGCTTACTCTTGCCGATTCTACCGTTAACCCATCTTCTCTAAATCTGTTCAACAAGTACTGCAGCATTATGCCGTTGACTCCGGACTCAGAGAGATCCGGAGTGATCAGCTTGTCGCCTCTTAGCAGAACCAGATTACTCTTGCAGCCTTCTACTAGATAGCCCGCCTGATCCATGCACAGACCTTCGGCAAACTGCTCAGGGATTTCCCTGCTTGCCAATACCTGATCGAGTCGATTGAGGTGCTTCATCCCCGCCAAGGCGCGATTGCTTGAGAGTCGATGCTGGCACAGCATTACACTGACACCCGGCTCAATGCCATTGCCGTCTGCCGGAGACTCGGCCGTAGAATATGCAAACAGCTGAACAATACGGTTACTCTGCCCGTGCGGATCGGGTCGGTAGCCTCTTCCGCCGACACCCCGCGTAATGGTGATTTTGAGCACAGCATGGGGCCAGTTGTTGCTGAGCAATAACTGTTCAATTTCCTGCATCAGAGTCGTTAACGGAAGCGGAATACCAAGCTGCTGGCAAGAATTTTCCAGCCGGTTTAAATGAGCTTCCAACAGCACTGGATGAGCGCCGGCGACGCGCACGGTTTCGAAACAACCATCACCGTATTGAAAGCCGCGATCAGCGATAGAAATTAAATTTGTCGGCTGCCCGTTGATCAAACTTTGCAAGGGTGCATCCACCTAAGTTTAGCTAGTCAGACAGCGATTCTGCTGCTCGCCCGCTAGCTGAATCTGGAGAAGATAAGGCTGCCATTAGTGCCGCCAAAACCAAATGAGTTAGAGAGAACCACATTGACTTCCTGTTCTCTACTGTTGTGTGGCACATAATCCAGATCGCAGCCCTCGCTGGGATTGTCCAGATTTATGGTTGGGCTAATGACCTGGTCTCTTAATGTCAGCACAGAAATAATCGCCTCTACCGAGCCTGAGGCGCCGAGTAGATGACCCATCATCGACTTGCTCGAACTGACACAAAGATCTTTCGCATGTGCCCCAAAGACAGATTTTATCGCCAGGGTTTCAGCAATATCCCCGGCTACCGTAGACGTGCCATGGGCGTTGACATAGTCTACTTGGGAGGGATCCATCTGCGCACTCAATAGTGCGTTGCGCATACACAATGCCGCGCCTGTCCCGCCCTCCGGCGGCGATGTCATATGATAGGCATCCCCGCTCATACCAAACCCCACTAATTCGGCATAGATATTTGCCCCGCGTTTCCGCGCGTGCTCTAGTTCTTCCAGCAGCATGATGCCGGCACCATCACTGAGCACAAAACCGTCTCTGTCTTTATCCCAGGGTCGGCTGGCATGTTGTGGATCATCGTTTCTGGTTGATAAGGCGCGGGCCGCACAGAACCCACCCAGACCGACTGGCGAGGTCGCCATTTCGGAGCCGCCTGCCAACATTACCTCGGCCTGATTGTTGGCAATCATGTTCGCGGCAATACCGATATTGTGTGTGCCGGTAGTACAGGCAGTTGTTATCGCTATATTGGGCCCTTGCAAGCCGAAGCGAATAGAGAGGGTTCCCGCAGTCATGTTGATAATCGAGCCGGGAACAAAAAATGGAGAAATTTTACGAGGACCAGATTTGTGTACGAGAAGCGAATTGTTTTCGATACTGACAATGCCGCCGATGCCGGAACCAATGGCTACTCCGGCACGCTCCGGATTGAAGTTAGAATCTTCCAGACCAGAATCCTGAAACGCCTGCACCCCTGCCGCAATGCCGTAGTGCATGAATATGTCCATGCGCCGGGCGTCTTTGGCTTGCATATAGTCGGTACAATCAAAGTCCTTAATTGAACCGCCAAATCGCGTGCTAAATTCACTGGTGTCAAAACGATCGAGCATGGTAATGCCGCTCTGACCATTCTTGATAGCTGTCCAGGCTGTATCGACATCATTCCCTAGCGGGGTGATAAGACCAAGCCCGGTTACTACTACCCGTCTAGCGTTCAATAGTGCGCTCCCCTGTCTCTAAATACTTATCGCCAAATAAACAAAAGCTACTCAAGAATACTCCAGAGTAGCTTTAGCTTGTTTGATCTATTCAGTCTTACAGGTGTGAGTTGATGTAGTCACAGGCCAGTTGAACGGTAGTGATCTTCTCCGCTTCTTCATCCGGGATCTCGGTTTCGAACTCTTCTTCCAAAGCCATCACCAATTCCACAGTATCCAGAGAATCTGCACCCAAATCTTCTACAAATGACGCAGAAGGCTTTACTTCGTCTTCTTTAACGCCGAGCTGTTCGCAGACAATTTTTTTAACCCGCTCTTCTATGCTACTCATATTTTTTATTAGCTCCTAAACCTATGTTTCTTCAGGCATTTCTTGCTGCCTTTTTGTGACGGTTGCCTCGCAGTCAATCCGCCGTCTATTTCAGGACGCAAGTTTACCCCTATTTGATAACGATGTAATGTTTAAATTAAAAAATTACTATTGATCATTAAACTTCGATTAAACTCAGTTACTTAGGGTATCAACCCATGTACATACCGCCATTCACATGAATGGTTTCCCCGGTAATATACGCCGCATTATCGGAGGCGAGGAAGCCTACTACCGCGGCGATTTCTTCCGGCTGCCCGAGGCGACCCAGTGGAATTGATGACAATAGAATTTCGGTTTGCTTTTCCGGCAAATCGCGGGTCATATCTGTATCGATAAAGCCCGGAGCTACCGCGTTTACGGTAATACCACGAGAGCCGATTTCCTTGGCTAAAGCACGGGTAAAACCTTCTATGCCCGCCTTGGACGCCGCATAGTTCGTCTGCCCGGCATTGCCACTGGAAGCTACCACAGAACTGATGTTGATAACCCTGCCCCTGCGAGCCTTGGTCATGCCCTTTACACAGGCCTTGCAGAGCCGATACATAGAACCAAGATTGGTATCGATTACTGAGGCCCACTCATCTTCTTTCATACGCATCAATAAGTTGTCACGCGTGATACCGGCATTATTTACTAAAACCGAGACTACGCCATATTCTTGCTCGACACCGGCAAGCAGGGCGGCGACGGACTCGGCAGAGGAAACATCGGCACTCATCCCGCCGCCTTTTATTTGCTGCTCCGCCAGATAGGCAGTAATCTGCTGCGCACCCATTGCCGTGGTAGCTGTGCCCACGACGGTAAAGCCCCGGTTGCCCAATTCCAGTGCGATAGCTCGGCCTATGCCTCGGCTTGCACCTGTAACCAGAGCTATTGCGGATGAATCGCTCATTGCGTACTCCTGTTTAGTAAACTTTGTTGCTTGAGAGTGGAAAAATGCGCTGTCTAGTCTGAAACTTCTGCAATCGCACTATTCAGACTCGGCGTAGTATCGCTACCAAAACACGCCAGCTCGGATTCAATGCGTTTAATCAAACCGCAGAGCACTTTTCCCGGACCGCACTCAATTAATTTAGTGACACCAGCCTTGTGGAGTAATTGAACAGAATCTACCCATAGAACAGGCGCATACAATTGCTTTATTAGATTTTCCTTTATCTGAACAGGGTCAGTATTGATCTGCGCAGTGGCATTTTGTACCACCGGGATCGTTGCCCCATTAAATTCAACCTTGTCGAGTTCCTGTTTCAACAACACGGCAGCAGGTCGCATGAGCGCACAATGGGAAGGCACGCTGACATTCAGCGCCAGAGCGCGCTTGGCACCCGCTTCCTTGCACAGGACCATGGCGCGATCCACGGCGTCGGCGTCTCCGGCAATTACGGTTTGTCCCGCTGAATTGAAGTTAGCCGCCGAGACAACTTGCCCCGCCGCTGCCTGTTGGCAAATTTCATTAATCTTATAGTTATCCAGGCCCACAATTGCCGCCATTTTACCTGTCCCCGGTGGGACTGCCGACTGCATAAACTGACCCCGTTTATGCACTAAATTTAGCCCATCGGCGAAACTGATCACCTCGGCACAAACCAAGGCTGAGTATTCACCCAGACTATGGCCGGCGAGAATCGAAGGCTTGACCGCCTGTAGCTGATTCCACAGCCGCCAGATGGCTATTGAAGAGGTCAGCAATACCGGTTGGGTTATCTCGGTCTGATCCAGGTTATTAGCACTGTCATGTTGCGCTATTTCCCATAAATCCATTTGTAGAATTTCGGAAGCCTCGGCAAATGTTCGTTCGATAATAGCCTGATCCCTCGCCAAATCACTCAGCATTCCGAGTTTTTGCGAGCCCTGCCCAGGGAAAACGAAACCAAATTTCTGCATTAATTGTCTCTCTCAGATCCTAGACTCACTGCTATTGAGTCCATCATTCTTAGGCTTATTGTGCTGTTAATTGTTGAGTTAACTATTGAGTTAATTATTGAGTTAATTATTGAGTTAGTTATCGAGTTAGTTATTGATCCAGAACTAGATTTTCTTATACCCCTTCCGGTTTTTCAACTTAGCTCTGTTGCATAATGGCAGCAACTTTTTGGGCAATCAATTGCGGTACGGCATTTTCAATTTCGGTGACAGCCTGCTGTATCGCATAGGCAAACCCCTCAATCGTCGCATTGCCGTGGCTCTTTACTATACTTCCCTGCAAACCCAACAAGCTTGCACCATTGAAGCGATGAGGATTGATCTGCGCACTCAGCCTCTGCAGCATTTGCGAAGAGGGTGAATCCGTAGCCTGATTCAGGTTATCGACTTCCCTCTGCTTGGCCAGCAGTTTCTCCACCACATTAGCGACACCGGCACTGGTCTTAATGGTCACATTGCCGACAAAACCATCACACACCACGACATCCGCCGTACCTTCAAACAAGGCATTGGCCTCGATGAAGCCGGTATAGTTGAGATCTGGACAGCGCTCCATGAGCGCGCCTGCGGCTCTTACTTCATCGGTGCCCTTGTACTGTTCAGAGCCAATGTTCAGCAGCCCAACGCGGGGTGCCTCACCTAACAAGGACTCAGCCAGCACCGAGCCCATCACCGCAAATTCGAATAACTGCTGCGCACTACAGTCTAGATTAGCCCCTACGTCTAACAGGTAACATTGGCGGCTCGCTCCGGGTATGGTAGCGACAATGGCGGGTTTCTGGATGCCTCTGATGGTCTGTAGAAGATGTCGGCCAATCATCAGCAGAGCGCCGGTGTTACCGGCACTGACCATGGCCTCGACATCGCCGTTCTTAAGCAGTTCGACAGCCAGATACATTGATGATTGCTTGGCGTTACGCAGCGCGTTGCCGGGCTTGTCATCGTCCTTTATGCATTCGGTTGTATGTAATAGGCTGATGCGGGATCGAAGCGGTGCATTAATCGAGGCCAAAAAAGGCTGTATCCGGTGCTCATCGCCAACCAGAAAGAGTGATAAATCAGGATTTAACTCCAAGGCTTGCACGCTGGCGGGAATTGTTACGTTTACGCCGCCATCGCCACCCATAGCATCAATAGCTATGCGTTTACTGGAACTCAAGATTAATCTTCGCCGAGATCCAGTACTTTCTTACCTTTGTAGAAGCCATCAGCTGTTATGTGATGTCTACGATGAACCTCGCCGGTTGTCTTGTCAGTCGACAATGTAGGACCGGTCAAAGCATCATGGGAACGTCTCTGGCCCCGTCTTGAACGGGTAACCTTGCTCTTTTGAACTGCCATTTCTATCTCCTAAATACGAATTCTTTATTTTCTATATCAATCAGTTAGATCACTTTTCTTAAGTGATTTAAGTACTGAGAATGGGTTCTCACCGGCTCGGTCTGATTGTCCTTCGCCTCCAGCATTGTGCTGTCCAACGACATAATTCTTCCTGCTAATACATTCACCTTTCTGGTGATAGCTAACCAGCGGCATGCAGAGTATGAGATGTTCTTCTACCAGCGCCGCAACATCCAGCTTATGATCTTCACAGATCCAGGGATCAAGCCCTGAATCCAATCCTTCCGCGGCGGCTTCGTCTTTCACTAATGCCAGCTTTATGTCGTCCGCCAAGGCTATAGCTGTAGGCTCCAGGCAACGCTGACACACAACTTCGACCTCAGCCTGTAAATGCCCGCTTATTATACGCCGCTTTGATTCATTGAGATCGAAGCTTAGTTCAACGTGCACTGCCCCGGCCTTATTTGCCAGAGAATCCTGAAACCTTGGCATTCTGTCCAGGCTCACCTCACCACTGATTTTACCCTCTTGCAGGAAGGCTTTTCGAGTGTCAACGTAGACTGGTATCGGGCTATCTGACATAGGCGCGCAATAATAGGCGTATGACTGCCATCTGTCAAAGATTTATGGAATTGTTTTCGCCGGGTTAAACTCTCTTATCCACCTGAAATCGTTAGATTTTTACTAAGCGAGCCAGCAAAGAATCGAGATGATTATCCAATGGCGCCTCTACTTTTATTAAACTGGCAGAATTAGGCTCGGTGAACTGGATTTTCCAGGCGTGTAAGCAGAGGTTTTTTACCTCGGATAATGCTCCGCTACTGCCCTTGCTGGTGTACTTCGAGTCTCCTACAATTCCGTGGCCTGCATATTGGCAATGGACGCGGATCTGATGCGTGCGTCCGGTTTCGGGCATGGCCTCGATGAGAGTAGCTCCTCGATAGCGCTGTCGTACGGCAAATCGCGTTAAGGAAGGCTTGCCTGTTGCCTTAACCCGCACCACCCGTTCACTGTCACCTACCGCATCCTTTTGTAGCGCCACATTGACTTCATGCAGACTCTCCGGCCATTTGCCATGCACCAGGGCCAGGTAATTTTTTTTAACAGTTCTTAGTTTAAGTTGTTTCTGTATGTGCTTTAAAAAACTAGCGTTTTTGGCAATTACCAAACACCCGGATGTGGCTCGATCCAGGCGATGGGCTAATTCTAACTCACCCCATTCTGGCTTACTCTGTCGTATTGCCTCGATAAGTCCCAGACGTATGCCCGAGCCTCCATGCACTGCCAGCCCTGCCGGCTTATTGATCACCAGTACTTGCTCATCCTCATACAAGAGACTTTCTAGCAGAAATTTCTGCAGGGCCGGGCTTGGCTTACCCACTTGCGGGCTATCGCTGCCACTATAGGGCGGAATTCGCACTTCATCGCCAATAACCAGCTTGTGCTCCGGCTTGCAGCGTTTTTTGTTCACCCGGACCTCACCGCGGCGGATGAGGCGGTAGAGGCGTGATTTGGGGACGCCTTTCATGCGCCTAAGCAGGAAATTATCGAGTCGCTGGCCACTTTGCGCCTCCAGCACTTCGACCCATTGTACGCTTTCACTGTTACTCACTTTGCTACTGCTCACCTTGCACCAGGGCTGTTGGGGAAATTTCGAGAATTCGCTATCTTACAGCAATCTGTTGGATTCTTATTGGTGTACAATCCACTCCTTTTTAAGCTAGCTCAAACTGATGGAAACCCTTAAAAAAACTCTAAATCAATTGGTCGGCA
This sequence comes from Pseudohongiella sp., assembly GCA_013204155.1. Classification (GTDB taxonomy): domain Bacteria; phylum Pseudomonadota; class Gammaproteobacteria; order Pseudomonadales; family Pseudohongiellaceae; genus UBA9145. The sequence continues at coordinate 3,419 of JABMOK010000046.1, read as the reverse complement.
GCTGCCTGACAGAAATTTCTGGCATCGCGGACTGCAATGCCAATGTTATCACCGCTTCGAAGCCTGAATTCGGCGACTATCAAGCTAACGGTGTGATGGCTATCGCCAAGCAGTTGCAGACAAATCCGCGCCAGTTGGCCGCTCAACTGGTGGAGAAAATCGAAGCGCGCGATGAAAAGCTCATCGATCACATCGAAATCGCCGGCCCCGGCTTCATCAATATTCACCTGTCTAATCAGGCCTTGTTGCTGCGAGCCGACATCGTGCAGCGTGATAGCCAACTGCTAATCCCCGCTACGCCGGAAGCCAAGACCATAGTGATCGATTATTCATCTCCCAATCTCGCCAAGGAGATGCACGTAGGACATCTGCGCGGCACTATTATAGGAGACTGCCTGGCACGGGTACTGGAACGCCAGGGCCATCATATCGTTCGCCAAAACCACGTTGGAGATTGGGGCACACAATTCGGCATGTTAATCGCTTACATGCGCGAAGTTATGCAGGATAACGAGGATTTACCGACCCAGTTGGCCGACTTGGAGACTTTTTATCGCGCCGCCAAACAGCGTTTCGACAGCGACCCGGCGTTTGCCGAAATTGCGCGCCGTAGCGTGGTGAAGTTACAGGGGGGGGATGCAGATCATCTCGCGGTATGGAAGCAGTTCATCGAGCAATCTCTGCAGCATTGCCATGCGGTGTATGAGAAATTAAACGTCACCCTGCGGCGAGAAGATTTAAAGGCTGAAAGCTTTTATAACAATGAGTTGGAAGGAATTGTTAAGGCCTTGGATGCGGCGTCACTGCTGTCGGTATCCGATGGTGCCCGTTGCGTTTTTTTGCCGGAGTTTAGCGGCAAGGATGGGGACCCACTGCCGGTTATTATCCAGAAGTCTGATGGGGGCTATCTGTATGCCACAACGGATCTGGCGGCTATCCAATACAGGTCGCATACGCTTAACGCGGATCGCTCCCTGTATGTAGTCGACGCGAGGCAATCGCTACACTTTCAACAGGTATTCGCCGTCGCCAGGGCTGCTGGCCTGAGCTCTGAGAACATTTCACTGGAGCATATTGCCTACGGCACCATGATGTGTAGCGACGGACGCCCGTTCAAAACCCGTTCCGGTGACACCATCAAGCTTATGGACCTGTTAGACGAATCCGTAAGTCGAGCCTTTGATCTGGTATCAGAGAAGAACCCCGACGTGGATAAGAGCAGCCGTCGAGCCATCGCGGAGAAAGTAGGCATCGCCGCCGTGAAGTACGCTGAGCTGTCGAAAAACCGGACCAGCGATTACATATTTGACTGGTCGAGCATGCTGTCGTTCGAAGGAAATACCGCGCCCTATTTAATGTACGCCTATGCAAGAATACGAAGTATTCTTAGAAAACAAGAGTTAGCAATAGATAAGTATCAAATCACTTCACTCAATGAAGCGGAAGAACGAAGCCTCTTGATCAAGGTGTTGCAGCTTGCAGAGATCGTCGAAATGGTGGCGGATGACTGTTTCCCAAATCTGCTGTGTAATTATCTGTATGAACTGGCGGTCGCGTTTATGCGCTTCTACGAATCCTGTCCCATTCTAAAGGCCGATCAAGCGCTGCGAGATTCGAGACTATCGCTTGCCGCGCTAAGTGCCGAGAGCCTGCAGCAGGGGCTGGATTTGCTCGGCATCCAAACCCTGGAACAAATGTAGCCGGTGTTGTTTCCAGGGTCTGTAGCGTCTTTAAAGCCTACGTCTCGTCCTTCTCAGCCCGCAACCAATTCCAGCAGCAGCTTGTTCAGGCGGCTGGAGAAATCCGCCGGGTTTTCCAACTGCCCCCCATCCGCGAGACTGGCCTGGCCAAACAGTATCGACACGATGTCTGCAAAACGCTCCTCGTCCGCCTCCTTATCGAGTTTAGCCACCAGAGGATGCGCCGGATTAACTTCGAATATAGGTTTGGTATCGGGCACAGCTTGCCCCGAGGCTTCCATAATCTTGCGCATTTGCAGGCCCATATCATTGTCATCCACAGCAAGGCAGGCGGGTGAATCCGTGAGTCGATGAGTGACTCTGACCTCTTTCACTTGATCACCAAGCTCGGTTTTGATCCGGGTGATCAAGTCTTTAAATTGCTTTTCGGTTTTTTCCTGTTGCTGCTTATCTTCCTGATCTTCTAATTTACCCAGATCCAACTCGCCTCGACTGATGTCTTGCAAGGACTTGCCATCAAATTCCTGCAGATGGCTCATTAACCATTCATCGATTCGATCATGCATGAGTATGACCTCGATGCCCTTCTTGCGAAATATTTCCAGGTGTGGACTATTGCGCCCCGCTTTTACAGATTCAGCGGGCAGATAGTAAATTTTTTCCTGGCCTTCTTTCATCCGTCCAACATAATCTTCGAGACCTTGATCCTGCTGATCGGCTTCGGATTCGGTGGTGGTAAACTGCAATAATTTTGCTATTTTTTCCTTGTTGGCAAAATCTTCTGCCGGACCTTCCTTAAGCGCCTGGCCAAATTCATTCCAGAAGCTATTGTATTTATCTTTATCTTTCTTGCGCAGCTTCTCCAGCATATCCAGCGCTCTCTTGGTGAGTGCGCTGCGCATGGAATCGACTACAGGGTCTTTCTGTAGTATTTCTCTGGATACGTTAAGAGAAATATCATTGGAATCAATCACACCCTTCATGAATCGCAGATACAGAGGCAGAAACTGCTGGGCTTCATCCATGATGAAAACCCGTTGAACGTAAAGTTTCAGTCCACGTGCCGCTTCCCTGTTCCACAGGTCATAAGGCGCACGGGCAGGAAGGTACAGCAGGCTTGTGTACTCCAGCTTGCCTTCGACCTTGTTGTGACTCCACTGCAAGGGGTCTTCAAAATCGTGGCTGATGTATTTGTAGAATTCTTTGTATTCCTCCTCGTTGACTTCCTTTCTGGAGCGAGTCCACAGCGCTTTCGCGTGATTGACTATTTCATATTCTTTATCCGCCGCTTTGGCTTTTTTCCCATCAGCGTCTGGCTGCGCAGAGAAATCCTGTTTCTCCATGTACACGGGTATAGAGATATGGTCGGCATACTTTTTAATGATGCTTCTTATTCTGTAGCTTTCGGCAAATTCCTTTTCTGCCTTCTTAAGATGCAAGATAACCGTGGTGCCTGCCTGTGCTCTTTCATCCGTTTCAATAGAGTAATCGGCTTCACCCTTTGATTTCCAGAGAGTCGCCTCGCTGGCATCAGTTCCAGCCTTTCGAGTGAGCACCTCCACCTCGTCGGCAACGATAAAGGCCGAGTAGAAACCAACACCGAATTGTCCGATAAGTTGAGAATCTTTCTTCTCATCCCCGGTTAGCGCTTCCATGAATTGGGCCGTACCTGATTTGGCGATTGTTCCCAGATTGGTGATGACCTCGTCGCGGGTCATG
>JABMOK010000045.1 GCA_013204155.1 Pseudohongiella sp. | reverse complement strand
GGTAATTGGTAATTGGTAATCAGAGTTTTCTGGTTATTGCCTGGGGGAAATTATGCAGCGCGTTGTTATAACTGGTATCGGTATTGTTTCCTGTTTAGGAAACGACAAAGAAACGGTACTGGATTCACTTAAAAATGGTCGAAGCGGAATCAGCTTTAACCCGGCCTATGCTGAAATTGGCATGCGCAGTCATGTCAGTGGTTCTGTAAAAATAGACACAGCCGAGCTAATTGATCGTAAAGTTCTGCGTTTTATGGGTGATGCTTCGGCCTACGCCTATCTTTCCATGCAACAAGCAATAGCCGATGCCAATCTATCAGAGGATGAAGTTTCTAATGAGCGTGTTGGCCTGGTCGTAGGTTCAGGCGGCGGCTCTGCCAAAGATCAACTGGAGTCCACTGATATTATGCGCGAGAAAGGCCTGCGTAAAGTTGGACCCTACCGCGTGACTCGCACTATGAGCAGCACAACTTCGGCCTGCCTGGCGACACCATTCAAGATAAAGGGCGTTAATTACACTATCTCATCCGCCTGCGCTACCAGTGCACATTGCATCGGCCATGCGGCAGAACTGATTCAATTGGGTAAACAAGATATTGTTTTTGCCGGCGGCGGCGAAGCGGAACACTGGACCATGACCCATATGTTCGATGCTATGGGCGCACTTTCAACCAAGTACAATGACACGCCCGACAAAGCTTCTCGTGCCTTTGATGCAGACCGCGATGGCTTTGTAATAGCCGGTGGTGGGGCCGTTCTGGTGGTAGAGTCGCTGGATCATGCGCTCGCTCGCGGCGCAAAGATTTATGCAGAACTCACTGGCTATGCGGCAACTTCCGATGGCTATGACATGGTTGCTCCCGCTGGCGAGGGGGGTGCTCGCGCCATGCGAATGGCCATGGGCAATCTACCAGGACCGGTTGATTATATAAACGCTCACGGCACCAGCACCCCCGCCGGTGATGTTTCCGAACTAAGAGCTATTAAATCTGTTTTTGCCGATAAGGTCCCGGTAATAAACTCAACCAAGTCCTTGAGTGGACACTCACTCGGCGCCGCTGGCGCACAGGAAGCAATCTACAGTCTGCTGATGATGGAAAATGATTTCATCGCGGCTTCTGCCAATATTGAAAATCTTGACGAAGAGGCGCAGGGACTACCTATTGCGACGCAACGTCAGGATGCGGTGAAGCTGAACCGCGTGATGTCCAATAGTTTTGGCTTCGGCGGCACCAATGCCTGCCTGGTATTCGATCGCTATCAGCAATAAAAGCACCGGCAGGAAACTATCCTGCTACTCTACTGGTCAAACTGGCTGGGTGTTGGACATATGGGTGTTAAACATATGGGTGTTAAACCTATGGGTATCAAACGTTTCGCGTTGGCTTTTCTGCTCTTTGGCCTGCTCAGCAATTTCAGCCTGGCGCAGCTGGATTCCCGTTCGTTCTCCGCTTTCAGCAATCAGCCTGAGCCCCTGCCACTGGATCAAGCCTTTGCCTTTTATGTCAGTGCGGTTAGCCCTGGCCGTTTTAAAGTAAACTGGAATCTTGCTGAAGGCCATTACCTCTACCGTCACGCCTTTGACTTCAGTATGCAGCAAACCAGCGAGGCAGAAGCGCTTCCTGTTGACTTCGTTTTGCCCGATGGGCTGAAGAAGACCGACCAGTTTTTCGGGGAAATTGAGGCCTATTACGATGCCGTCAGCGTCGAGCTTAGCCTCACTACCGTACCCGGCCCCGATGCAATTCTCGTTATTCAATACCAGGGTTGTGCAGACTGGGGCTTCTGTTACCCACCCCAACGCTATGAATTCATCCTCTCACCTTGACCCAAATTCAGCATTTTTCACAATAATGGGTGAAATACCGCTTAAATTCTGAGAAAATGCAGCCAAAATAGCTAATCAGGCACGAAAGGAGCAAACAACTCTGCTCTCAAGCGTGCTTTGTCCACCTCAGGAACACCACATCATGGCAAGCATCCTCGCTTTGCACGGACCCAATCTGAACCTTCTCGGCAGCCGCGAACCGCATATCTATGGCACAGACACGCTGGATGACATCAACCAGCGCCTGAGTACGCAGTGTGCGGAGGCGGGCCACGAATTCAGTTATCTACAAAGCAATGCGGAATCTGATTTGATTGAGCGACTGCACGCGGCCCGCAAAGACGGCACCGCGTTCATGATTGTTAACTTTGGCGGCCTTACCCATACCAGCATCGCCTTGCGAGATGCCATCCTGGCGGCAGAGATCCCCTTTATCGAAGTCCATCTTTCCAATCTTTTCACCCGGGAAGAATTCCGACATAAATCCTATTTCTCAGATATTGCCGTTGGATGTGTAATCGGCTTAGGCGCCCAGGGTTATGAGCTCGCCCTGCAGGCGGCATGCAGAAAACTGGCAAACTAATAATCGCGACAGGAATCACTTATGGATATTAGAAAAGTAAAAAAGCTTATTGAACTCATCGAAGCTTCAGACATTGTTGAGATCGAAATAAAGGAAGGCGAGGAGTCTGTGCGTATCAGTCGTGCCTGCGCCCCTGGGGCAGTAAGCTATCAAGCGCAAGCCGCACCGGTAGCGGCCCTGGCTGCGGCAGCAGCGCCTAAAGAAGTGCTGGCCGAGGGCCCGCCTATCAAGGGCAATATTGTTCAATCCCCGATGGTTGGCACTTTCTATCGCTCGCCTTCTCCTTCGTCGCCGGCCTTTGTGGAAGTGGGCAAGCACGTTAAGGTCGGCGATGTTGTCTGCATTGTAGAAGCCATGAAGATGATGAACCAGATTGAAGCTGACCATGCCGGCGTTGTTGAAGCAATTCTGGTCGAGGACGGCGAGCCAGTCGAATTCGATCAGGCGCTCATTACTATCGTCTAGCTATCTAACTGACGTATAAATAACTAACATAAAAGGTTTTCGGAAAACCCTCCTCAGGATCATGCTACATGCTTGAAAAAGTCGTAATTGCTAACCGTGGTGAAATTGCTCTTCGCGTTCTACGTGCCTGCAAGGAACTGGACATTAAAACCGTTGCGGTACATTCGACCGCGGACAAAGAATTGATGCATGTTCGTCTAGCGGACGAATCAGTTTGCATCGGTCCACCAAGTCCCACCGACAGTTATCTAAATATCCCGGCTATTATTTCGGCCATGGAAGTCACCGACGCCGATGCCGTTCATCCCGGCTATGGTTTTCTCTCGGAAAACGCAGACTTTGCCGAACAAGTTGAAAATAGCGGCTTCGTATTCATTGGCCCTGCCGCAGAAACTATACGCTTAATGGGAGATAAGGTATCTGCCATTTCGGTAATGCGCGCCGCAGGGGTGCCTACTGTTCCTGGCTCCAATGGCCCTATTGACGACAATAAAGACCGCACCCTGGCATTAGCCAAGGAAATAGGTTACCCGGTAATTATCAAGGCTGCCGCCGGAGGGGGCGGGCGCGGTATGCGCGTGGTGCACAATGAAGCGGCGCTGTTAAAGGGTATCTACGTTACCCAGTCCGAGGCCAAAGCGTTTTTTGGTAGTGGCGTGGTGTATCTGGAAAAATTCCTCGAAAACCCTCGCCACGTTGAGATTCAGGTAATCGGCGACGGCCATGGCAATGCGATTCATCTCGGCGATCGCGATTGCTCGCTGCAGAGGCGACATCAGAAGGTACTGGAGGAGGCTCCCGCACCGGGCATTCCCGACGAGATTAGAAATCAGGTAGCGCAGACCTGTGTGCAGGCTTGCAAGAACATGAACTATCGCGGCGCCGGCACACTCGAATTTTTGTATGAGGACGAAGGTTTCTATTTTATTGAGATGAATACCCGCGTTCAGGTAGAGCATCCGGTAACCGAGATGATCACCGGTATCGATATCGTGAAAGAACAATTACTTATTGCAGGCGGCGAGAAACTTTCTGTTTCTCAGGCGGACGTTAAGATTCGAGGCCATGCCTTCGAATGTCGGATTAACGCCGAGGATTCAGTTAACTTCCTGCCAAGCCCGGGCAAGGTAAAACTGTTTCATGCCCCTGGCGGAAACGGTGTTCGTGTCGATTCCCATCTGTATAGCGGCTACACGGTGCCTCCTTACTACGACTCTCTTATTGCCAAGCTAATCTGCCATGGCGATACCCGCGACCAGGCATTGGTCCGTATGCAGATTGCCCTGGATGAAATGCTGATCGAAGGAATACGCTGCAATCTTCCACTTCAGCGCGATCTGGTACGCGATGCCGAGTTTCAAAAAGGTGGCGTCAACATCCACTACCTAGAAAAAAAGCTAAGTTCATAAAGCCACCAGAGTCTCCACACTATGCCATGGCAGCAGCTAAGAGTTCAGCTTCAATCTGAGCATCTTGAACCTATAGAGCAGTTCTTGCTGGATCAGGGCGCTTTGTCGGTTACTTATCTTGACGCCGAAGATCAAGCCGTCTTTCAAAAAGAGCCAGGTAGCACTCCTTTATGGGATAACATCTGTATCCTCGGTCTTTTTGCCGACCAGGCCTGCCTCGATGGCGTGCTGTTCTGGCTGCAACAACATCCTGCTGTCACTAACAAGATCAATCTTGAAATTGAAATCCTCGAAGATCAGGCCTGGGAAAGAAGCTGGATGGCAGATTTTCAGGCCATGCAGTTTGGCAAAAATTTGTGGATCTGTCCCAGTTGGCAAACCCCGCCCGACCCCGACGCTATTACCATTATGCTCGATCCCGGCCTGGCCTTCGGCAGCGGCAGTCACTCCACCACCGCTTTGTGCCTGCAATGGCTGGAACAAATGCCCCTGCAACAGGCCACGGTAATCGACTATGGCTGCGGCTCCGGTGTGTTGGCAATAGCGGCCGCCTTGCTTGGGGCATCCAGAGTAATCGCCGTGGACAATGATCCTCAGGCCATTACCGCTACCCTCGATAATACTGAGCGTAATCATATCGGCAACGGCCGAATCGCCGCCTATTTGCCCGATGAACTGCCTGCAGAGGTCGAAAAACAGCAAGCCGACATTCTGCTGGCTAATATTTTGGCAGAACCACTACTGCAACTGGCCGAAAAATTTGCCCGACTGGTAAAATCTGGCGGAAAAATTGTGCTCTCGGGTTTGCTCGATAATCAAGCCGAGCAGGTGCTAAGCGGCTACCGGCCGTGGTTTACCATGGAAGCGCCGGCCTTAAGCGGCGAGTGGGTTCGATTGGTGGGCACGCGAACCACTTCCACAGCGGCGAGCGGACCGGATCCGGTGGTCGACAGCCAGACGACGTAAGTAAGTAGGTAGGCAAGCCTTACCGATTCACCTACAATCGGTGAGCGCAATCCATTAACGTCCTATTCGAAGCATTTGTGAATGGCTTTCAACGTTACCCAATGTCCCGTCTGTGATTCTACTTTCAATACCAATGCTCGCATACTTGAGTCGGCGGCAGGAAGAGTACGCTGCGGAGCGTGTCTTACGGTTTTTGAAGCCGCCCAAAACTATATTGAAGCGAACGATAGCGACTCTGACTATCACGCCGATGAATCGGTATTCGTTGGCAATAACCCGGAAGAATATTTCGACCCTTCGAAATTCCTCACCCGCCGCTCGCTCACCGAAATCGATGATCCGCCTGACCTCCCCGCTCTGAAAGATAGCGACGAGGAAGCCGTTACAGAGGAAGATTTTCACGCCGGACAGCAACAGAGTGAAATCATCGACCCGCATTTTGCCGAACCTGAACCTGTAGTTGAAAATGCACCAGGTGAGAAAAACCTGGCAGGGGAAAGACGAACTGAGGAGACGCTGGCTGGGGAAGCGCTAGTCGAAGAATCGACAAAACCCGAGTCCTCGGCATCGATTGATACCACATCCACGGAAGCTGATTCTGCGGCGGCATTTGATGCGGCCAAGAAGGCAGAAATAAATCTCGGCTTGCCTGAGAATGAACGACTCCCCGATGCCGATGCGTTGCCCGGGACCGAGGCTGAGAAAAAATCGTCGGTTGGCATCAACTTGTTCGCTTCATTCACCTTTGGAGCACCCTTCCGACAAGAACAGGCACGTCATGAGAATCCCGGCAAAAAACCGAATGAAAATTCGGCGATTAGCGATACCCATGAACAAGCAGCGAATTTCCCAGAGACCCTCTCCGACGACGGGGAAAAAGAATCTGCCGAAATTACAGATCATCAGCAGGAAATACCAGACACTCACCCGGAAGTTGCCGGTATCATAACTGACGACAGCGCAACTGAAGACAGCGACAATTCCACCCAGGTTGAATCGGTCGATGCACACGATACACAAATGCAATCTGCGCCAGAGACCCTTAACCCGGATGCCGACGGTGGCAGCAATTGGTATATTGAGCAGGACAATGACAGGGAGGATGCAAGATCACCGATCCTGGACTGGTCAGCGCTCGATGAAGCGGCCTCCCCTGCCGAGCTACCTGGTGACGAACGCCCTGATGACGAGCTGCCTGATGACGCGGGAGATGAATCCAACTTCTCTGTCGAATCTGATGCAACTGATAGTGAGCCGAAGCCGGAAGTTGAAAACGTTTCCGAAACGCCGCCACAGAACGAACGCGAGCAACGGGAGTCGGCTATTGAAGAACGACCCGAAGATTCCACAGAGGCGATTCGAGCACGCGCTTTAAAGACCGAGCTTGAAGACGAAGAAGCCCTTGAGGCGATACCCAAAGAGAACCTCGTTGTCCTCGGAGAAATGTCCACCCCGCTGGAATTATTGCAATCAAGAGACAGCCATTGGCCGCGGCGCATCGCCCTCTCATTTTCAATAATTTTGCTTGGCGCATTGCTCACGGCTCAATTCTTATGGCAACGCATCGAGGTCTATAGTCAACTCCCTCAGATACGCCCTTTCTACGAGTTTACCTGTAACTGGCTGATCTGCGAACTGCCGGCCTACTCCGATATTGGCGCGATTCGAAGCGACAATCTGCTGGTACGAAGCCACCCGGAACTTGCCAATGGTTTAATGGTAAATATCACCATTAGAAACATCGCCGAATTTCCGCAAGCCTTTCCCATTATGGTGTTAAGTTTTAATACGGCCTCCAATGGCATTGTTGCACTGCGAGAATTCGCGACTGCAGAATATCTGGATCCAGGCCTGCAATCTTTCGTCAATATGCCGGTGATGACGCCGGTACAAATTGATTTGGAAATTATCGACCCCGGTCCCGATGCGGTTAATTACACACTGGCATTTCGTCGACCGTAGCCTGCCTGCTTATTCGCTTTATGCTTTATTCGCTATAGACTGCCGCGCAAAAGAATCGCGCAGTAACTTATTTACCACCGCGCGCAGCCATTTACGGAAAATGGGAAAATAAAAAACAGACAAAAGTCTTTCACTGCAAAAGTGTCCCAGCTATCATAGGCGCTCTAAAGAAATTCAAAGACAACAATGTTCAATCTCGGCCCTTATCAATTGAAAAACGCCTTGTTCCTGGCTCCGATGGTTGGAGTCAGTGACACACCGTTTCGGGAAATCTGTAGCGAACAAGGCGCCGGTTTAACCGTCGCCGAAATGCTTACCTCCAATAGCAAACTTTGGCAGATCGAAAGAAACCGACTGAAACAGATTAGGCCTAAAAATATTGGCCCACATGTCGTTCAAATAGCCGGTTCCGATCCCGCCTTGATGGCCGAAGCCGCGGCACTCAATGTCCAGCGCGGCGCCGACGCGATAGATATCAATATGGGATGCCCGGCCAAGAAAGTGCTGAAGAAAGCCGCAGGCTCAGCCTTATTGAAAGACAGCGACCTGGTCAGACGTATCCTGCTCGCCGTAGTAGCCAGCGTCCCTGTGCCGGTGAGTCTGAAGATAAGAACCGGCTGGTGTCCTGATTCCCGCAACGGAGTAGAGATTGCATCCATCGCCGAAGACTGCGGCATTCATCTGCTTACAGTGCATGGTCGTACACGAGAATGTCGATTCAGAGGCAACGCCGAATACGACACCATCGCGGCGATTAAACAGTCTGTGACTATTCCTGTAATAGCCAACGGTGATATCGACTCTCCAATAAAAGCGGCGCAAGTGCTGCAACATACCAATGCCGATGGACTAATGATTGGCCGTTCTGCTCAGGGCCGACCCTGGATTTTTAAAGAAATTGAACATTATCTAAAAACGGGAAAATTGCTGGCCGAAATTAGTCTGCATGACAGGCATGCAATAATTGTTTCCCACTTACAGAAACTTCATGGTTTCTATGGTGACGTGAAAGGAGTATGGTATGCGCGTAAACATGTTGCCGCGTACGTAATGGAACTCACAGAATCCCGCAAATTTATGACTCAGTTTAATCAATTGCAAACACCCGAGGCACAAGTCGAAAGCGTGCATGTATATTTTTCCTACCTGGCGGAAGAAGATGGAGTCATCGCCGCATGAATAAGTTCGGCGCTATTACCGATCGCGTAAGCAATGATCATATTGAGTCTTTGGCAGAGCCGGCGGCTCTCTCCTCGGTACCGCAGGAACACACGCTGAGATCAGAAGTCGAAAAATCGCTAAGCCGCTATTTTCTTAATATAGAAAATGAACTCGTTACTGATTTACACCAGTTGGTAATGTCAGAAGTGGAAGCCCCTCTGCTAAGGGCTGTAATGCGCCATACCGGCAACAATCAAAGCAAGGCGTCTATCATGCTGGGTTTGAACCGTGGTACGCTACGCACGAAATTAAAGCAGTACGGTTTACTTTAAAATCCATCGATCGGAGCCCTCCGCGAACAAGATTTAGCTGAGGAAAGAATTTAAAGCACCGGTTTTGCATCAACACCCACTACGCAACAGAAGCAAAGATAGCCCTATGACAACAGAAAACTCTGCTGCCATTCGTCGTGCATTGATTAGTGTTTCCGACAAGACTGGCATTGTTCCCTTCGCAAAAGCGCTCCACCAACTCAATATTGAAATTCTCTCCACCGGCGGCACCTACAAGTTGCTGAGCTCTGAGGGGATTCCTGCCGTGGAGATATCCGAATACACCGGCTTTCCCGAGATGATGGACGGCCGGGTGAAGACCTTGCATCCCAAAGTACACGGCGGCATTCTTGCGCGCCGGGATATCGATCAGGCCGTCATGGCTGAACATGACATACCCCCGATCGATCTGGTGGTTGTTAATCTCTATCCCTTTGAGGCCACCGTTGCCAATCCCGATTGTGATCTGCCTACGGCTATTGAGAATATCGATATCGGCGGGCCTACCATGTTGCGCGCGGCCGCCAAGAACAATCGTTTTGTGGCCGTGGTCGTCAACCCATCCGATTACGACGGCATCATCGATCTATTAAATTCAAATAGTGGCAGTCTGGATCAGGACACGCGTTTCGATCTGGCGGTTAAGACCTTCGAGCACACCGCCGCCTATGATGGCGCCATCGCCAATTATTTGGGGACGAAGTTGCCTAACGCGTTGAGCGCAGACTCAGACGCCAACTCGAATACGGGCTTTCCTCGTACCTTCAATACCCAATTCATCAAAGCCCAGGAAATGCGTTACGGCGAGAACCCTCATCAACAGGCGGCATTTTACGTTGAAAAGAATCCCGCACAGGCCTGCATTAGCACGGCACAACAATTACAGGGCAAGGCACTCTCCTATAATAATATAGCCGATACCGACGCGGCACTGGAATGCGTGAAGTCCTTTACCGATCCGGCCTGCGTCATCGTAAAACACGCTAATCCCTGTGGCGTCGCCATCGCCGACTCCGTGCTGAAAGCCTATGAACTGGCTTTTCAAACAGATCCGACCTCGGCCTTCGGCGGCATAATCGCCTTTAACCGCGAACTGGACGCCGAGACGGCTCAACGCATCGTGGACCAGCAGTTCACGGAAGTCATTATTGCTCCCTCGATATCTGAGGCGGCATTGAAAATTACCGCCACAAAGCAAAACGTCCGCGTCTTGTCTTGCGGGCAATGGCCCGCTTCGCGCACGGCAGATCTTGACTACAAGCGCGTCAACGGCGGACTGCTGGTGCAGGATCGAGATATTCATGAGATATCTCGTGACGATTTAAAAGTAGTCAGCGCCAGGGCTCCTTCGGAAGACGAGATTCGCGATCTGCTGTTCGCCTGGTCTGTTGCACAATACGTTAAATCCAATGCCATCGTTTATTGCAAGAACAATCAAACCATCGGTATCGGAGCCGGCCAGATGAGCCGCGTATACAGCGCCAGAATCGCCGGCATAAAGGCCGCTGACGAAAATTTGGTAGTCGAAGGATCGGTGATGGCTTCTGATGCTTTCTTTCCGTTCAGGGATGGTATCGACGCGGCGGCGGAAGCAGGTATTACCGCCGTTATTCAACCGGGCGGCTCGATGCGCGACAATGAAGTTATTGCCGCTGCCGATGAGGCTAACATTGCCATGGTATTCACCTCAATCCGACATTTCAGGCACTAGGGTGTCTTTGAACAACGATACAGCATCTCTGGCCTCCAGCCGATTTCGGCATCAAGGCGAAGATTTGAAGCCATGCGTCGGCCTGGCGAAAAGCTTCAACGCTGAGGCCGGAATCGGCTGGAGGCCCCTTCGGGCGCGGCCTGTCGCGCGCCGCTGTCGCGTTGTCATACTTGCCAAGGACTATGGCCAT
>JABMOK010000006.1 GCA_013204155.1 Pseudohongiella sp. | reverse complement strand
CCAATCATGCCATGCACTGGCGGCTCAAAATCTCCGAGCTCTGGTTTTGCTTGTTTCTTTTTGCCGCGGTGTTCTCGAATAACTTTGGCGACAGATTCGATAAGCTCATTGTGCTCGAACGGCTTGGCGATATAGTCTACTGCTCCGAGCTTCATCGAATCAATTGCAGAACGAATGCTTGAGTAGCTGGTCATTATTAGAACGGGTGTGGTTGTTGCTTTGATTAAATCTGTGCCGGGTGCGCCCGGTAAACGCAAATCACTGATGATTACGTCAAAGTCATCCATGTTATACATTTCTAAAGATTCTTTGACTGTGCCGGCTTCACTCACTTTATATTCATGACGCTCAAGCAATCGCTTTAAAGCGGTACGAATGACCACTTCATCTTCAACTACTAATACTTGATGCATTGTTGTCATGAGGCTACTTAAACAGCTTGTTGCATATTGGCTTGTTGATTTTCGGTGCCAGTATTCGATTCAGATTCGTCATGATAACAGGGAAATCGCAGTATTACCTGTGTACCGGTGTGGTTAATTTTGTTGGCAGGGCTAATTATATCAATATCTCCATCTAAATCCTCAACTATGCTGAATACCAGAGACAATCCCAATCCTGTGCCTTCACCAGCTTCTTTGGTGGTAAAAAATGGATCGAATATTCGGTCTCTGATTACGGCTGGGATTCCGATGCCTTCATCGGTAATAGCAATCCGGACCTGATCTCCTTCGATTCTGGCTTGCAGGGAAATTTTGCCATCTATGGGGCTGGCGTCTCTGGCATTATTGATCAGATTAACCAGAACCTGGAGCAATCGCTGTGAGTCGCCCAGAATTTTCGCCTCTGGGTCACACTCGAGTTGGAACTGTAAATCTTTGCTTTTTGTATCGAGAGAAATGAGCGTCTTGGCTTCTTCCATGCAGTCACTTATTACTACAATCTCGTGTTCGTAATGGGTCTTGTTGGCTCCGGCATGGGCGAAATTGACTAGCGCCTGAAGTATTTTTGAAGTGCGATTCGTTTGTTCGATAATTTGAGCGGCAAGGTTCTGCAATTCATCACTCTCAAATTCATCGCGGATAGTTTGTGCAAGACAGGCAATGCCCGTGATTGGGTTGCCAATTTCGTGGGCGACGCCTGCGGCCAATCGACCGATGGAGGCCAGCCTTTCACTATGAGTCAGGCCGGCTTCCAGAATTTCCATTTCGGTTATGTCTTCCAGCAAAACGATAACACCTTCGTGGCTGGATCCCTGGTCACTACGTTTTTCAATCAATGCCTTATGAAGATTTACCGATTTTTTGTGACCGCTTAAATCGAAGTTGGTTTTATACGAGTGGTTGGCATCTTCATTAACGAAATTTTCAAGCAGTGATAGCCAGGGCTCTGGCAGATCGGCTAGTTGTGAACCTATAACATCGGCGGCATTAATCTGGGTAAATTCCTCGAGTGCGCGATTCCATATAACTATTTCATTGTCAGAGCTTAGGGAACAGACCCCCAGGGGCAGGTCTAACAGTATTTGGCGGTGATAGCGTCTTAAACTATCCAGATCAGCAGCCATTCCTGACAGATTGCTGCGATAAGCCTCGATACGGTTTTCGATGACATTCAAATCCGAGCTGCCATACTGCGAAACGATGCTATAGGGTAAATAGCTATCGATAATTTCTCTTGCTATAGATGGGCCTAGCAAGCCCGATAGATTCGCTTCTAATCTTCCCCGCAATAGTCGCATGGCATAGGGGCGGCGATCGTCGTCGCTGATATTCAGGTCTTTTAGTGCCTGGGTAACTTCTCGATTGGCTGTCCTGTCCCCCAGGGGTTTGCTTAGGCTCTTAATAAAATCATTCGGCGATTTGGCAACCAGACCGCTGCGTTTGCGACGTTTGATGGTATCCAGTGTGCAAATTTCAGCAGAGCTTCTTTCCGCGTCAGTGGTGGAGCTACGCAATGAAACCACGACAAATAACAGGCAATTGGCAAGCAGGGAAAATGCGGTAACCTCGCGCCAGCTAATTGCGACCAGGGAGAGCGAGCCAGAGCCTGAGATCATTGGCAGCATAAGAAACATGAGCCAGATCAGCACGCCGGCCAAGAGTCCGCTGATAAAGCCTTTCTTGTTGGCCTGAGGCCAATACAGCATTGCCACAATGCCTGGTAAAAACTGTAAACCGGCGGTAAAGGATACCGTGCCAATTACCTGCAGACTAATTCTATCGCTGGGCAAATAGTGAAACAAAAATCCTGACCAGATTAGCGCTGTTATGAGAAAACGACGTTTCCACAACAACCAACGATAGATGTCATGCTTGGCGGTTGGTTGGTAGATAGGAAGAATCAAGTGATTTAGACACATATTCGATAAGGCAAGAGTGATTACGATGATTAGTCCGCTAGCCGCAGAGAGTCCGCCTAAATACGCGAGGAGGGTAAAGAAAGGGGCCTGATAGGCCACGCCGATTACCACCGGAAAATATTCAACCTGAACCTGACTGCCAGATTGCAGTCCTGCCCAGAGAATTGGAAGAACCGGCAGGCTTAGTAATAAGAAATATAAGGGCAGACCCCAGCTGGCAAATGACAATCCACGCTGCCCGTTGTTTTGATTAAAGGTGGCGTAGAACATATGTGGCATGGCAACGGCGGCGGTGAAGAAAAGCAAAGCCATAACATGGAACGAGCTGAGATAGTCTGTTTCTTTAAGACTGTCTATCAGTTGTGGCTGATCCTGTAGCCAAAGCTGTAAACCTTCCATACCACCAAAGCCGCCGAAGATGGCAAAAGCGCCGACGCTTAAAAAGGCAATTAATTTAACCAAAGATTCGAACGCAATAGCCATCACAAGGCCGTCATGTTGTGTACGGCCTGCTCGCCGTGAAGTGCCGAACAAGATGGCAAACAAGGTGATTATGACGCAGAAGCCAAATGCCATAGAGCCATGCCCTGCTTCCGGCGACAGGATTTCGGCGGTGTCAGCTACCGCGCTAATTTGCAGCGCAATCAGTGGCGTCACAGCGATCAGGATGACTAATGTAGTCGCCGTTCCGGCCCAGGGGGAACGGTAGCGAAAAGCCATTAAATCAGCCAGAGAGCTTAGCTGATAGGTGCGGGTAAGTTCGAGAATTGGCCGCAGTAATAAGGGAGAGAACAGAAAGGCAAGAGAAATCCCAATGGACTGGGCTAGATAGCCGTAGCCGTCGCGAAGCGCATTGCCCACCGAGGTATAGTAAGCCCAGACGCTGGCAAATACGCCCAAAGACAGCACATACACAATTGGGTGGTGGACAATCTTCGCTGGAATCCAGCCGCGCTCGGTGATAAAGGCTATGCCAAAAAGTAAGGCAAGATAGCCGCTGCCCAGGCCGGCTACGGTTGTTAAGTCATAATTCATCGGAATCTTGCTCCCGATGCGCCCAACTGGCGACTATCACCACCAGAAAACCCACGAGAAAAGGCCGATACCAGGCCCCGTCGGCCTGATTGATCCAATCCACACTCAGCAAGAAGAGCAGGTAGATAACAACCAGCAGTATCAATATGGATCGAGGTATATACACGTGAGTTCCCTTAGATCAGCGTATCGTCTGGGATAGTAGCTAACTTGGGTACAGCCTGTATATCCCAGTTTTCTATCGCCCACCGCAGCTGAGTTTGCGCTTTCTGCTGTTGCATGTCTTTAGGCGGGGATTGGCCGAGGAATTTCAACGCCCGGTGAATCAGTTGTGCGGCATTCTCGGTGTTGATGGAAGGGGCAAAGTGTTGCTTACTCAGTTTCTGTCCCTGGTCATTAACGATGATCGGTATATGAGCATAGTCGGGTTCGCTGAAATTGAGCAAGCGCTGCAAATAGATTTGTCTTGGTGTTGAATCGATTAAATCGAATCCTCTGATAATATGCGTGATGTTTTGAAATTCATCATCAACAACAACGGCAAGTTGATAGGCGAACAAGCCATCCTTTCTGCGAATCACAAAGTCACCGATGTCCTGGGCAATGTTCTGTGCGTAGGGGCCTTGTATCAGGTCATTGATGGCGATGCCAACAGCTTCGGTTTTTAGACGCACTGCAAATTCTTTTTCTGCGGGCAAACTACGCTGACGACAAGATCCGTTATAGACATTCCCCATCTCTTTTATTTGGCGGCGGGTGCAATCGCAGCCATAGCAGAGATTTTTCACCTGCAGTTGTTGCAGAGTTTGTTGGTAGGCTTCAAGGCGAGTACTCTGATAGAGCACTTCACCATCCCATTCCAGGCCCAGAGCAGATAGTTGTTGCAAGATTAAGTCAGCCGCACCAGAGGGTTCTCGTGGAGGGTCCAGGTCTTCCATTCTCACCAGCCAGAAACCATTATTCGAGCGTGCATCGAGATAGCTGGCGACGGCCGCCAGCAGAGAGCCGAAATGCAGAGGGCCGGTAGGAGAAGGTGCGAACCTGCCAATGTAGCCGGTTTTTTTGAGCAGTGTTTGTTGATTCGACATCTGGAGTAGTTGTATAGGGCGGATTTGGCTCCGCCGGTCTCACTCGATGTAGTTGACCTTGACCTTATGAGATGTAGTTGACCGTATGAGAAATAGTTGACCGTATGAGATGCTGTTGATCTTCTGCTAAGTTCGACCTTGCAAGTAATTCGTCAGCTAAAGCCGGCCCCAGGGGCAAGGGAATATTCAAACCGGCTATTGGCGTCAGTTTCGTGGCAGACTGTTAGCGATTGATTCTAACTGTCGATCTCAACACTCAATCTCAACACTCAATCTCAACTACCTAATTGCTTTTCCTTGATTTCATCAAGGGTTTTGCAATCGATGCACTTGTTGGCAGTGGGTCTGGCTTCCAGTCGACGAATACCGATCTCAATACCGCAAGCGTCGCAGTAGCCATAGTCATCCTGAGATATTGCTTCGACCGTGCTATCGATCTTTTTAATCAGTTTGCGCTCTCTGTCTCGAGTCCGCAATTCCAGGCTGAATTCTTCTTCCTGGGTAGCGCGGTCTACTGGATCCGGGTAGTTGGCCGCATCATCTTGCATATGGTGCACAGTGCGGTCGACTTCCTGCATTAGCTGATTGCGCCAATCCAGCAATATAGTCTTGAAGTGATCTCGTTGTTTTTCGTTCATGTACTCTTCGCCTTTTTTCGGCTTGTACGGAACGAAGTTCTTGAGAACTGCTTGAGATTCTGAATTTTGAGTAGTAGACATGATCTCTTATGCCTCGGCATATCCTCGGGTTACGCTGTTAAAGTGCCGGCTTTTATGCGAGCGGGTCACGCAGACCAAGATTTATAATTTATAAAAACAATCTCTTCCTGGTAGCTTCCTAGCAGAGATCGGACCCGTTTTATTTGCTGATTCGATCAATCTAAATTGAGCGATTTTCAGAAAGCTGGCTAACCTAACAGATTCTTAAATCGGATGCTATAAAAATCAACATTAAGGGATTTTGCTACAGAAGCAATTTTACTGCTCTAATAGACCTACCTATGAGCAAATCCCATCCACTATAATAATGAATCGACTTTGATTTAACCGTTATATCTAGCAGGAATGCCTGAATGCAGCGCCAGACAATTGACCCGCAGCGGCCCGTCTCTCGAGTAAATCCTTTTCGCGTGATGAGCGTTATGGAGCGAGCCACGGAATTGGAAAAGCAGGGCCGGGATATTGTGCATATGGAGGTGGGCGAGCCGGATTTTTCAACGGCACCGGCGATTATCGAAGCCGGTAAGCAAGCTTTAGACAGAGGGCTTACTCAATATACACCGGCGGCGGGAATCCCTGAATTAAGAGATTGCCTGGTTACACACTACGCGCAGCGCTATGGGGTGAGCGTGGCGCGCGAGCGAATTTTTATTACACCGGGGGCGAGTGGAGGCCTTACCTTACTCGCTAATTTGCTTATTGCACCGGGAGATGGCGTGTTATTGAGCGATCCTGCCTATCCCTGTGTCAGAAATTTTATTCATCTGATGTCGGCCGAACCGCAGCTGATTCCGGTCTCTCTGGAACAAAATTTTCAACCCGGTACAGCGCAGTTAGAGGCGCATTATCAGCCAAACAGTAAAGGGCTTTGGCTGGCATCTCCGAGTAATCCCACAGGGACTATTCTGCAGCGCCCGCAATTACAAGCGGCCTGTGATTGGGTCAGGGGTAAGGGTCTTCACCTGTTGGTAGACGAGATATACCACGGCTTACACTACGTGGATGACCTGCCCAGTGTGCTGGAATTGGATCAATCGTGTTTCGTGGTGAATAGCTTTTCCAAATACTACGGTATGACCGGGTGGCGATTGGGCTGGATAGTGGTGCCCGAGGAATTCGTGTCTGTAACCAATACGCTGGCGCAAAATCTGTATATTTCCGCTTCCTCGATTGCGCAATACGCGGCATTAGCCGCATTCACCGACGAGGCCCGGCTTGTTTTTGAGCAACGACGTCAGGCATTTCGGGAGCGTGGGGATTATTTAAGCAAGGCACTAAAAGAAATCGGGTTTATACTCGCGGACAGTATCCAGGGTGCTTTTTATATCTACGCGAATATTTCAAAGTTCTCTGCGGACTGCGAGCAATTCTGTCATCAAATGCTGGAAGATCATGGGGTAGCTATAACGCCGGGTACAGACTTTGGCGAGTATGAATGTAAAAAATTCGTCAGGTTTGCTTTCACTACCGATATGGCAAGTCTGCAGCAGGGAGTCGAGCGATTACGCAAGGCCTTGATATGAGCCAGGTATCTTTATCTGTTACAGCATTCAATCTGCCAACAAGCTCTGTCGCCTAACTGTGCAACTTAAACAGCCACTGCAGCAAGCTATCTTGCGTAAACGCTACAAACGATTCCTTGCAGACATCGAATTGGCGAACGGCAAGACAATCACTATTCATTGTCCCAACACGGGCTCTATGAAAAACTGCCAGCAAGCCGGGAGTCGTATTTGGTATACCGATTCAGAAAATCCGCAACGTAAATACCCTTGTACATGGCAAATTGTTGAAGTGGATTCACGCTATCTGGTAGGCATCAATACGGCTCTGGCGAATAAGCTCGTGTATGAGGCGCTTAGCGAAGGAAGGATCAAACAGTTAAGCGGCTATACAGAAATACGGGCTGAAGTGGCCTATGGGGAGCAAGGCAGTCGAATCGATTTTCTTTTGGCTAGCCCGGAGGAAGCTGGTTCCGAAGAAGCCAGTGCAGAAGTAGAACGCCCACTGCTCCCGCGGCCCTCGTCTTGTTACCTCGAGGTAAAAAACGTAAGCCTGGGTATTGGACAAGGCAGGGGGATCTTCCCCGATTCGGTAACCACCCGGGGGCAAAAACATCTGCAGGAGCTTATGCATATGCAGACTCTGGGTCATCGAGCGGTGCTGCTTTTCTGTGTGCAGCACAGCGGCATACAACAAGTTGCACCCGCTGATGATCTGGACCCGGAGTACGGTCGTTTACTCAGGCTTGCGGCACGCAGCGGGGTTGAGGTGCTGGCCTATGGGGTAAAGTTTGATGTGGACAATTCAACACTCGAATTAGCTGTGGAATTGCCGGTTATTCTGTAGGCGCAGAGGTCGTTGGATTGCCTTTGCTGGTCTGAATGCAAGCCTAAAGCGGGGTCGGGACTCGCAGTGCCGTTTCCTCAAGCATAATCATGCCATTATCGATCAGGAATGGAATTGCGCGTAAGCTTTTACCCTTGCAGGGTCCTGCCAGACAATTCCCGTTTTCAATTTGAAACAAAGCGCCGTGAGTAGAGCATTGAATTAGTGCGCCGTCTGGATCGAGGAAGCGATCTTCCTCCCATTCCAGTGGTGTGCCAAGGTGGGGGCAACGGTTCCAGTACAAATACACCTGAGCATCTTTTTTAACCGCAAACAGGTGAAGATTATTGACTTCCAGTCCCCTGGAAGTCCCTTCTTCGATATCGTTTACGCTGATCAGGCTAATCACGGGCTGGGTTTCTCAAGTCAGGTCTCTCAGGCCAGGGCTTGTTGAAAATCTTGTAACAGGTCTTCAATGTCTTCGATTCCGATAGAAAAGCGCAGCATGGAGTCGGCAATGCCCATTGAGGCGCGTCGTTCGGCGCCCATTTCAAAATAGATAGTATGAGCGACAGGGATTGCCAATGATCGGGTATCACCCAGATTGCTTGAGGAAACAATGTTGTCCATTTTATTGAGGATGTCAAAGCAATCCACATTGTCAACCAGATCGATACTGAACAGCGCACCGAAATCCTTAAATAATTCCTTCGCCCGCTGGTGCTGAGGATGGCTTTTCAGGCCTGGGTAATAGACTCGGTTAACCTTGCTATTTTGTGCACAATATTCAGCGAGGATTTTTGCATTACTGCAAGCTTTGTCCATACGCAGTGATAAAGTTTCTGAGCCTACAGCCAAATGATGGGCGGCTTCCGGTCCCAGGGAGGCGCCCATATCGCGCAATCCTTTCTTCTTGATTTGCGTAATTCCCCAAAGTTCCGGCGCTTGAGTCTTGTAGGTGTCGTATATATTGGTAAATTTAGACCAGTTATAGATTCCCGTATCGGTTACAGCGCCGCCAAGCGCATTGCCATGACCACCGATATACTTGGTCAGTGAATTCACAATCAGGCTCGCCGCCACAGTTTTAGGAGAAAACAGGTGTGGAGAGGTCATCGTATTATCGACACAGTAGATTAGATTGCGGTCTTCGCACAGCTCGCCGATCGCCTTTAGATCGGCAATCTGTGTGGCCGGGTTGGCAATAGTTTCAACAAACACCAATCGGGTATTCTTCTGAATGGCGCTTTCTACATGACTGACATCGGTCGCGTCTACGAAGCTCACTTCAATGCCCAGGGTTTGCAGCGTGCCAAACAAACTATTGGTGTTGCCAAACAGATAAGCGCTGGACACTATGTGGTCACCCTGGCGCAGCAAGGACAACAGGGTGGAGGCGATTGCCGCCATACCGGTAGCAAAGGCGGCGGTAGCAATGCCATCTTCCATCGCTGTAATCCGGTTTTGCAAGGCACTCACAGTCGGATTTAGTTGGCGTCCGTAATTATAGCCTGCGCGTTTACCTTGAAACACTTCAGCCAACTGGCGCGCATCGTCATACCCATAGGCGACCGAGGTATGAATGGCTTTGTGTAATACGCCATGCTCCGGATTATCTCGGCGATCTGAGTGCAAATTCGTTGTATTGAAGCCTTTTTTGCCCATGATCCTGACTCTTGCTGGTTTGGCGGAATAAATGTTGGCGGTGTTATACACCAGCGACCCTGATATTGAAAGGTAGCACGCTGGCGCTTGAGTCATCCAGAGCTTGCTAGCCTACATGGCTTCGCTGCAGCCCCGGACTTGTAAACGTTTGTTCAGCTACATGCTAAATTATTGTTGGCCGTCAAGCTTAGCCTGACAGCTGAGGCACAAATTGGATTCAGGCTGAGCCAGCAATCTGTTCAGCGCAATCTCTTCATCGCAGCGCTTGCAGAGCCCATACTTGTCGTTGGCCAAATTCTGCAGTGCCAACTTTACCTTGTTTAATCTCTGCGCCGCCATTTCTCGGGTTGATACCGCCATACTCTGTTGTTGCATGGCGTCTACTCGCGACACTCGGCCTACTGCAGTTTGGTCCAATGTCACAACGGCGGCGGCTATTTTACCGATGTTCATTTGCTGCTCCAGCTGCCCCTGTGCTTGTAACAGCAATGTTCGCAGCGCCTGCAAATTTTCCGGGCTTAAACTTCCCACGATACTGACTTCCTCTGTGCTGCTCGCTTGATGCAGGCGACGTTAGGGATTTAGCCCTGTGAATACGGGTCGGCTATTGATGAGTTGCTGAATTTCCTCGACCCGGCCTTGATACTCTGGACTATTTCGATCTTTAAATTGGGCGTTGAAATCTGCTTCCGATAAGCCGTCTCGATTATTGCCGACGGCGGGCATATAGTCAGATTCATTCTGTAATTTGCTCATTCTCTCCTGCATCAGCAGTGCAGTAGTCGTTTCACTGGTGGCGAGTCTGGCCAGAGCGACCCCGACATTGTTCGCTGTCAGGTCGGAGAAGCTGAAGCCGGATCGGTATCTGGCATCGTAAGCTTCCTTGGTGGTCGATAGCATTTTGGCTAAATCCGCTCCCGCTGAGGCGGTTATTGCGGCAATGGCGGTGAGGTGTTGCGCTAAATCTTGCCGCCGTTGCAGGCGTACCTCGACGAACAATGCCGGCGTAAGCTGCGCCGCTAACGCCGGGCTCAGTAACTGCGCGATGGGCTCCTCGTTGACATACAGCGCCAGAGTCTGGAACAGGGTTCGGCTTTCGGCGATAGCATCGCTGCCATTCAGTGAATTCTCATAGGCCGCCGTAAATAATGGAACCAGAAAGGTATTCAGTGATACGGCTTTTATATTGGATGGGACAGCGGCAGCGACACTGCTAATTAGTTGGTAGTAGCTGACTATTCTTTGTTGGTCCTGTTCCGATATAAACAATTGTGGTGTTTGGTTTCCGATCTTTCCAATAAGCACTGGATCCCAGTACAGGGCAACATGCATGCGGTTTTCTGACACATCAACGCTTTCGACATTGTTGAGTAATTCACTAAAATTCATATAAGCCAGATTAGATGAATTCAATTTGCTGCGAAGTTGATTGAGTGTGTACTTTAGCAGCTTCTTTGGTATCTGGAGTTTGCCAATGGCAAGGGAGTCCAGCGCCAACAATTGCCCGTCAGCAACAAATTCGCCTTGGATATTGAGGAATAGTGGTAGCCTGCCGCCTGCCAGTTTTACACTGAGTTCGGTACTCAGTGCCTGTTCTTCCAGGAATAGTTGTGCCGCCCAGTCCTGCGGAAGGTGCATTACATTCCCGGCATAACGCAGCAATAGATTGAGTTCGCGGGCGTTGAGCTGAACCTCTTGCAGGCCGGCATCGGTGGAGGATTGAGGCGCGTTGTCGATCAGTAGTGTCTCGATCAGAGAGATTTCTTCGTTGCTGATAGTTCGATCAATCACTACAGAAGGCATGGTTTGCACCGACAATAACACTATGACAATGGGCGTGCTTAATAGCAGTGCCAGCATGGGTCGCAAGAGGAATCGAATAAATACCGATGCTCTCGAAGTGCTTGATGCGGAGATAGTCATGGTGCCTTGCGCTGTGCTCGCCAGATTAAGAGCGTAAAATGAAATCTGTCAGCCTGCAGCCGACATAGGCAGTAGCTGTTTAGAGGTGGATTTTGCTGACAAACAGCAACTTTATCGCTATAAAGTATGACAAAATCCACAATTGCTGCAAATTGTATTGGAAATAATTTGTTAATCAAGGTCTTGGCGTTAATATCTCCACTTAGAGATAAGAATTAAACAGCCGCGCTCAAAACCATCGCGACGCGCCCCATCGAGGAAATGCTCATGAGATTTCGCTTAAACTTCAGAAAGCCTGGGTTTCGCTTCAAGCCCGCCGCCAGGCGCTCGCTGCTGGGAGTCCTGCTAATGTTAACCATGGCATCCTGCGCTTCCCAGGGAGCGAGAGAGGCCGATGTGGCGGCTCAGGAAGCCCTTAGAGTGACCGCGGAGCAGGTCGCCGCCGCCAGACTGGCGCAGGAACAAGAGCGTGCACGGGCCGCCGAATTGCAAGCGCAACGACAACAGCAGACGGCCGAACGGGTTCGGCGTGAGACGGCACAAGCTGAGGCGGCGGCTCAGGCGGCTCAGGCTCAGGCTCGCGCCGATGAGGCGCAACAACAGCGAGCAGAAGCGGAAAGACGGGAGCGGGAGCGTCTGGCCGCAATTGCTGCCGCCGCCGCTCAACGGCAGGAAAAACTGGACAGAATTACAGCGCTGGAACAACAAATCGCGGCCACCCTGTCCCAGGCTAGTGATGATGAAGCCAGCAGCGCGATTCTCCGGCAGGCTATTTTAGTGGCTGAGGAACTCTTGGATATGCTGACGGCGGAGCAGGCCAAGTACGAAGCGACGGATGCTGATGGCAACACTGTACAAGCTTTGGCCAAGCAACTAATCGCCGAAATTGAAGCGCGCAAGGATTCTCTGCTGAGTCGGGTTGATTCTCAATAGCCCGCTCTGATTCATTAGCAAGGCACTGATTGCGCGGGGCGTCTGGACAATATGACGAACAAAATACTTGATTTCGAGAGTCGCAAGGAAGATCAGCTGTTGAAGCGAAAGGAAGCCAAGGTTGATGCCCTGCGTGAAGCATTTCGGCTGGCTCGCGCTGAGTCGAATAGGGCAAAGGCTCCCGCTCCCGGGGCGGCTAAAAAAAGGAAAAAATCGAAAAAGAAGTAAGCCGATCGCAGCTAATCGGCGGCCGCCTTTGGGTAATCCTTTCAGGTGCGCTGCAAACCACTGATTTACTGGTTTTCCAGCCTGCTCAGCGGCTTTTTTTGCGGCGTGGCTTATGGTAAAGTGCGCGCCTTTAAAATAAACATTCCAATCTGGGGAAACTTTTAGATGTCGGGCATAACAATTACGGTTACTACAGTGCTGTCACTGCTAGGCTTGGGGATTGCTTTCTTTTACATGAAGAAGGTTGTCAGTGTACCGCTTGATCTGGGGCTGGAAGAAAAAGACGCGACGCGTCTTAAATTCATTCACGGCGCTATCGCAGACGGCGCTATGGCTTTTTTGAAGCAGGAATACAAAGTCCTGAGCATCTTCATGGTGGTATTCGCGGCCATTATCGCCATTCTGATTAATGATGTGCATACGCCGAATATCCATGAGGGTATCTATACGGCGATAGCTTTCCTGTTTGGTGGTGCGATCTCTATTGCTTCGGGCTATATCGGCATGAAGGTTGCCACCCAGGGTAACGCCAGAACTACGGTCTCTGCAAAGAAAGACATTTCCGCCGCGTTCGATGTGGCGATCAACTCCGGTGCGGTTATGGGTTTTGCCCTGGTTGGTCTGGCCACGCTGGGACTGGTTGTAATCTACGTGGTGATGAGTTGGTTGCTTTCGGATTTAGGTCCTGAGAATAATCATATCCTTATGGAGGTTATTGCCGGCTTTGGCTTGGGTGGTTCAACTATCGCGCTCTTCGCCCGTGTCGGTGGTGGTATCTTTACCAAGGCCGCCGATGTTGGCGCCGATCTGGTAGGTAAGGTCGAGCAGGGCATTCCCGAAGACGACCCTCGTAATCCGGCTGTGATCGCAGATAACGTTGGTGACAACGTGGGTGATGTTGCGGGTATGGGCGCCGACCTTTTTGGTTCTTGTGCAGAAAGCACCTGTGCGGCCATGGTGATCAGCGCGGTGGTTTTTGCCGGCAATCCTGATGCCTTACTCTTCCCTATTTTGATAAGTGCAGTCGGTATTCCTGTCGCCTTGATCACCAAACTGTTGGTCAGTGTTAAAACTGAAGACGATGTTGCGCCTGCCTTGATGAAGTTGTTGATTATCTCCAGTGCCATTATGGCCGTGGTGATGTACTTCTTCACTGTTGCCTTGATACCTGAGTCATTTGAGCTAAATGGCGAGACGTACACCAGTGTGGGTGTGTATTTCTGTTTTCTGGTGGGGCTGGTCTCGGGATTAACCGTGGGTTTGCTGACCGGTTATTACACGTCTGAGAAGTATGCGCCGGTACAAGAAGTTGCCAAGGCCTGTGAAACCGGCGTTGCCACCAATATCATTTACGGTTTGGCGCTGGGTTACAAGAGCTCGGTACTTCCCTATCTGGCAATCGCCGTGAGCATTTTTGTCTCCTGGGAACTTGCCGGCATGTATGGTGTGGCGATTGCTTCTCTGGGCATGTTGGGCACGCTGGTTCTGGCTTTGACAATCGATGCTTATGGTCCAGTTGCTGATAACGCGGGCGGCATAGCAGAGATGGTAGGATTAGATAAAGAAGTTCGGCGTCGAACAGACATCCTCGACTCAGCCGGGAATACTACAGCGGCTATTGGCAAGGGCTTTGCCATCGGCGCGGCAATCTTGACATCGCTGGCGCTGTTCGCCGCTTTTATTACCATCGCTGAAAAGTTAAGTGGTGAGCCCATCACTATGAGTCTGCTCGAGCCGCTGGTTTTTACTTTCGTGTTTATTGGTGCGGTTCTGCCCTTTCTGTTCTCGGCAATGACTATGAAGTCAGTTGGTATTGCCGCCTTCGCGATGATCGAAGAAGTGCGTCATCAATTCAAAACCATTCCTGGCATCATGGAAGGCACGGGTCAGCCGGACTACGCGAAATGTGTGGCCATATCAACCCAGGCGGCACTGAAAGAAATGATTGCGCCGGGTGTGTTGATCATGGGCTCGCCTATCGTAGTGGGCTTCCTGTTCGGTGTCGAAGCGGTTGCGGGCATGTTAATCGGCTCCCTGGTTGCTGGTGGTGTACTTGCTATTGCCTCATCAAACAGTGGTGGAGCGTGGGATAATGC
This sequence comes from Pseudohongiella sp., assembly GCA_013204155.1. Classification (GTDB taxonomy): domain Bacteria; phylum Pseudomonadota; class Gammaproteobacteria; order Pseudomonadales; family Pseudohongiellaceae; genus UBA9145. The sequence goes on along the minus strand of JABMOK010000006.1, from coordinate 308 downwards.
CAAGAAATATATCGAAGCGGGCAATCTCGGCGGCAAAGGTTCGGACGTACACACGGCGGCGGTTGTTGGCGATACCGTAGGCGATCCGATGAAAGATACTTCCGGTCCTTCGCTGAATATTCTGATCAAGCTCTCGGCGATTCTTAGCCTGGTATTTGCGCCATTCTTCGTACAGTATGGTGGTATCCTGGTGGGCGGCTAGCTTACTGGTCAGACAGATTGTCCCGTCCTAAAATACGTTGACGGTTTTATGAATGAGCCAGTTGCATTTTGCCGCTGGCTTTTTTGTGCACTTCTTCGGGAGTTTG
>JABMOK010000005.1 GCA_013204155.1 Pseudohongiella sp. | reverse complement strand
ATTTCGGCGACCCTGGTTGAGTACCGCGCGTTTCGCAACGCTGAAAAAATCGAAGCGCGAATGGTCGCAAGTAAAGCAAGGGTAAACGCCGAAAAAGTGTAACTAAACAACTTACATCCGACAAAAAGAATTTTGGAATTATAGTAAGAGATACCTTCAGCCTACCGATTGCAACTTCAATTTTACCCCGGGCTAGACGAAGGAAGACGAATCCAAATAGATTACAAAATCTACTCCAAAAAAACGGCCCGAAAGGGCCGTTTTTTATTGTCTTGCTACAAAGTTTGGCGCGGCTTAGTTGCCACCAGAACCCGACTCACGCTGCTCTGTAATTCGCTCGCCACGTAGAATATTTTTCATTCCATAGTTGCCTTCGTGACAGGCATATTCATACATCAGTCCGTCTACTTTCGCCATGGGAATTCTGGCGGTGATCTTGTCGGTAAAGGTACCGGGATCCTCAACGGTGAATTCATAGTCGACGGTGAATTCATTTACGCGCGTAAACTTTTCTGTAAGCACCTTGTCGTAGGCATCACCGAAAACACTGAAGCTTTGCGTCAGCTCGTTAAAATTACGTGTCTCAACAACCAATGTGTCTCCTTCCCAATAGCCACGAGAATCGCCGGTCCATAGACGAACGCCGTCATCAAGTTGAGAATCGTTATCCAGCGGGACAATTCGCGCGTCGTGAATCATCTCGGTCATAAGCACCACGGTATTTTTGTTCTGCACAATCTGTACATTATTGTTGTACATGCTCGGGGTAAACGGTGGTCCGGAATTAAAGCCAACGATGCAGCGCTCGGAAATGCCACGATCCTCTGGACCATTTTTTGCGATGCCACCCACCGGGGTACGCACCGGACGTGTGCCGTCAAAGTCTGGTCCCAGACCGCCGATTTGAATGTCCGCGCCTTCTACCCTGGGAGGTAGTTGTCCATTTTTTGGATAAGTAATAAGTGAGGTGCGCAGATTGTCACCGCGCCCGGCCTGTTCTACCCAGAAGTCGTTATAGCCCCCCACACCTACTTCGTTCAGGGCTGTAAAACCTGCCGCCATCATGGCTCCTAGCGCAGTCGCTTCTTCTTGCGTCATATACTCACGATCGCCAAACTGTCTGGGCCGAGTCATTGGGATGTTGGAAGCGAAATTCCATACCCCTTGAATATCTGGCTGGCCCCACTCTGTACGCGGAATCTGGTAGTCATCAGGGGCCTGCGCGATGCTTAAACCAGAACTCAATGCCGAAAACAGGGCCGCTGTGATCAATAATTTCAGTTTCATAAATACCTCTCATCCTGATGATTCGGTAACGACCGACCCGAAAACCGGCGCAGTCCGCTACCCATGCGCTGCATTCTACCTAGTTTTCAATGAAATGCCGAATAGGAAAGCGCTTCGGCTTGCGCCAAATCAAGCGGGCAGTAAAAACGGCCCAATGGGCCGGTCTATTCGAACCAGCTGACTGAACGGCGCTGTGGGCTAGAAGCTAAACAACGGACGGGCTAATTCGCCCCGGATTCCGCCGCCTGACTGAGCAGACAGAGGCTTGATGAAAGTACCAACAGTCCAGGAGTTAGTATTTTTTTCATGATTGCTCCTGATGAAGAACAGCGTACAAAATCAACAGGGACAAATTAGGATAGTACGGAATTAATGAACGAATAACTCACAACAAAAAATAAACAGTGAAACCCCTGCCGCTGGCTTTCACAAGTCTTTGATTCCGAAATTGACAGATACCTCCCCTGCCTTTGAGCTAGCAAATTGCAACAGGCAACGGTGCGGCTCGCCGCGCGCTGGCCGCGTAATCGAGTCAAACAAAAAAGGCTCCCGAAGGAGCCTTTGTATAAATCATAAAAGTTGTCGAGACTTAGAATGATTTACTGATAGAGAAAACCAGAGCTTGACCGTTATCGGGAGAGCCATTTGAAGAGAGCTGGTCAGAGAGCTCCTCGCTGTTGAAAATTGCAGCGACACCAAAATCGATTTCCGAAATGGTAGTGCCCCAGCCAAATTCAAAGTAGTCACCATCAAACTCATCACCGAAAGTACCGTAGGTACCATAGAAACCATTATCACCGGCGACAGTCAGTCCCAGAAAATCGTAATCCGCTGCAGTGCCAAATCCTTTCCACTCGCCTACCGAGTATTCAAGGCTAAACATGCCATAGCCCGCATTCAGATTAATCTCTTCGTAAGTGTCATCAAACTCACCCGTGTAGTAATAACCGGTGTAACCCGCGCTCAATGTAAAGCCGGCCTCGGTCTCGATGCCATAACCAAAATAGCCATCGACTTCCAGACCATCGCCTACATCCGCCGTCCATGCCCCGGCATAGAAACCGCTTTCTTCGTAGTCGATACCGGCGCTGCCCGAAGAATTCTTCTGCAAAATACCTCGATAGTAGTATTCGGAAGTCCATCCGATGTTATAAGAAACCTCGGCCGATGCGGCGGCTGCGAACAGTCCACTTGAGGCCAATACGAGTCCAGCGGCGATGTGGGTTAATGTTTTCATGTCTTCCTCCAAAAATAGTTTTTGATATTGCTATATCAACGGTGTTGAAAGTTTTTACTTCCTGGATAAGGAATTGCAAAGACCGCGCCAATGTTCTCAACAGCACGTATTCATTGGCCTTTCCTCAAGCCGCCCAATCCTGAAACGATTACGGCGCTTCAATATGGTGCGTTTCGTGAGGGGTGATTTTCCTGCGCACCATAAAGCGGCAGTAACACGGTGGTGAAGCCTGGACGTTGGGGAGAATCATCCGCGAGCATGGTAGCGACTGCCATAAGCCCGCGGGCTATCACCGAATATAGCCCAGCCCGCACACAGGAATAACAGGAAAAAATGCCCTTGGTTGTTGCCGTTAATTTCCAGAGAATTTAAGTCAGTGCCGCCTAAACACTGTCGGTAGCGGTTCCAAATTCCACTGAATCCCCAGCTAAAATTCCGCACTTAAAATTGAGTAGTCAGTGATGCTGCATGCGCGTTACTATCTCCCTCCTTGCGCTCCCTCCTTGCGCTTCCCTCCTTGCGACCGTGCGACGCCTTGGTGGCTCTGAAGAGAAGAGAAATTTTACGACCAGCAAGAACTTGCGCAAGTTCGATAAGCCAATAAAAACAAAATTAGGGAGAGTGCATTATGAATAATGCGACTTGTATAAAACTCTTGAACAAATCTCTGCTGGCTGGAATTTCTCTCAGCCTGTGTGTCTCCAGTACATTTGCCGACTCGAGCTGGCCAGCTAAAGAAGCGGGTGCTACCGCCGCCGGTTTTACTGAACAAGGAATCGAAGCTCTGGATGCGGCCATGGAGAAAATCGTGGCGGACCAGGATGTCGCCGGCATGGTCTGGCTGCTGGCCAAAGATGGCGAGGTAGCCACCTTCGAGACGGCCGGACTAAATTCCGTAGACACGCAAACTGCAATGACCATGGATTCGCTGTTTCGCATCTACTCAATGACCAAGCCTTTGACGGGCGTGGCCTTGATGATGTTGCATGAAGACGGATTGTGGAATTTTGATGATCCCGTGAGCAAATACGTTCCAAAACTGGCTAAGCTGAGGATAATGAGCAGTTACGATGCCGATGGTAACGTTGAATTGGTTGCTCCCGCACGCCAACCCACCATGCGCGAATTACTCAACCACTCTGCCGGATTTGGCTACGGCCTGAGCGGGGATGATCCGGTAAACAAGGCATTCCGAGACACCGGCGTATTGGCCTCAGATGATCTGGATATGTTGATCGACAAAGTCGCCGATATCCCGCTACTTTTCCAGCCGGGGGAACAGTGGTCCTATTCCATCGCCGTAGATATACAAGGTTATATTGTGCAGGAATTGTCCGGGCAAAAATTCGGCGATTTTCTACAGCAGCGAATATTCCAACCACTGGGAATGTCGGATACGGGTTTTTATGTAAAAGCCAAAGATGTAAGTCGCTTCGCACAAGTACATAACTGGGACACAGAAAGAAATCGATTAGTACAGCGGCTACCTCGTACCGATCGCCCCAGCTTTCTGGATCCGGATCGACTGGAGTCCGGCGGTGGAGGTCTGGTATCTTCAACCCATGACTACGCCAGATTTCTACAGATGCTGGTCAATGAAGGCGAGCTTGACGGCGCCAGAATCATCTCCCCTGAATCGGTACGCATAATGCGCACCAACAGCCTTCGGGATGAATTGAATCTGCGAGGAACAGCCACCAGTGCAGGCCAGGCTGGCCAGGGATTTGGCGTAGACTTCGCGGTAATTTACGATCCTAAATCGGCCAACTCTCCACACAGCCCCGGCACTTATTATTGGAGTGGCGCAGCCGGCACATGGTTCTGGGTTGATCCGGTGCAAGACATGTTCTTGATAGGCATGATCCAGGCTCAGGGCGCACGCCGTCCCGGCGCGGGTAATATGCGCAATATTGCCAGAGACATTATCTACGACAGCATTACCGACTAGATGCAAACGACTCGCTGATTTTTCTGGCTGGTAATTCAGCCCGGCAGATCAGCTAGTCATCCACTTCTCTCGCTACGCTTGTCAGGCGAAGTGCTGCGGTAAATTCCTGCAAAGAAATCCGTATCAATCATTCAACCAAGCCGCGTTTATTAGTCTATGATCCTGGTCTATTAGTCGGGTATTGGCACGTCCAACTTTTGCGGTACCGCATAGCCTCGCTGCACGGCCGGTCTATCGGCAATACGTAAATACCAATCTTTTAGTCTCGGGTAGTCATTCAAATCCATCTGCTGAAATTCATAGCGAGAAATCCATGGCCAGATAGCGATATCAACAATCGAATAGTGTTCGGTAATATAGTTTCTTCCCTGTAGCCGATCTTCCAAAACCTGATACAAACGTGCGTTCTCTTTGCGGTATCTTGCTTCGGCGTAAGGCGACTTGCCTGGATTAAACTTTACGAAGTGATGTGTCTGCCCAAGCATCGGCCCAATATGCCCCATCTGAAACATCAACCACTCCATTTCGATCCAGAAATTCTTCCCCATGGGGCTCATCAATTTCCCGCTCTTATGGGCCAGATACAGGAGTATGGCACCGGACTCCATTAATTGAATTCCAGTTTCATGATCGACTATGGCAGGAATTTTGTGATTTGGACTTAAGGCGACAAGCGCCGGGGTATGCTGCTCTCCCTTGCCGATATCGATCGGAAAAACCCGATAGGCTAAAGCAATTTCCTCCAGCATGATGGACACCTTGCGTCCGTTTGGCGTGCTCCAGGTATAGAGGTCGATTACTGGTTCGTCGGCTTGCATATTTACGTTCAATCCTTATTAAATCCCTTGTTCAGCTATTTGCCGCGGTTGCTGTTTGCGGCAGCTGTTTCAGCAACCCCGTGCCGCCTGGAAACAGCAAAAGCCTACCCGTCATCGAAGCCTAAAGCTACGAATACACATCGCTGAATCCTGTTAATAGCCGGAATATCGCGTCTAGCGTTCAATACCTCATCATCAGGCAAGTGGCCCGAAGTTAAAATTCAAATATCCCCCTGTAAAATCAACAAATAGACAGCAACACCACCGCCCCATAGAGCGACTGTTCCAATATATTTTGCATATGTCTTTGCTCTCACCCTATACTAGCTCGCTTGGACGTAAGTGCGCGGCAATTGGGCTCTTCAAACTAGTTCATTGCCACTGACAAGCGCACAATATCCAAGCAACAATAAATCAAATTTATAATAATTATTTGAGGGAGAAGCCTAATGCGCAAAAACTTCCCCAGCAGACGCAGGGCGATAACCCTTGCTGTGCTCGCTGGACTTTCGTTCCCTGTAGCCGCACAAGACTCAGCAGATATTGAGGAAGTGATCGTTACAGGTTCTTACATCCGGGGATCCGCTATCGATGCGCCGTCACCGGTTCAGGTGGTTGATCGTGACAGTATTGAGGCTCAGGGAGCCGCCGTAATCTGGGACGTGATCAAGAATCTGGAGGTTAACTCCGGATCCATTACCAACCCGGGATCTGGCGATAATAGTCAGGTAGAAGGCACGGCTAACGTCAACCTGCGAAATCTGGGTGAAAACTCAACGCTTACACTCATTAATGGTAAGCGTCAGGTACCCGCGGCAGCGAACACTCGAAGTGGTGGTGAATTCGTTGACTTGAACTCCATTCCCCTGGTAATGACCGATCGGGTTGAAGTACTTACCGACGGCGGCTCGGCGCTATACGGTGCTGACGCGGTAGCGGGTGTGGTCAACATCATCATGCGTACTGACTTCGAAGGTCTGGAAGTGTACGGCGATGTACAGGGCGTAGAGGCCGCAGGCAACAGCTACGATGCAACTGTCAGTGGCATCTGGGGCTGGGGCAGCAGCGACGGCGATACCCACCTGGTATTGTCCGCCGAACGCTTCGAGCGTGACCCGGTTTCCGTTCGCGACGGCAACTTTTTCGATGCCAATTCGCAATTTCTCGGCACTGCAGGTACTGCAGGCGCGTTGATATCCAGCTCGGCCTTTGGCGCACAGTTGAGTCCCGGTTGGCTGAACCAGTCGGTTGTGGATCATAATGTCGCCGAGGGGGGCAAATCTACGGCGGTTTACACCGATCCAGGCTGTTACACGGTAAAAGATGCGGATGGCGAAGCGCTAATAATCGGCACACTGCGAGAAACACGTGGTGAACGTAGCGGAACCTGCCGTGAAGACAACTCTGAGTGGAATTATATTTCACAGGAAAGCGAAAGAAACAGTTTCGCTGGGGCGTTTAACCACAGCTTCAGTGAAAAGGCGGAGTTCTATTCGTTCTTCAACTACGCTGACTCCAATACCGTTCGAGCCGACGATGGCTATAATCAGTCGCGCGGACCGACCGTCTTCCTGGCTCCTCCTGGTGCTTATAAGAGAAATCCGGCCTATGGTGGTAATTCCATTGGCCAAACTCTGGAGATTGGATTCTTCGCTCCGAAGGCGGGCTTGACCAAACCAACACTTGCCGACATGCCAAATATGCCATTGGCTGGTGTTAATGGTGGACCCAACGTCGCCATGTATCAGGGTGTGCGTGCAGGATTTCCCCGAACTGGAGATAACACAAACTCAACCTGGACTAACACCGTGGGTATTCAGGCCGGCCTGAAGGGCGAATTTGAAGCCTTCGACAGGGTCCTGAACTACGATGTCAGCTATTCCTGGAGTGGCTCTTCATTAGAACAGACTTACTCGACCTTCAATCGAGATCACTCAGAGCTAGCCGCGAATGGTTTAGGTGGACCTAACTGTACACCGAACGGCAGACCAGACTTTGACTTTGCTCACGAGCCAGGCCCCTTCGGTGGCGCCGTACCTCAGGCCTGGAAGTATTATAATCCGGGTCTGGTGCAGACTTTCTTCCCGGGCTTCGTGTTCACCACCCGTGAAAATCTGTCCTATGCATTGACCAGTAACAACCAGGGCCAGGGGGGATGTGAGTTCTACAATCCTTATCTGAGTTCAATAACTAATCCAGCGCTGGGAAATAGCCCGGAACTGATTAACTGGATGCTGGAAGAAACCAATGTGCGTGATAAGCGCAACAAGCTGGCGGTATTTGACGCGGTCGTTTCTGGTGAGTTGATGGAAATGGCCGGTGGTACCGCGCAATTCGCCGTCGGCGCTCAGTACCGCGAACGTTTTGCCCATTCACGTGCTTCCCTGTTAAACCTTCCCGGTTTACAAGATCGTATTCTCGGCTATGACGAGAATGGCGTGCCGAATGAATTCCATCAGGTGAGTAACAACTTTGATTGTTCGAACTGTGCCTACAACTATGGTCACGAGAGAACTACCAATGCGGTATTCATGGAATTGTCATTGCCTTTCATCGAGAACGTAGAAACTCAGATCGCCTTGCGCTATGAGGACTATGGAGGACAGATCGGCAGCGAATTGTCACCGAAGATTGCCATGAGCTGGCGACCAATCGATACCTTATTGGTACGTGGTTCCTTCTCACAATCTTTCCGTGCGCCGAATATTGCGATCATCGAGCAAGGCTTGGAAGCAGCGGGTGTGACCTTTAGAGATCCAATCTCTAACCAGGCAGTACGTGCTGGCCTAGTCCCACCGACGAACGAGAATGCTGAAAATGAGTTCACCTATACCTTGGGCGGACCTGCTCCGAATGTGGGCAACGAGTATGCTGACACTTACAGTGTTGGTTTCTTGTGGACCCCGGAAGGATCTCTGGATGGACTCAGTGTTGGCGCCGACATTTGGCGTTTCGAAGTCAGTGACCGGGTATTGCCCGAGCCACCGATAGCCGCGATTCAGCCAGAGATTGCTGCTTTCATAGTGGCGTCTCAGGACGAGGCTAATTACATCGAGAATGATACCATTCCGGCTGATTCGGCTAACCCTTACACGCCGTGTAGCCCTTCGGCGGTTGCGGCGGAGTTTGGTATCGATTCTCCTGAGCGTCTGAACTGTACGGTTGACCCACGAACCTATGTAGTTCCAGGTATCCAGCGTGCATTCGGCGTAACCACCGCCAGCCTGATTACCACCACACTGGGTGCGATCAACGCCGGTACCATCAACGCCGACGGTATCGATCTGAAGCTGGGCTACAACTGGGATACCGACTACGGTCGTTTCCGCGCCAGCATGGATTATACCCACGTTCGTCAGTACAAGCTGAATAACGTACCGGGTCTGGAAAATGGTCTGATGGACATCGGGGTCTTTGATGCGGCAGGCACTACCGGCGATGGTAATCTGGTGCGTTCACTGCCTGACAACAAGGGTAATTTCACCTTGTCCTGGCAGCGGGATCGTCATGGCGCCACCATTATTAACCGTCACGTCGGTTCGTATCGTGATCTGGCCTATGAATCTGCTTATCAGACAGGATCTGACTTTGTTCGCGGTGTACTGACCAAGAACATCGAGAACTATGACACCTGGGATCTCCAGTATCGTTATTCTCACACCTGGGGCAATTCAAACCTGGGCACTACAAACTTCATCGTGGGGATACTGGATGCATTTGATGCAGACTTACCTTACCGGGAAGGCAGCAGCCTTAACTACGACGCCGGTGTATTCGACGGCCGTGGTCGACGCTTCTATGTACGTGCGCTTTGGCAGATCCAATAGCCCGTATTTGTAGAGCTACTTTATGTAGCGCTAGTTTATGTAGCACTAGTTTATGTAGCACTACAAAGTAGTCGGTAAAAAGAAACGGCGGTGAGCAATCATCGCCGTTTCCTTTTATGGGTATCGGAAAAATATTATGGGCATGGGAAAAATAATTACTCAGACGAAGTAAATATAAAGAATCGCGCTCAGCATCAGCAGGTGATAAGCGGGGAATCCCCATAGGTACTTTTTGTCTCGCGCGTTATGAAAAAGCTCATCAAACTCAGCCCAGGATTTTGCCATCAATATTTTCGGGTTCCTAAGCAAGAAGAACATCGCCGAAGTTGAGTAGATACAAACCATTGCCGCAATGTAATCTTGCTCAAAAAATGTATGGCGGACTGCGAGTGCTATTGAGAGCACAAACATTCCGATTACAATGCTGATTGCAAATTTTGGCTTGATACTTGAAGATACTTCGCCCATAGCTAAACTCAAGACAATTGCTCGAGAAGCCAACCCGTACCATAGTAACCAATCCCCATTGATGCGCCGATTAAGGCTCCAAATCCACCACCGGTAATTGCCCCTCGAATAGTATTCGTAACAATTCCACCAACTACTGTTCCAATTGCTCCGCCCTCTGTAGCAAAGTCTCCAATTGTGCCCCCACTCACCTGTTCAATCTCCCATGTTGTAAGTTCTCTCATATCACACCTCTGTTGCTAATAGGTTCCAGGATGTCGCTTCTGTTGTAGAAGCGATGAGTTAAATCTAGATCAGCAAAGTCAGAATATCCAATATTTTGAATATTTAGTTTGTAACACATTCACCGTCGTCTTCTCGTGACAAGCGGTTAACACCTGGTTGACAATTGGAGAAGAGAAGAGAAGAGAAGAGAAGGGAAGAGAAGAGAAGAGAAGAGAAGAGAAAACAAAAAGGAAGGGAAAACATGATCGCCGCTCAAT
>JABMOK010000044.1 GCA_013204155.1 Pseudohongiella sp. | reverse complement strand
TGTGTAGCCTTGATCAATCACCAGGCTAACCGCATCCAGTTTAAACTCCTTCGAGTATTTCTTTCTTGCTGCCATTTCTTCTACCTCCAGTTATGAGTATTATCTCTTAACTGGGTTGTACAGATCTATTGGACCATCTCAAGCGGAGCTATATCAGGATACAATTAGCGCCTTGCCCTACCGCATCCAGGTGCAGGGGAAAATGGAACATCTCAAGAATGAGCATGTTGCAAATCGTATTCGCGCCCTTTTGCTCGCCGGAATCAGGTCAGCCGTTTTATGGTATCAGTTAGGAGGACGTCGCTGGCGTCTGGTAATTTATCGAAAACGCATTGAAGAAACGGCGGGCAATATTCGTCGAAAACTTATTGTTTCTGTTTAGGAATTAATGATGGGAAATGATCTAAAGAGTCCTCTGCTTGCAATTTCGCCATTGGACGGCAGGTATCACAGCAAATGCAAAGACCTGGCCCCTTACTTCAGTGAATATGCACTTATGCAATACCGGGTTCTGGTAGAAATTAAATGGCTGCAAAAACTAGCGGCTCATGAAGGTATCCCGGAGCTTGAGCAGATCAGTCCAGAGGGGCTTGAATTTCTGGATGATTTGGTAGAGAGGTTCTCGCTGCAGGATGCGGAACGCATAAAAGAAATTGAAGCGACAACCAACCATGACGTGAAAGCCGTTGAGTATTTCATAAAAGAAAAGTTGGCTGGCAGTTCAGAGCTTACGGCGCAGATCGAATTTGTGCATTTTGCCTGTACATCGGAAGATATTAATAACCTCTCCTACGCATTAATGCTGAGAGACGGACGTGACAAAGTTATAATTAAAGAGATGCAAGGCTTGATCGACAAAATGTCTGCATTGGCCAACGAGTATGCAGAACAGCCATTATTATGCCGAACACACGGGCAACCAGCCTCTCCTTCAACTGTCGGCAAAGAATTTGCAAATGTTGTACATAGACTTAGGCGCCAAGTAGCACAAATATCAGAAAATGAAATCCTCGGAAAAATCAATGGCGCCGTAGGCAATTACAATGCGCATTATGCAGCCTATCCAGATGTCGATTGGGCGAATTTCTCCCGGGAATTTGTGCAGCAACTAGGATTGAGCTGGAACCCTTACACCACCCAGATCGAACCCCATGACTATATTGCCGAATTGTTCGCCGCTCTATGCAGGTTTAACACGGTGCTTATCGATTTCGATAGAGATATCTGGTCTTATATTTCTCTGGGATATTTTAAGCAACGTACCGTAGCCGGTGAAGTTGGTTCCTCTACCATGCCGCACAAAGTGAACCCAATTGATTTTGAAAATTCAGAAGGTAATCTTGGTATTGCAAATGCCATTATGGCGCACCTGGCAGAGAAGCTGCCAATATCCAGATGGCAACGAGATCTGACCGATTCGACCGTGCTACGTAATTTGGGAACCGGTATGGCGCATAGCTTGATAGCTTTTCGCGCCACCATGAAAGGCCTGAACAAACTGCAGTTAAATGCTACAGCGATTGATCGCGATATCGATAATTGCTGGGAGATCTTGGCCGAACCTATACAAACGGTTATGCGGCGCTACAGAATTGAACAGCCCTACGAAAAGCTGAAAGAGCTTACCCGAGGAAAACAAATTGATCAGGCCGCCATTCAGCAATTTGTTAAAGAGTTAGGTATTCCTGATCAGGCAAAACAATTGCTAATGGAAATGACACCACGTCAATATTTGGGCAATGCCATACAACAGGCGAAAAATATTTGAGCAAACTTCAACTCAATCAGTCGTTTAAGGCTGAAGATTTTCTAAAACAATACTGGCAACAGCAACCGGTGGTTTTACGCGGACTGATTAGTGAATTCGAAGATCCGATTCCGGCGGAAGAGTTAGCGGGTCTCGCCTGTGAAGAGTTGCTTGAGAGTCGGCTGGTCAATGAGTTTGAAACCGGTAATTGGCAACTCAGGCATGGTCCATTTGTCGAAAGCGATTTTACCAGTTTGCCCGGATCAAATTGGACCGTGCTGGTTCAGGCGGTGGACCAATGGTTTGATGAAGTTGCTGAGATTAAAAACCTGTTCGACTTTATCCCCAGCTGGCGGGTAGAAGATCTTATGATCTCCTACGCCACTCCGGGGGGCGGTGTCGGTCCGCATTTTGATTACTACGACGTGTTCCTTCTGCAGGGTCAAGGACAGCGTCGTTGGCAGGTGGGTAATCGCTGTGCCGCAGACTCTGCTCTGCGGGAAAATTCCGAACTAGGGATATTGCAAAATTTCGAAGCCGTCAACGAATACCTGCTGAATCCCGGTGATGTACTGTATATTCCCCCTCGCTTTGCCCACTGGGGTACAGCGATAAGCGACAGCCTCTGTTACTCGATTGGTTTTCGCGCCCCCTCGGTGGCCGAGATGATGGAAGGCTTCAGTGATTTCTTAATTCGCGAGCAAGACCCCGCGTCACGCTATGAAGACAAACCGCCGCAACTGCCGAAGAGAGCCGGCGAAATTGACCCGTCGCAACTGGACGTCAGCTTTCAGACACTGTTGGATAAATTTTCAGACAGAACCAAGTTCAATCATTGGTTTGGCTGCTATGTAACACAGCCAAAATATCCTGAGTTGATTCAGCCGCCGGAGCTCACGATACTCGATCATCAGGAACTCGTGAAGCTTGGCGAACAGGGGCTGGTGCTAAGTAAAAATCCTTGTTCGCGTTTTGCTTTTATCGAATCCAAAACTGAGTCCTGCGTGCTACTGTTTGTCGATGGCGCCATGGTCAGATTCGAGCCCCAGAGCCTCGAGGCGATAACTTCTGTTTGCGAGCTAAGCGACTTTAATCCAGAAGCGATTAAGCATTTGTTGAAGGTCACAGGAATAGACGAACTGCTACGGCAATTGATTAACCAGGGTAGCCTGCTGATTCCATAGCCTTACATGTCCTCAAAATCTAACCCTCCCTCCGCTGTGCATGCAAAATCTCAATTGAGCTCTCGCTTACGCTATAACCCTGATAGCGCGCAGTTGATGCTTCGTCTCAGCACGCTGGAAATGCCGGTGTTTCTGGATAGCAGTCATGACCAAAGCAATTGTGGGCGCTTCGACATCCTGTCGGCCAATCCGATCGCCCATATCAAAATAGAGTCTGGCCGCCTTCGCGTTTCCGATCCAGAAATAGAGATTAGTGGCATCGATTTCTTTAATGGGATCCGATTGTTAAAGCAAAAATACCTTCCAGAGCCTGACCCTCAGATCGAATGGGAAACCGAGCTGCCTTTTCAGGGCGGAATACTCGGCTACCTTGGCTATCCTTCCCTGCATGGGAAAAATGCCATCGAGATCAGAGACGCTTTTGTCGGGGTGTATCTCTGGGCAGTGATTGTCGATCACTTAAAGCAGTCGAGCCATTTAGTTTTTCATCCTCAGTGTCCCACGGCTGAAAAAACACGGATGCAGAATTGGCTGAGCGCTGACGAGGATTTCCAGGCCGCTTTAGCGCCAACGAATTTTTCACTGCGATCACCCTTCACCAAGGAACTCTCCCGTGCAGACTATAACCAGGCCTTCAAACAAATAGCCGAGTTCATCGCCGCGGGTGATTGTTATCAGGTTAATCTGACGCAGCAGTTTCGCGCCGATTGCTCGGGCAGCCCGCTGGCGGCGTATCTATTATTGCGCGAGTCCACGCGTGCGCCCTTCTCGGCTTATATAAATTGGGGCAACGGCGCCCTGTTGAGCCTGTCTCCAGAACGCTTTCTGAAGTTAACTGGAACAGCAGTGCTCACCCAACCTATCAAGGGAACCCGGCCCCGAGGCGACAGTATCGAGGCAGATGAACGCCTCGCCGCCGAGCTCTGCGCAAGCGAGAAGGACCGTGCCGAGAATCTGATGATTGTGGACTTACTCAGGAATGACCTGGGCCGCGTCTGCAAAACTGGCAGCATCAAAGCGACGGCGTTATTTGACTTGCAAAGTTTTAGCAACGTACATCATATGGTCAGTTCGGTAAGCGGAGAGTTGGCCGACGATCGGGATGCGCTGGACCTTCTATCCAGCTGTTTCCCTGGAGGCTCTGTAACCGGCGCGCCCAAGTTACGCGCCATGACCATTATTGAGCAGTTGGAGGCGAAGGCGCGTAGAGCCTACTGCGGGACGGTCTTCTACCTGAGTGCAAACGGCAATATGGACAGTAACATCACTATCCGCACGCTCCTGTGGCAGCAGGATCAGCTGTTCTGCTGGGCCGGCGGAGGTATCGTCTCAGATTCGGATTGTGATGCGGAATACGAGGAATGCTTTCATAAAATAAGCAATATAATCAGCGTATTACAGGAGCAGGAGCAGGAGAAAGAATAGACATGTCGGGGAGCCGCCGACAGGCTGGCATCCCCTCACTCAACAAGCGCTCCCTACTAATCAATATCCCGCTCACTGGCCTTACAGAATTCCTCTCTTAATTCGTCATAACTGTGTACCGCAGGATATTGAGGAAACTCCTCGATGACATTGGCCGGTGCCTTGAACAGAATGCCGGCATCAGCCTCTTCCAACATGCTGGTGTCATTGTAGGAATCGCCGGCGGCAATCACCCGAAAATTTAACGCATGCAGTGCCTTTACCGACTGCCGTTTTGGGTCCTTCTGCCTTAATTTGTAGTCGATAATTTTCCCGTCTGCATCCGCAACGAGACGATGGCAGAACAGTGTCGGAAATCCTAGCTGGCGCATCAGTGGTTGAGAAAATTCATAAAAAGTATCTGATAAAATAATTACTTGAAAGTGATTTTTCAACCATTCTATGAAATCTTTGGCTCCTGGAAGCGGCTCCATTCCAGCGATGACCTGCTGAATATCCGGCAGTCCCAAATTATGCTGTTCCAGTAATCTGAGTCGTTGCCGCATGAGTACGTCATAGTCAGGGATATCTCGCGTGGTAGCGCGTAACTCTTCGATACCGGTCCGCTCCGCAAATCCAATCCATATTTCAGGGACAAGCACCCCTTCCAAATCCAGGCAAGCTATTTCCATCGGTCTCTACTTCTCCAGTTTCACGGGTCCAAGGCCAAAACTCAAAACCATGAGCCTTAAAGCACTTTAGAAGGAGCGTCAATTTAGCAGAAATAGCGGAGTCAGAACAGTATCGGCAAGCACCAAAATACGCTTCCCACTACATATGGACATTAACGGGTATGTAATACCTGTATTTTGTATGCTCTCTATTTTAGACTGTCTAACTAGTTATTTTTATTGAAGTTTTCACGTGAAACATCACCGCTCCCTCTACCGACAGCCGTGCTTTAAATGGGCCATGGCATGACTTTACCAGAGACGCCAAATGACCGAGAATGTGTTCGGCCTGATCTGCTCCTGATCAGAAGCTCTAAACCGCCTAATGAGAACAGCCTAAATCCACCATGATGACAGCTCAGGAAATTCTGCAACTTAATGCCAGTCTGCTGGACAGCCAGCCGAAAGATATCATGGCCGCCGTGATCAAGGAGATCCCCAATTTTGCCCTCTCATTCAGTGGTGCCGAGGACGTGGTGCTGATTGAGATGGCCAGCAAACTGCAGCCAAGTCCGCCGGTATTCACCCTCGATACGGGACGACTGCATGCAGAAACCTACCAATTCATGGAGCAAGTACGGGATCACTATTCCCTGACCCTGGAAACCCTGCACCCAAACCCCGAAAGCTTGAAAAAACTGATCAGCAACAAAGGCTTATACAGCTTCTATACTGACGGCCATGAGGAATGCTGCGGTATTCGCAAAGTAGAGCCGCTTAAACAGAAACTGGCAGGACTGGATGCCTGGATTACCGGTCAGCGCCGGGATCAAAGCCCGACCCGTGCCGACGTCCCTGTTATCCAGATCGACAAGACCTTCTCAACCGACTCTCATCAGCTAATCAAGGTTAATCCTCTGGCGAACTGGTCTTCTGCGGACGTTTGGAACTACATCCGAATGTTTGACGTGCCCTTCAATCCACTGCATGAGCGAGGCTATATCAGCATTGGCTGCGAGCCTTGTAGCAGAGCGGTCAGACCCAATCAGCATGAGCGTGAGGGTCGCTGGTGGTGGGAGGAAAGCACCCAGAAGGAATGTGGGCTGCATATCGCTAATCTGCAAGATAAAAGCCCTGAGTAGCCACTTTACTGCCTGTAAACTGCTATAGGGACTACAGCTATAGGGACTACAGCTACAGGAACTTATAGGCTAGGCAAATCAAGCCCAGCAAATAACCCATCCACCTCGGCCCTGGAGGACAGGGAAATGCTCTCCTGAACCAGGTCCCGGCTTAGATGGGGCGCAAACATCTCAATAAAATCATACATATAGCTGCGCAGATAACTGCCGCGCCGGAATCCAATCTTGGTGATACTGGCCTCAAACAAGTGGCTCGCATCCAGCGCTACCAAATCCTTATCCTGCACCGGATCATAGGCCATTCTGGCGACGATCCCCAAGCCTAGCCCGAGCCGCACATAGGTCTTGATAACATCCGCGTCTGACGCGGTAAATACCACTTTAGGGGATAGCCCAATGGCGCCGAAGGCTTCGTCCAATTTAGACCGTCCGGTAAAACCAAAGGTGTAGGTGACTAATGGATATTTTGATATTTCTTCAAGAGTTAACTCAGATACCTCAGTAAGTGGATGATATTTAGGCACCAGTATCGCCCGATTCCAGCTATAGCAAGGCAGCATAATAAGATCGCTATACAAGGCTAAGGCTTCGGTGGCGATGGCAAAGTCGGCGGTTCCGTCAGCTGCGGAGGCTGAGATTTGCATCGGCGTGCCCTGATGCATATGCAATGAGACATCCGGGTATTGCTCGATAAACTGCTTGATGACAGGGGGTAATACATACCGACACTGGGTGTGAGTAGTGGCAATAGACAGACTGCCTTTCGATTTATCACTGTATTCCAGCGCGACCGACTTGATTTTCTCAACCTGCTGCATGATCTCCGAGCTGGTTTCCAAAATGGCCTTGCCTGCTGGCGTTATTTCTATCAGGTGCTTACCGCGACGAGAAAAAATCTCCACACCCAGCTCATCTTCCAGTAAGCGGATCTGTTTGCTAATGCCTGGCTGAGAGGTAAAAAGGGCTTGAGCTGCCTGAGTTACGTTCAGGCCTTGTTGTGCCACTTCCCATATATAGCGTAGTTGCTGGAGTTTCATAGTGATGGATTCGCTATTGAAGTCAGAATTCAGGTCGAATCACTATATTCTATTTAGTTATAAAAATATTCATAAAAATTCCTTTGAGGTATAGCCGGACCGCTTTAGGCTATGCAGCACCATACACAAGCCTCAGGCGACAAAGCACGATGGATTTCCTACTTCATATTCTGGCGGGTGCAGGTGTTGGCTTTGCAATTGGCCTCACCGGCGTTGGCGGCGGCTCCCTGATGACGCCACTGCTACTGCTGTTTGGTTATCCGGCGCCGGTGGCTATCGGCACAGATCTGTTGTACGCCGCCATAACCAAGGCCGGTGGTGCCCTGTCCCATCATCGACGCGGCAACGTAGACTGGAAGATCGTCTCCTTACTGGCACTGGGCAGCATTCCGACCGCGCTTCTGGTTCATGCCCTGCTGTTAGATACCCACTTTCAACAATCGAAGAGGTTCGAGGAATTATTAACTTCAAGTTTAGGCGCTATGTTAATAATCACCGCTTTCATACTGATATTTAGAGAAAAATTGCGAAAAAATGCAATCGAAGACAGACCGGAAATGCTGATGGGTATGCTGCACAGAAACCGCGGGCGCGTTACCTGCTTAATGGGCATATTACTCGGGGTTTGCGTGACGCTTTCATCTGTGGGCGCCGGGGCATTTGGCGCCGCAATCCTATTGACCATCTACTCCCAGACCTCGGCGGTGAGAATTATCGGCACCGACATCGCCCATGCCGTCCCGCTGACCTTCATTGCGGGTATCGGTTACCTATTTAGCGGCTTTGTCGATCTGAGTTTGCTACTAAGCCTGTTAATAGGCTCGCTGCCGGCGATACACCTGGGATCCAGAATCAGCAGCAAAGTGTCAGAGAAAACGCTGCAGCAGATACTCACTGTGATTCTATTGAGCCTGGGCTGTTACTACAGCTTATATAATTCAATACATTAATATAAATCTATAAGCTATTGTATTATATTATTATTCATTAGCAACGCCATGGGGCACATGACCGGTAGCGACATGACTCCTGGCAGAATCACAATGCCCTTCCTGATCATCGAAAAACACATCTGCATCGAAGGCGCGTAAGAATTCGCCCTTATCCAAGCCACCCAGAAACAGTGATTCGTCAATGCGGATGTTCCAGGCACGCAGCGTACGCACAACGCGCTCATGGGCCGGCGCTGCTCTGGCAGTCACCAGGCAGGTTCGCAACGGCGCCTCACCGCTGGGGAATGCCATTTGAATCTGCTGCAAAGCGGCCAATACTGGCTTGAAAGGGCCACCGCTGAGGGGCTCTTTCGCTGCCTCACGTTCGTTTTTAGTAAATGCCTCCAGTCCATTGTTTTTAAATATCTTTTCCGAGTCATCTGAGAATAAAACGGCGTCTCCATCAAAGGCAATTTTCAGCTTGTCCTGCTGCAGCGCGCTTTTTTTAGAAGGCAATATGGTGGCCGCCGCCACTCCCAGCTCCAGCGCACGTCTTACGTCTGCTCCGTCGGTGGAGAGGAACAAATGGCTATTAAAAGCCGAGATGTAACGATAGGGACTGTCGCCGCCACTGAATGCCGCGCGGCTGATATCCAGTCCATAGTGCTGAATAGAATTGAAGATGCGCAGGCCGGTGTCAGCACTATTTCTCGAGAGCAGGATAACCTGGACCGGGGATTCCTCCAGTAAGTCATTGAGATTAAGCAGCTTCTTTACCAATGAAAACGCATCCCCGGGCTCTAGCGGCTGGTCCTCCCGTGCTATCTGATAGGCTTGGTAAGCATCCAGCCCTTCTTCCTCGAACACCCGATGGCTATCGGCAAGATCGAACAGAACGCGCGATGAGATGGCAATTACCAGAGGATCAATCTTGGCTTGGGACACAGTCGAATCTCGTTATTGATAAGCGGATATGATAGTTGCCTGCATGCAACATTGCTATAAACTAAACCATGTAAATCATTGTTTCAGCGGAATTAATGCAAACGATGAACTGGGCTTTTGAGGCTTGCCGGGTAAACAAGTAAAACAACTGACGCGTTTTCACAGGATGAAGTGCAGAAAGGATGCTTAAACAAAATAAGGCTGATCGAATAGGATTGATACTTTCCGGAGGTGGCGCCAGAGCGGCCTATCAGGTGGGGGTATTGCGGGCTATTGCCAACTTACTGCCCAAAGATGCCTGCAATCCCTTTCATATAATTGCAGGCACCTCGGCTGGAGCCTTGAATGCGGCTTCTCTCGCTACCCATGCACATCGGCTAAGAACCGGTGTGCGTTTGCTGGAATATGTCTGGAAGCACATCAGCAGCGATCAAATCTATGTATCGCAATCGAGCAATTTCCTCAGCAATGCCTCTACTCTATTATCCATGGTTGCCAGCAAGCCGGATAATCCCGCACTTGCCTTGCTGGACAATTCACCCCTGGCTGAACTGCTCTCTCGCGTTCTAAAACTGGATCAAATTCAAACTAATATAGATAAAGGCTTACTGGATGCTTTAAGTATCACAGCGTCTGCCTATCACAGCGGTGAATCCGTCTCATTCTATCAGGGAATAAAAGGCTTGCAGGATTGGGAAGGGCCCCATCGCGTTGGGCGGCGCAGTCGCATTCAACTGCAACACCTGCTGGCATCCTCTGCCATCCCAATACTGTTCCCGGCAACCAAAATTGAGGGGCATTTCTACGGCGATGGTGCGGTTCGACAACTTGCGCCGACATCCACCGCCATTCATCTTGGTGCCCGTCGTGTATTGGCGATTGGTGTCAGCGCAAATAGCGCCAAGCTTCCGCCACGAGAAGAGCCGGCAGAGGCCCCCTCCCTGTCGCAAATCCTGGGTCACATACTGAATAGTGCATTCGTCGATACCCTGGAAAATGATCTCGAATTCCTAAGACACATGAACGATGTCCTGCCCCACGTGCCGAAACGGATTAAAAACCAACCAGGATTTCGACAAGCAATTAACTTGCTGGAGATATCCCCAACTAAAGAGTTAAACCAGATGGCCGCAGAGCACTATGAGGAATTACCGAAAACGCTGTCTCGCTACATCAAGCAAGACAGTTCAGGCACCTTGCTTAGCCTGGTATTGTTTGAGAAAGGTTTTTGTACCGCACTAAGGCAATTGGGCTATGCCGATGCGATGGCGAAGGAATCGGAAATTAGGGAATTCTTTCAAGACTAGCTGACTACGCTTGGCCCCTCTCTCTGGAAGCAGGTGCCGGTCCCGGCAAGAGCACAGTAGCCGTCAGGATTCTTGGCCAGGTACTGTTGATGATAATCCTCGGCATAATAGAGTTTATTTAGCGCCGTGATTTCAGTGGTTATACTCCCATAGCCACGAGCCCGAAGTGCACTTTGATAAATAGCGGCACTTGCCTCGGCCGCCGCCAACTGCGGCGCCGACGTTGAGTAGAGCGCGGAACGATATTGCGTACCCGTATCGTTGCCCTGGCGCATGCCCTGGGTCGGATCATGGGACTCCCAAAATACCGCCAAGAGCTGCTGATAAGTAGTTTTAGCGGGATCAAAAAATACCACTACCACTTCCGTATGCCCGGTCATCCCTGCGCAGACATCTTTATAACTCGGATTCACCGTAATGCCACCGGCATAGCCGACTGCCGTGCTATAGACCCCGGCCATTTCCCAGAAGAGTCTTTCGGCGCCCCAAAAACAGCCCAAGCCAAATATGGCCTTTTGTAGATTTTCAGGCACCGGTTCGACAATCCTGTTGCCGGAAACAAAATGCTCAGGATTAAATTCAATCGCCTCACTACGATCAGGCGCGGCCGACTCTTTATCGACGAGTGTCTGTGCGCTATTACCGGTTTGAAACAACATCTGTTCACCCATCTATTTTATTTAAATTGAATGATACACTCTCTCCCCGCATGATTCCTACACAGCACCTGCAGAAGGTCGTAGGATTCTATGCACGCAACGATGCAAAGCGCCACGCTATTAATAACCCGGGAAAGTGTTATGACCTCTGCTCTCATGCAAAACTATGGAAGCCCTGAATTGGAATTCGATCACGGCAAGGGATCCTATTTATTCACCCGCAGCGGCGAAACTTATCTGGATTTTGCCATGGGCATCGCGGTTAACAGCCTCGGCCATTGTCACCCTGTGCTTATCGATGCACTGACCACACAAGCGAACAAACTTTGGCATACCTCGAATCTTTACCGTATCGAAGGCAGCGAGAAGCTGGCAAAGCAATTGGTTAAGCATACCTTTGCCGATCGCGTGTTCTTTTGTAATTCCGGTACCGAGGCCATTGAATGCGGCTTTAAAATGATCCGTCGTCACTTTTACAACAAAGGCCAGGGCCAGCGAAATCGTATTATAGCCCTAAGCAATTCATTTCACGGACGCACACTCGCCGCCATTGCGGCGGCGGCCAATCCTGTTCACTGCGAAGGTTTTTTGCACGGGGACGCGGGATTCGATCAGGCCGAATTCGGCAATATCCAGTCGCTCGAAGGTCAAATCGGCGAAAATACCGCGGCCGTGATACTGGAGCCGGTTCAGGGCGAAGGAGGCATCCGTGTCGTAGAACAGAGTTACCTTAAAGCGGTGAAGGATTTATGCACTCGTCATGATTTACTGCTCATGTTCGATGAGGTGCAATGCGGCGTTGCCAGGACTGGAAGCTTGTATGCGTATCAGCAATTTGGCATAAGCCCGGATATTCTGGCGACAGCGAAAGGTCTGGGCGGTGGTTTTCCTATCGGTGCCTGTCTGGCGACGGAAGAATTAGCCTCGGCCTTGTCCGCTGGCACTCATGGCAGCACCTTTGGTGGAAACCCGCTGGCTATGGCGGTTGGAAACGCGGTCATCGAACAGGTATCCGATGAGAATTTTCTGAAAAATGTCAGAACATCCGGTGACTACCTTAAAGCACAGCTGCAGACACTGGTGAGTAATCACAGTGCGCTTCTAAAATCAGTCAGCGGCACCGGTCTGATGTTAGGACTGGCGTGTAAAATAGAAGCGAGCGAACTGATTGCACGCCTGCAGAATGAAAAACTGTTGGTGGTAAAAGCCGGAGGAAACAGTATCCGTCTATTACCTGCTCTCAATGTTTCCCGCGCAGAACTGGATTCAGCCTTGGAAATTATTAGCAAGGTATTGTCCCACTGGTAACACGTTTACTCTAAAATTTATTAGGCTCAAACTCTATTGAAGCCAACAACAACCGAGGTCAACTATGTCGACAAAAATTGCAGCAAGAAAAAAATCATTAAGCGGTTTTTTGCTTCGTCTACTTGGAGTGTGCTTGCTCTCGAGTCTGGGTCTGGCAAGCGCTGATGCTCAACTTGCCGACCTCACGCCAATTGCAGACAGCGGCTCGGCAAACCGGCCTGGCACAAATAGTAATCCTGCAAATTTACCCCGCACAGCAACCCCCTCTAAAAGTGATGCCATGACTGACAACAGCAAACTAGCGAACAATAACGCGCCCATAACTCCCTTTGAAATATCTATACCCGAAGCATCGATAAACGATTTAAAACAACGACTGCAGCGCAGGCGAATGCCAGATCAGATTCCAGGCACCCATTGGGATTACGGAACCGACTCCAGTTACCTCGCGGAGCTGCTTGACTATTGGCAGAATGATTTCGACTGGCGAGAGCAAGAAGCCCGATTAAATCAAGCCGATCAATTCAAGACTGAAATTGATGGCCTGGAAATGCATTTTATTCATCAGCGTTCAGATAACCCGAATGCTATTCCATTACTGATGGTCCATGGTTGGCCCGGTTCGATTAGTGAATTCACCAACATCATCGGACCGCTAACAGACCCCGCTGCCTATGGTGGGGACCCGACTGATTCTTATCATGTGATTGCCCCTTCTCTGCCCGGATTTGGCTTTTCCGGAATACCCGATCAGCGCGGTTATAGCCCTGAGAAAATTGCCCATGTACTGGCCGCCCTGATGGAACGGCTTGGCTACGAGCGCTACGCCATTGCCGGCGGGGATTGGGGTGCCATCATAAATCGCCATATTGCCAACCATTACCCCGATAGATTGATCGGCCTGCATTCGAACATGGTGCTGGCCGGACCTCCTGCCGATGAAGCGCAGCGCGATGCCGTCACCGAGGAAGAAAATAATCTGCGCACAGCGCGCCAGGCTTACATGCTAAACGAAGTGGCTTATCAGCAGATTCAGGGTACCAAGCCACAGAGTCTGGGCGTGGGATTAAATGATTCGCCTGCGGGATTGGCCGCCTGGATTACGGAGAAATTCCACGGCTGGACTGACATGCCCCAGGGAGCCGATGGTGACCTGGATGAGCACATCAGCAAGGACGAACTACTGACCAATATTTCAATTTACTGGTTTACCGAAACCATCACCTCATCGACCCGTATCTATTATGAGAACCGGAATACAGCCGCAGAAAAGCCCATGGGCTATATCGATGTCCCAACCGGTGCTGCCGTATTCCCGGCGGAAATATTCATCACCCCCAAGTCATGGGTCGATGCCGCCTATGACTTGCGCCGCTATACTTTAATGCCCAAGGGTGGACATTTTGCCGCCGTAGAGCAGCCGCAACTCTACCTGGGTGAACTGAACGCCTTTTTCCGTTTACTGCGGGACAATTAATCGCGATCCCGTTACGCGTGATCCGTTAACTATGAAAAGCATCAAGCCGTTTAAAAATTAAGGTAACTATCATGAAACGTCTTTTTAGCAGTATCAGTGTGAAGTTTGCTGTCTTGATTTCCGCCCTCGCGCTATCTATTTCCGTGCTATCTATTTCCGTGCTCGCGCAGGATATTGAGTATCCCGATTCCTTTAACCAACCCATGGCCTTATTTGATAGCTCAATGGGTGACTTTCATTTTCCTATTTCCTCGGACAATGCCTTGGCACAGGCTTATTTCGATCAAGGCTTTCAATTGATGTATTCCTACGCAAAGGACGAAGCCGCCCGTTCATTTCAAGCCGCACATTTTGCCGATCCTGATTGTGCCATCTGCTATTGGGGTGAGGCGTGGAGTTGGGGCTCGTATCTCAATGGCGCGATGACAACGGGCGAGGCGCCCAGGGCCTATTACGCCGAACAACAAGCTTTAGCCAGGATACAGTCTGCCAGCCCAAGAGAAGCCGACATGATTCGCGCTTTACAGCCACGCTATGTTGAGGATTTCCATCCCGAAACTCGACGCGTTCAAGACCAGGCCTATTCCGATGCGATGCGAGACTTGTCGGAAAAATACCCTGATGATTTAGACATCGGCACTTTGTACGCGGACTCACTCTTCCTGATGGAAGAACGTCGAGGCTACAGAGATCTGGATGATCCGAATGTCATTCGACTGCATGCGGCATTGCTGCGTGTGCTAGAAAAAGACATCCGGCACCCTGGCTCATGCCACCTGCTGGTGCATGCAACCGAATCTACGGCGACGCCTGAGTTAGCTGCTCCTTGTGCGCGTTATCTTGGCTCGTCAATTCCCGGAGCCAGCCATATCAATCACATGCCCAGCCATACCTGGAACGAAATGGGTTTGTGGCACGATGCTGTGCGCGCCAACATCCTGGCCTGGCAATCAGACCAGAAAGCCGCCATTGGTGAAGGCTTCGCTATTTATCCGACACATAATTTGACCATGCTGTTTTACGCTGCCAGCATGGGCGGAGAAAGCGCTGCCGCAATTCAGGCCGCGAAAGATTTAGCAAAACTCAATAATAGTACCGGTATGCATGCAATGGTATTAGTGCGCTTTGGGCGCTTCGATGAAGTGCTGGATATTACCGAGGCTCCTAATGGCGAAGTCAATCTCAGCATGTTCGATTTCTCACAAGGCTACGCCGCATTAAAAACAGGCGATACAGAGAAAGCCAAGCAGGCGATGCTGGAACTCAAACAATTGACTGAAACCACTACCGCCCGGTTCCGATTTCACGACGGTAAAAATATCGTAGGAACATTGGCTGGCATATTGGAAGGCGAGATCGCCTGGTCAGAAGGAAATATGGAAGCGGCGGCGGCGGCTTTTCGGCTAGCCACAGATTACTACGATAGCCTCAATTATGACGAACCCGAGCCGCTACCATTTTCTCCGCGCCATTGGTTAGGTGCTGCCTATATGCAACTCGGCGCCTATGATAATGCGCTTGAAGTCTATCGCACAGATTTGCAAGATCACCCGCATAATATTTGGTCGCTTTACGGCGTACAACAAGCGCTACTGAAGAAAGGAGAATCCGATCCGCTAATCGACAGAGATTTATACGAGGCAACTACCTATGCCGATATCTGGATTCCAGACAGCAAGCTCTAAGTCGGTCGCGCGCCAGATTCAATAGTATGCGCTAGCCGCCGCCCGATTAGAATTCGGCGCGTAAAATTAACAGCGACTCGGCATTAGCCAAGTACTCTGAACAGAAGTGCTCTGAACAGAAGTGCTCTGAACAGAAGTGCTCTGAACAAAAGTGGGCTGAACAACAGCGATACCCTCCCCCAACGGCGGCACCCCGTTGTCGCCTGCCACTTGCCATATCGGCCCGGCCCGTTGAGAACGGAGTAAGTCGCGGCCATGGTTCAAGAATTACCTGCCTCTGATTAAATCAACGCTTTCCGTAGCCGCTTGGCTTTGCTTTAATCGTGCCTCCGTAGACGCGACCCTGCATCCTGACGTATAGCGAGAATTCAAGCATATGACCCGGCATTTCCTCCAGCATCCGACGCTATTAGGCTTGAGCGTACTCCTGCTTGCCTTATTCGGCCCCGAACCCGTACTTGCCGCCACCACTAATCTGCCTGGAGAAGAGACAGACTTCGCCTGGGTATGGAACCTGCTAATCGCGGTTATTGTGCTTGCGGTGGCGGCTGCAAGTGCTGTATTGCCCATTTCGGCACTCAGGGCTTGGACAGGCCAATGGCGTCTGGTGGCGGCATTGCCTTTGCTGGTGCTGCTTATATGGGTGGGGATGATTATTATAGCGAAGTTGATTTCGGTGGATTCTCACCAACTCTGGTCGCTTGAGGTATTTGCCTGGGCAATGCTCACGCTGATCTATATGGTCACCGTGATGAGCGCCAAGCGGATATTTGAGAAAAAAGACCTGGAGAACTCCCAGAGCGAGTGACGTCAACAAATCCAACATCCAGACCCCTTTTATCAACTATCCCTGTTTTCTTCACCGTCTGGCAACTACTCGACCTGCCAAGCCTCAAATCCACCATCCAGGCTATAAGACTCGGTAAATCCCTGTTCTGCAAAATAAGCGGCGGCACCCTGACTCATATTCCCGTGATAACAATAAATCAACAGCGGCTTGTCTACGGCAGCGCTCGCGATAAATTCCTCAATATTACCGTTATCGAGATGACTGGCAGACTCGATATGCGCCTGCTGAAATGATTGCTCATCACGTATATCGACAATCTGCAATCCGTTTTGCGGGGCTTCGCTTATTAACGCGCGGGCCTCAGTAATACCTATTCGTTTGAAATTCACCGTAATACTCACCTCGTCTCCGCTCTCTATTTAACCTCTGCAAAGCTGTCTAAGCCGATCGCAGGAATGACTGCCAATGATAGCAGACCCGTATCCCGCCTGCCTCTCAGTTATACTGCCCACCTCTTACTTATACTGTCTAATTATACAGTTGACAATACCTAAGCTGTCTATTTATACTGTCTATCTAGTTGCTGGGGCCTCCTCTACACGCCTGGTAACCAACTGATAACTCACGACTACGGCCTGAACAAACATGTTAAACAGCAAACAGCTTATCGAAATGACCGGCATCTCCAGAGCAACGCTAAACAACTACGTGGCTCTGGGCATCCTCCCCAGCCCGATTGTGAAGACTTCTGACAATGAAGGCCGAGCCACTCGTCTGGGTTATTTCGAGGACGAGGCCATCGATCGTATCAATCGCGTAAAACAAATGAAAAAACAGGGTCTGACCATGGCACAAATAGCGAAAGAGATAGGAGACAAGCGAGTGACTGCAAAATCAAAGACAAGCACCCCCACTCCGGTTTCCGGCGAAGAATTGCAGAAAGATGTTCCCTCGGCAGGTCGGCACAGATCGCCCACCCGTTCTTTGCAACCCGACATGGCTACTTCCAAGTTCACTTTAGACAGTTCCATAGACGAGTTGCCTGGTCCCACGTATTTGGTCAACAACAACCTGGAACTAATTTGGTGGAATAAAAAGGCGGAGGACTCATTTTTCGACATCGGCAGCGACCTTCCAAACGATCTAGGATCTCGTAACCTGATCAAGCTCCTGTTTGGTACAGCCGCTGGCAAAAATCCAGAGCAGCTAATGGAATTGTTAAAACCCCATCTCGCGGCGGCCAAGAAACGCCTAAGCCAGCAAGCACTTATCAAGATTTACTCCGACCTGAATGCCGATGAGCTTTCAGTGCTCGAACTGCTCTATGCCCTCGTGGAGCCTCTAGGCAAAGAGCCTATGGTTCACTTTCCTACCATGCTGGTTGGTGACGATGGCGTTCTGGCTCCTCATGACCTGTATGTCAGCTTTTACCGAGAAGGTATTTTCTTCACCTATTCTCCAGTAGTTTTGCACAATGACTTTCTGCTGGAATTTCTCAGTAAACGTAACCGGGTCATTCATGAGTTACTTAACAAGCGCAAGCCCTATCTGACAGACGTCACGGTTATGGTTGCCGATGTACAGAACTCAATTAAAATTTGCTCGGAACTTCCGGCGGAAGAGTATTTCGATCTAATCAATGACATCTGGCAGGCAAGTGCACCTATCTTCAGAAAGTACTACGGCACTTATGGCAAACATGCCGGTGATGGCATGGTTTACTACTTCTTCCCTCAACCGGACTGCGATTACAAACAGAATGCGATTGAGTGTGCGCTGGAGCTGAAGCAGATGATGAAAGATATCACCCGGCAGTGGCAGTCACGCAAAGGCTGGTTCAGCGACATTTTTCTTAATATTGGCTTAAACGAAGGTCAGGAATGGTTCGGCAGTTATCACGCCGGCGATCATGTCGAATTCACCCTGCTTGGCGACACGATAAACTACGCCTCTAGAATCAGTGATTTTGCCAGGAACGGCTCAATATGGGCTACCAAAAATATGCTAAACCAAATACCACAGCCTATACGAGGAAAGATCAGCTTCGGCATTACTCGCAAGACGCGAGATGAAGAGACTGTTTTTGTGACGGATACCTATGCCAGCATCGGTAGCATCATGGAGGATTATCATCAGAATACTGAAAAATTTAAAAACATTCAGACCATTCCGATTACCGAGATTCGAGCGATCGAACTGAAAGACAAAGACTAACGGCTACTGTTAGACCTCAAATCTGCTTGCTACTGTGCAGGTATTCCGCTTTTCTCAGAGCCCAGGGAATTAATTATCAACAGTAGGCAAACAACGGCAATCCTACCGCATGAACAGGCCGCGGGCAGTTAGAGAATCCTTGAGGACGGGGGGAATCACTTTACCAAACCGTTACGGCAAAGCACCGGTGGATGAGAGAGTTAATTGCTGTCAACAGGCTGGCTTTGCAGGGCTGATGTCGACAAGCGCTCTCTAACTTCTCACTATTTCTAATTCCCTGTCTATAACTCTTATCGGTTTATAGTTTTTATCGGTTTATAGTTCTTATCGGTTTATAACTCTTATCGATTTATAACTTCAACGTCTCCAACACCGACTTCGATATCCATCTCCATCTCTAACTCACCCTTTCCATGATAGTAAGACTCGGCACTGACGAAGCTGCGCTCGTTATCGGTGTGATTGTCGAAGCCTCGAATGGAGGTGTCACCAACGCCTGCGGAAAGACGAATTTCAGCGTAGTCGGTACCGTTAACTTCAACGCGAACAGCGCCTACACCAACTTCCATCTGCAGATTATTAGAAAATTCTTCGATACGGATGTCACCAACGCCTACGTTCAAATCCACAGCAAGTTTAGCCGGTAGCATCACGCGCCAATTCTGTTCGATGTTCCGCTCATCTATGCCCAGAAAAACGCGAGTTCCGCTTCCGCCAACTTCAAGCTCGATGTCTTCGATGTTGCGCTTGCGCAGCGAGAACCAGCTTCGCTGAGCTTCGAGTCTAATTTCCAGTTGAATCTCTTCGCCGTCATACACTTCTATCACTATTTCCCCAACAGAGATGTCGAATTCGACAGATTCGAGGTTGCTGGCATCCACGCGGTGGGAGATATTCTTTACCGAAGCGGCCATCGCCGGCGCGCTAATCAGTGAGCTCGCAATAATCAGTGAAGCGGGTAATATCGGCCAGTGTGGAATTTTCATGTTAAAGCCCTCGTGGTTTTGCTGTTTTAATAAACACTAGTATGTAGACGTCCAGTCCAGCAAAAAGGTTACAGCCGCGCAGATTACTGCGTGCGGTAAGTGTCACCGTCGCTATTCGCTCCCCAGGGAAAGCCGTCTGAATAGGCACTTATCTGGCGCAGAAGTTAACTAATGACTTGCAGCCAAGAGGAATAGCCCTGTCTAACACATAGTTGCAAATCAGGCAGAATTAAACTTTTTTAACAAACTCTGATTTCAGCTTCATGGCACCGATTCCATCAATCTTGCAATCGATATCATGATCGCCCTCCACCAGACGAATATTTTTTACTCTGGTGCCAACCTTCACTACCGAGGAAGAGCCTTTTACTTTCAAATCCTTAATCACTGAAACCGTATCGCCATCCGTGAGCACATTGCCATTAGCGTCTTTAACCTGTTTGTCCGCCTGCTCGGCCTCCGATTCTTCCTGAGTCCACTCATGAGCACATTCAGGACACATATACAGCCCACCATCCTGGTAAGCGTATTCACAATTGCATCTCGGGCATGGGGGAATATTGCTCATTTTGATCCTTTTGTGCATTGCCTGGTGGTTTTCAAATTAGTCGCTTACAAACCAGGGGCTCGTGTTTCTGTTAGCGCCCCTGCTCTGTCGATACTAACGGAGAAACCTGAACTGAGCCAAAAACTCCAGTAATTTGCCGCTGTATTCGAGTAATTCCCCAAAAATGGTGGCTTTCATGGGGGGTAGCACGGATTTTCGGCGATGCATCCGGGCGCCGTAGAAAAAGGCGAGATGATTTAAATGCTATTTGCGCTACTTTCCTTGACTTGTATCAATTAGCCAAGACTCATGAATTTCCTATAATACAGTCTATCAAACAGGCTGGCTATTATGTCCTTGGAATTTAACCTTCTCGATAAAACTGATTATCTACTCTGCGAAGTAAGGGGTAATCATGACGATCCGCAAGACTCCATTGATTTCTTTTTGGAAATACTGCTCCATTGCCGCGCTTCTGCTGCGCCCAGAGTGCTGATCGATATGCGCAAGGCAGGTGGCAATATTAGCGCAGTTAACAAAATTATTTTCTACGAAAAAATTATTGATAAATACGAGATCTATCTTAAATTTGGCGGCTTACCGATCAGGATGGTATTCGTAGTCAATGCGGACAATATCGCTGACTATAATCCAGGTCTGGATGTAGCAGTCCGCAGAAAATTTCCGGCAATGATTACAGATGGTCTACGGGAAGCAATCGATTGGTTAGCTGAAACTGAAGTCGAAAGAAATAGTGTGGCTCTGGAATACTGATAAAAACAGGAAAGCCATCCATTCTTCCTGAAGTAAAGAAACTAATCTTAGTCTTTTATTATTGCCTTATCTTTCAAAACCAACAGCATTGCTACCGAAGTTGAGTGCGCTAACACCGGCGGGGCAACTACTCGACTGAGTTGATCGCTCGAGCATGATATTGTTTTCATCAATTAACTTGATGAAAACAATTCCCCCAAGAGCTTGAGAGTGTCCTGTAGCAAGAGCTTCTTCTCGATTTCGAAGCGTATCCCAACAATAAACTGTCTCGAATTGACTGACGTCACGAAAGTTTCTATTGATCAACCCACTACCCTGATAATCAAAAAAGTACGCGTCCGTACCCACATCACCATTACCAATAGAAATAACACCGGCTGTTACCGGCTTCTTATTAGAAGGCACAAGTGCTATATGGTCACTCTCGCCGAAATCGTTGCTATCTTGAAGATACCAGCGCCCTTGCAGGGTATTGTCGATATCATATTCGACAGTGCCACACACCGGCGCGTCAGTTCTGGCGCTACCCAGTTTCTCAAAAAGTGTCGTTTTGACCGCGCCTGACCCAAAATAGTCATACGGGCAAACAACATACACCTGGTCGGAATTTACCAGCCTACCAGGATTGGCATAATGCAGAGGCGTGACTCGAGAATCGCGCAAACCGAAATCGAGCGCCGCCGAGCCCTGAGCTGCAACTCCACCTACAGTTCCCAGCCTGTAGCCCACCTCGATATTGATTGCGACAGACTGAGAGCAGAAGCGGTACTCTTCGGCGCCGGCAAAGTACTGATTACAATTCTCAAACGAACCGAGCTGGCTATTAATCTCGCTATTGAGAGACGACATATGATCAAAGTAGCCGGTTACTTCGGGACAGGGCGTGAAGCTAATGCTGTAATCGGTATCGCCCGTGCTCAAGTTTTCCACCAGATTCACCTGGCTGAGGCGTAGCGCACTCGGGGAAAAAACATCGCGAGCAACCGTGTTGTCAGCGAGCATCATATAAGTGTGAGCCGTAGGGAATGTGTGGCCGGATGGGTTCGTTGCACCTAAGGGATCTATTTGAAAATACGCATCGCTCTCTAATGGCGACACGCTAAAAATATCGGTTCCTGTGCCGCAAGAGCCTGGAGTCTGTTCTACAACAGTTTGTACTGATAATTCGACGCTGGCGACTGTCAGTAAATCCATATCCAGCTTCCCGTCGGGATTCGAATCGATAGCAAAATAGAATGTATACATGCCCACGGGGAGATCCGAGACAGTAAGAATTTCGAGAGAATCTATATTGCTGGGTGCTTGTTGGTACGCGACAACGCTTTCGGTTGTCCAGCTTGATCCATTGAAAAAGTAAACATCATCGGGAGCAGGCAGCGGAGTCACCACGGCAACCCACCAATCGACCACGGGACCGGCAACTGCATCAGTCATGCTAATGCTGACACTCAGCGAGTCAGTCGAAGAAACTACGATACTTCCCACAGTATCATTGGCCCTGATGACCGGTGTGCCTGCCTGAATAATGCTCGACGCAAGCAACAGAGCTACGGCGAGCAGAAATTTAGCTTGTCGGTCTGACATTTATCCGGATCTCCAAAAGCTTTGGATTTTGTAGCCGAGTTTGTTCGCCCAAGACGAGGCGTGGTCTATCGCGTTGCGATGATGCCGCTACTGCCGGCTAATGACTGGAGCGGATGTGTAACGCCGCTTCAGCATGATTCTCAGCAGCAATAGCCGGCTTATTTCGCCAAGCTGCGCAGCATCGGCACCACAATCGCAAAAGAAATAACATGCATGAGCATTAATACGATGATTGCACCCGTAGTCGCGCCGCCGAAAGGTCCTTCGGCGACATTTACCAGTACCACATCAGGAAGAAACGAAAGAATAAGTACCAGCACCGAAACGACAGCAAAGACTTTCTGTGGTGAATCGCTCCTTCTTCTAATCAATGCGTAGGCACCGATTGCGCCAAATGCACCGATGAATGACCATAGAACGATAGGCGCAGGAGTGAGTGGGGCAAAGCTATCTGGCACGGCAAGTGAAGATATTGTAAGCATCATGAGCACAAGATTGCCAATTGCCGAAGCGATAGCGGTGACAATTCCAATCTTCCACAATGCCCAGGGCTTGCCAGCGATCGTTGAATCAGTCATTTCGATAATCTTCTGGTATGCAAATAATTGAGGCCTGTCCAAATACTTCGCTTACTTTAGCTGCCGTAGTTCGGTAGAGCTG
The DNA here is from genome assembly GCA_013204155.1 of Pseudohongiella sp. Classification (GTDB taxonomy): domain Bacteria; phylum Pseudomonadota; class Gammaproteobacteria; order Pseudomonadales; family Pseudohongiellaceae; genus UBA9145. The sequence continues at coordinate 12,147 of JABMOK010000044.1, read as the reverse complement.
ATGGCTTCAAACCATTTCGGCTCTCTCGGTCAGTCCCGATCGCGGCTCGCTTTACTGAGTAGCGAGCCATTCATCATCAGACTCTTCGGAGATATCTGCAAACAGAGGAGTCGACAAATACCGCTCACCGGTATCCGGCAGCATGACCACAAATGTTTTCCCCGCTGGAGCAGATTTTGCCACTTTCAATGCGGCGGCCATTGTGGCGCCTGCCGAGATTCCACAGAATATTCCTTCCTTTGCCGCTAGCGCCTGTGCGGTGCTGATCGCCTCATCATCCGATACCAGCACCAATTCATCGACAACCGACTTATCCAAAACCGACGGTATAAAATCCGGCACCCAACCCTGAATTTTGTGCGGCTGCCACTCAGCTCCAGAGAGAAGCGCCGCGTTCTCCGGCTCGACGGCAATGATAGAAATTTCGGGCCGGGCGAGTTTGAGCATTTGAGAAGTCCCGGTTATGGTACCGCCCGTGCCCCAACCGGAGACAAAATAGTCCAGATCCCGGCCCGCGAAGTCACTTAGGATCTCTGGCCCGGTGGTATTTCGGTGATAGGCAGGATTGGCAGGATTATCAAACTGGCTGGCCAGGAACCAGCCATGTTTGGCGGCCAATTCTTCGGCTCGCCGCACCATACCGGAACCTCGCTCCGCCGCGGGGGTGAGTATAACTTTCGCCCCTAGCGCCTTCATGATCTTGCGGCGCTCAATCGAAAAAGATTCAGCCATCGTGGCCACGAACGGGTAACCCTTTACCGCGCATACCATCGCTAAGGCAATTCCGGTGTTGCCGGAAGTCGCCTCGATAACAGTTTGGCCAGGCTGCAAGGTTCCTCTTCTTTCCGCGTCAGTTATGATCGCAATGGCGAGCCTGTCCTTCACCGAAGCTAGTGGATTGAATGCTTCCAGTTTCGCGTAAATATGCTGATTGTCAGGCGCCAATCGCTGCAGCTTAACGACAGGTGTATTACCGATGGTCTCAAGAATATTGCTGTAGATCATAGCTCGTCCCTTTTCTTAAATGGCACCACAAATAGGCTCAAGGCAAATATACAATAGTTTTTAGCGTAAGGGGAAATCCCTAATGCTTATGAGCAGGAATGCCGGCAAAATGGCCCTCCCTCTGCTGGCCAGTTGAACTGGGGCTATCTACTCCTATATCCATCAACTCCTATACTCATCACCCGCTAACCGAGCCATAACTGACTAGTAATACAATCAGAAACAGAAATATCCCGACCATTATGACAGTGTCCAGAATTCCCAGGGTGTGATCTTCCTCCAGCAAGGAGGACAGCGTATAAAATGTGGGAAACAAAAATATCAGTAAAAAGATATTGGTAATCGAAAACTGAATCGGCAAATCGACATGTTCAGGATCTATCAAAAGCTGATATCCAGCTATACACACTAGCGTGAATGGCAACACCAAAAACATCACCTGGGTGATGCCGCCGAAGGCATTTGCCAGAGCAATCCCGTATTCTTGTTTACGATGGGATTTCCAAAGAATTACGTATTCGCTCATGCCCGCAAAAATGGCCAGTATTAATGCCGTCAGGATATTGTTGATTTCCAGATCTTTGATCATGGTGCTGGCAAATTCGGAAACCTGCTCGCCCCCTATTACCGCGCCAAACAGGCCAATTAAAAACAAGCCCGCGATAACGCCGAAAGAACTTTTATCCACATTTTCATAAACCAGATTCAACCGCTGCTCGATGTCATCCTGGGACATGCCGAGATTCTCACGCACCTCGGCTTCTTCCTCAGCATAACTGGTCACCAATTTATATAGATAGCAGAGAAAAATCGCTCCCAGAATGAGGCTGATGAATAGCAGATCAACCGGCGCAAAACTGCTTTTTGCTTGCGGCTCTGAATTGAATGTCAGCATTACCAGACCTAGAATCAATCCCATCGCCCCGCCACCAATCAAAATTTGGGTGCCCACCTCGGTAATCGGTGCCGGCATTAGAAATTTTCCCCGTTTGTCCTTGGGGAGAAAAAAAGAGTAGACGCTGAACACCAGGGCATTGTTATAGATGGTAATCAAGGTAAGCAAAAAAGCCATGGTGGGACTTACCGGCACTATAAACGCGATCACAACAAGCTCGGGAGCAGTGGAAAGAATTTCCGCGACAGTTCCCGCCGCGTAGTGGTTCCAGTGCAGACGCGCCGCCAGTCTCTCGGTAGCTGTTATCAGCGCTTCACAGGCGGCCTGCAAAATAATGAGCCCGATGATTAACGCGAATGCGGCCTGGAGAAACTCGGCGAAATGAAAACCAGAGAATTCAATAACAACAACAAGCAGCCAGAGACCCAGGCCGATGAACATTCTCTTTAACCACGGCGCGACGGCGGAGACTAATAAGTGTTGCCTTTGTCCAAGCTTAAAAATGGAGAGACGATCAGGGTCAATGCCCGTTTCTCGAAGTGCCTCTTCAAGCGTAGCCGATGACTCCGGCAGACCGGCCCGGGCAATGTGTTTAATCTTCTTCACGCGATCTTTAACAGACATGTGATTACTCTACAAACTAATGGGGACACTAATAAAATAAACCTAGCGCCAAATACATCAAATACTACACGCCTCGAAAACAATTAATCCGCCAAGCCTGGTTTCGAACTGTAATGGCAATGAGTCGACTCTAACGCCGTCAAGTGTTTGGTGTAATTATGTCTTTCTTATTTTCGCATACCCAGATATCCGCTTCTTCTCTACTCTTGAATATTTTTATCCTGTCACCCTGGCTACTCGCGTAAGCCTGCCACAATCTCCCCATAGCAAATTCCAGATCATTGGGGGCAACTACAGCCATTAACCCAATGTCGTTGACTGACATGACGGCTTTAGAACGAGAGGCATTGTTCTTAACTGTATCTACAGAAACCTTAAAATCCGTAACAGCTGAGAAATCACTAATCGAATAACGATACGAGTTTATTTCTTTATTTGAGAGGAATTTTTCACCGATATGGAATTTCTCTTTGGTGCATGCCATAAATTCTTCATCGGTAACTACACCCGAATAAGTCGTTATTATTCCGCCGTCCGAACTTTCGTGGGTAATTTTGTATGGCATAAACAAAATCCATTAGCCTGTTAATTTTCGGCTATGGTACTCAGTTTATCAGGGTTTTGTAAGCACAATTGGGCCAGAGAAAAACTACAATGATCTAAACACTTCCCCTATTACCCTTCAATATGTAAATGGAGACCTGACCCCCCTGGGTTTTCTCTGACGTCCTGCTAACGGGCAGTTTGCAGGTTTTCGGGGTCGGGCCTGAAAATCAGATAACGAATGTCAGAATCCAGACTGCTCCACCAATGTGGAACACTGCCCGGAATGATTACCACATCGCCGGGTTTAACCTTTCTGCTAACGCCATTATCAATTCTTGTACCCGCAAAATTCGGTGTTTTCGTATTCGGACTGATACCGGTTTGATGCTCCTCGGCTATACTGCCGCCGGTAACAAGTGTTCCCGACCCTTCCAGCATATAGTAAATCTCGGTCACACTGGTTTCGTGTCGGATCGCATCACCAGAGAGCGACTGGGGTCGAAATACGCCATATACCCCGGTTTTGTAACCTCCTACTTCAACCACCCGAATAGGCCGGTCGCTAATTCGATCTTTGGGGAGAGCATCGATGAAGGTTTCTATTTGTGAAGCCGTCACATCCACCGCGGGCAGTGTCGATTGCGCAAATACTTGTGTGCCAATGAATGCACAGGTGATGAATGCACAGGTGATGAATAGGATAGATCTTTGCATATTTACTTCCCCTTACCTCTATTAAAAAATTCGCTTTGAATGAATTACGCGTGCAACCTGGAGCGGAACTTAGATACTTGGATCTTAGACACCCACAAAATAGAGAGCAGATTTACTTGACCACCGAATAGAAGTAAAGACATTTCTTGGGGTTAATTCGCGCGTTTTCATTATGATCAGGTTTGTCGCGACAAGACGTTAACAGAATCATTAAATCTGACCCGATTTTCTAATTTACAGGATAAGATCCAGCTGCAATTTTTCAGCCTGGAAGCGACGCCGCTCTTTATCGAAACTAATACCCCTTCATCTCTTCCTTGGCAAAGGGCAAGGAAGGTGCCTTACCGAGAATGCGCTTCAACAGAGAATTCATGGTGTTGACATCATTGTCAAAGCCACCGTGAGATTCGCTGCGGGTACTGCCGGTTTTACCATTGGAATAAACAATCTTCAGCGCAGGATTTTCGGAAAGCTTTTCTGAGTAGCGCTGCATGCCAAGTATTTTTGCATCAGTTGCCCGTTCAAAAGACCTGGACACCAGATACAACAGTGATTTTCGGTATACTGCCGCCACCTGATCGTCTAATTCCAGCTGCTTGTTAAGATTGTATATATCAAGAACCGGGAGCGAAACCTTGCCGTTAGCAGACTTTCCTAACCTGGGTTGATAATGCGTTTTATAGAAATCGATCGTGCAAGCCGGTGCCATCAGGCTGCAACTGGCGATCAAATCTGGAATGCCGAGTCGATCCAGCGCGCCTAATAGATGACCAAGCAACACACCACCCGTACTGTGGCCCGCCAAATGGTTCTTCATACCAGTGCCGCGCAAGCTCTCAGCAAAGGTTTGAATCACAAATGTGCCATCATTAATTTTGTTGCTCGTGGCTTGTTCAAAGGGAACACGTGCATCCCGCTTCATTTCATCCCAAAGTGGCGTAACGGGCTTGCGTACCAGGTCCTCGATGAGTGTATCGGTGCGCTCAATCAGTTTGTCACCTAACTCGCGCAAAAAACCCTCGGTACGCTGACTCGTGAATGCCCGCAGCACCGCATCTTTTAATTCTTCGCCCAAACCCGTGTCATACATGATATGAAAGGGATAGATGCCGTTACGCCGAAAACCGTCCTTCAGTGCAGCAATTCGGGTCGCAGAGGCCTTCGGGCTATTGAGTCCGCCGTGGGCAAAAATCAACAAATGCTGATACTTGTCAGCAGAGGTCTTAAGCAGATTAGCCGTGTGCTGTATGTCTTCTGCCGAACTCCAGTAATCGCCTCTTGGTTTAAAATTCCCGTCATCGAAGTGCGCAAAATGCCCGGCGATTTCAAGGCGCTTGGGCGCCGACTTAGCAGACTCCGAACCCGCTTCGGCGCGAGAGCGCGCTGTCACGCCAAATATCTGCGGTGTAGGTACCGCTAATCTGAATACCCAGCCGTCACAGATATTCGCCAGCCAGTCTTCGTAAAGCCAGAGCGCGAAGCCTTTAGAGCCCCAGGTTTTCCCCCATGAATTTTGTACGATAAAGCCATCCCCGTTGTAGCCAACGATACAGAAGGCATGGCCTCCGGATGGCGTACTGCTGGGCTGAATCACAGCGGTCGCATTCTTACTCTTTGCCTTCGGCTCCCACCAGCCATCGTGCACATCGGCGGACACATAGATTGCATCTACCTCGTTCAACGCGGCGTGATAATCATTTACCTCGGGCCGCAGTCGATAATAGGCGCCCAGTGCATTCCTGCGCGCGGCAACCGCTCGGCCTACGCTCAGGGTTCCGGCTTTATTCGACACGAAGCGCCAGTCAGTTTCAGCGCAGACACCCATGTTCTTCCAACCGCGTATGGCGCCTCGACAACTGGAACCCGAGTAACGATCTCCCGGCCATTCATCATGCTTCTTCGCCATTTCATACAGCATGCGGGCACTGGCTTTGAACTCTTGTATAGCGTTTTTGCGATTAAGCACATCGATGGCTGCGGCCAGACCAAAACCCGTGCACGCCCCTTCTTCACCCTGATCGCGAATGTAGGCGTAGCGGCGATTGTCTACCTTATGCTTTAGTTGTATCAGTGCGGGTTCGTACCAGCGATCGCGGATATCCGGGACATCTTTTATGGCGTTTAGCTTGCGGTTCTTCCCGGCGACTTTAACGATTTTATGACTGAATTTGTAAACCATAGCCCTATCCTCGTTTTGTTACAGATTATTAGAGTCTCGTGAACTAATGGATAAAAAGTAATCTTTACTGTGCCATTCCCTTCCCGCCGCGTCTGACTGCGTGCGATTTGCGATGCCTGTTGTAGCCTCGCAAAGCAGGCCTTATACACTTTGGCGTTTTGACGGAAAATAGCGAACTAAAAGATAAACCCTGGGAATAGCAAAGACAAGAAAGGAAAATGGAATTTTGGAACGTAATAAAGTATCCCACTTATTAACCGATAGTTCCATAGTCAAATGCAGCGATAAGCGCACTCTGAGTATTACTACAAACAACGGCCAAACATCGCCAACAACCGTTCCCAATGCCGCTCGGCTGCCGCCTTGTCGTATTTGCCTTGTCTCAACGGGAAAACAAATCCGTGTTCTGTTCCCGGATACCATTCGATACGGGATTTTAAGTTCTTGTCCGCCAGATAGGCTTCCAGATCATCGATCATTTGCTTCGGGGCATACTCGTCTGTTTCCGCACAACCGAAGTACATTTCACCCTTGATCTTTTCGGCATCCAGATGAGGTGAGTCCGCACTGTCCGTGATCAGGTCGACCCCATGAAAAGAAGCACTGGCGGCGATCCGTTCGGGAAAGGCCGACGCTGCCGCAAATGCGAATGGGCCACTCATGCAGTAGCCGACACAGCCAACCTTGCCGTCACGCGCGGCACTGTCATTGTCCGAAAAATTCAGTAACGCCTCGATGTCTTCACACACCAGGGCGTTGCTGAGCGAATTCATATGCGCAAACATCTCCTCCCTGCTGGCGTTCTCTATCCGAAATTCGCGCACCCGCCGATAGTAAAGATTGGGCAGCATCACGTAATACCCTGCCGAACCCAACCGGCGCGCCATGTCGTGCAGTTCTTCACGCTTACCTGGCGCATCCATCAAAAACATTACCAGTGGATGCGGGCCTCCTTCTTCGGGGTGAGTGATGAACGCGTTCATCGTGCCATCTTTTGTTTGAATATCAACTTCTCGATCAATCATAATTAGAGCTCATTCATTGGTGTATTTTTAACAGCCCTCAGAGGAAATAGGGCCGCTACAGAGCCGCCCTTTCCTATTCCATCAGCGCAGCCAATTTCTTCTCACCAGCCTCCACGGATTGGTAAATCAGTGTATTGATTGTCATTGGCCCAACACCTCCAGGTACGGGAGTGTAGGCACGAACACGATCTACCAGCGGGGCGAGTTCTATATCCCCTACTCCGCCTGGATGAGAGCCCGCGTCAATAACAATAGCATCATCTTTGATCCAATCAGCCTTAATGTATTCTGGACGGCCTAGCGTGCCGACAACAACGTCTGCCCGCTTGATAACATCTGGTAAATTTAAGGTTTTGGAATGACAGATGGTCACCGTTGCATTTGCATTTAGCAACATCATCGCCATTGGCTTGCCTAGAATTGGGCTGCGGCCGACAACCACGGCTTCCTTTCCTTCGAGGGATATATCGTAGGCTTCGAGTAGACGCATTATCCCCTTGGGGGTTGCACAGCCATAAGCTTTTGCACCCATCGCCATTCTGCCGAAACCGATACAGGTCACCCCATCGACATCTTTACTCACATCGATGGAATCAAAACATAACCTTTCATCTATCTGTTCAGGTACCGGATGCTGGAGAAGAATGCCATTAACGTTGGCATTGTTATTCAGCTCTTCGATTATGTTGCGCAGTTGCTGGGTCGAGGTAGAAGCAGGTAGTTCCACCTTCAAAGATTCCATACCGATACGTTCACAGGCATTGCCTTTCATTCTAACGTAGGTGGCTGAAGCCGGGTCATCGCCAACGAGAATAGTCGCCAGAATCGGGGTGGCTCCATGATTAGCTTTCTTTAACGCAGCAATCCTGAGGGACAGCTCATGCTCAAATTTTTTGGCTAGCGCCTTTCCATCCAATACTAGTGCCGACATAGTGTTTGTTTCCGTTGGGTTCGATAAGAAGGAGAATAACATCTACCAAATGGTGATCAAATGCGGTTTTTTAAGACTAAATTGGATTGCCCCTTTTTCTCTCACAGATAGGCTTGAGCCACCTGGCGGGCGGAATTGCGGATTTCTCTGGACATCGCCCTCACCGTGATCGTGGCTCGCGAGATTCCGTCTACATCACTGCCTATCTCGAACAGGTCTGAGACATGCTTGCCGGCAAATTGCTCCTGGTAACCGTCTCTGGATAAAAAATCCCCCCATATCCTGCGAATCGATTCTTTGTAAAACAGCACTTTGATGCCGGTGATATTCCCCTCCAGATCGATACCCACCAACACCTCGATAGGGCCGCTATACCCAACTTCCTCCGGCGGCATATCGGCGGTCAGAAAAGCGTAGCCCATCAGCGTCTGCTCTGAACTTTCCGGGCCAGCACGGTACGCCTTGAATACCGGTAACTCCCCTTCTTTCTCAGCGAAACTCTCTGCCCCGGGCATCACGCCCTTCAGCAATTCAAGACCGGCATCGGAAAGCTCTTCGCTCTGGGCAGCGATTTGCTGCGCCCTGTTATCGAGACCCATCATTACGCTTTGAACCTCACCGAACAGGATGGCAGCGGCCATAAGCCCAAGTACCACAAGGAAATGACGGCCTGATCTAGCTGTAGGCGGGGGAGACATATCTAAATCCGTTTTTCAATATTCTGTTTTATCTTGCGAATTAACGAGAAACTATTGGAACACATAATACCCGCGAGATAAAAGCGGGAACATACGCGGGTGCCTGTCCAACTCGTCTGGAGATCGCTAAAACGCTTGGGGAGTTATTCGGGGATTTCGGGCGTCCGATTTATTTCTATTTGTTCCTATTTGTTCCTATTTGTTCTTTTCAGGCAACGAAGCGACAACCTTGTCGCATTCCCTCCCATCTACTTCGATAGCTTCTAAGCGCTGATCAATGTAGCCCCTAAATCGATGCGACAAGCCTACCGGGATGGTTTTCCACCAGAATCTCATTCCAGGGTATTTAAGCCACCAATCCGCCCCCTCTCGCCACGTTTCTGCGGTTACAGGGTCAACTTCATTGGCCCATATTTTTTTAAATCCTAACTCAATGTTTACCATGTTGGTATAGAGATAAACGCTAAAACGCGACCATTCATGCGCCGGAACTCGCTGCCCTGACAAACAGCGCCAAACAATAGCAGACAACTCGGGATTTTCCATTAAGACATTCATCATTTCGTTTCGCTTCGACGTTAATAAAGCCATGGCGTCCCGCTGCGACTGTCTTGTGTTTCTGCGTAACTCAGATGCTAAAAAGAGCAATGACAACACAACACCCATGCCGCCGATCATTTCACCTATAAGCGCGGCCTGTTCTAGATTCATTTGCCTTCCCTTAGACTTTCCTTAAACTCGTCTGGCAATTATTTTTACAACTAGCGAGATTCAAATTCCATTTCAATGCCTTCGGTAGTAGTGGACAGCAACATATGACCGTCACGGAATTCATGGGCGACCGTATCCTTCAAGTACAATACTAAATTATTGTGCAGAGATCCCGGCGGGCATAATTTACGGGATGCAGAAAATGGCTCAAAGCGCAGAGAGGAATCCTCTTGCAGCCACGTGCCCGTAATATCATTGCAATCGGAAGTACCGGTGAGCCGGTTTTCACTGCGGAAGTTCAGCACATACTTACCCGAATCTTCCGGGGTAAATACGAAACCGCCAAGCACCTTTATCTGTACCAGCTGCCAGTTGGAGCCTTCCAGAGGGATTGTCTGTGTCGCCGCGCTCTCTTCCTCTGCCACTTGTTCAACAGGGCCGCAGGCGCTGAGAGCTGCCAGCAGGCAAGTAAAAATAATTTTGCGTAGTGTGACTGTATGCATAGGACTTCTTTTTCCTGTGTCAAAAAGGTGGTTAGGTAGAATAAGCTTAAAATAGTGCCAGAAGTGTTAATTATAAGCTAATTTGCGCGGAATAAATTGGGGCAAATTCAGAGAAAATAAATTGGGCACCCACATAAATCCCGGACAAAAGACAACAAATCAGGGGTTTATTTTGCTGGCGTCCAGTTTATTTTCCCTTTTTCGCGTTTGTTTTCCTGTGTGATGCAATTTTCATTTTTTAAAGACCAGCTGATTTCGGCCATTGTTTTTGGCTTGATAGAGGGCCTCATCTGCCCGCTTCAGAACCTCATTTAATGCTTCCATTTTGACACAGACTGTCATACCAAAACTCGCAGTTACTTTGATCGACGCACCATCCACATTAATTTCCAATGACTCTATATTAGAACGCATGCGCTCCAGCGCATGGCGCCCTGTTTCGGCATCCGTTTCGAGCAACAGAATAACAAACTCTTCCCCGCCATAACGCGAGACGACATCTGAATCTCGACCTATGCCTTTTAGTTCTTCGGCAACCGCTATTATTACTTTGTCGCCCACATCATGTCCCCAGGTATCGTTAACGGCTTTGAAAAGATCGATATCGACCATGGCTAAGACAAAGGATCGCTGATACCGCTTTACCTTTTCAATTTCTCTTTCAAATACAGCCATAAATGCACGCCTGTTGGCCAACTTGGTCAGTGGATCTGTCATCGCTTGCTGCTCAAGATTTTCGTTGGCGGTTCGAAGCGCAGAAGTACGTTCCTGAACCTGTGATTCCAGGTTTTGATTGAGACTCTTAAGCTCGCCAGAAAGTTGCGAAGCCGCTTCAAGACTCCTTGTATAGCTGCGACCAATCTGCAGCGACTGCAGAATACAGAAAGTCAGCATCGTGATACTGGAGACCTCTATATAAAAATATCTACCCTGTTGATAAAATACCAAATCATAAATTGGACCGATTATAAATATGATGATGCCAACGAAGATTGCCATGGCGCCGGCTCGTCGATTCCACAAAACCCGCACAACGACATAGACCGACAGAACGAAAAATAACGGCATCAACAAACGAAAATAGGTGCCAATCGTGATGTAGACTTCGGGGCTTGTTAAAAGTGCAGAGGCGACCACAAGCATCGAAGGGGCAATAAAAATCGTCATCAAGACGAGGCCTACATCCTTGGGGAAAAGACTGCGAATTATTCCAACCCATAAAAGCAGGACCATCGGAAAAGTAAACCAACTTACTCGGGATGCCAACTCGGTTGTGGGTACAACGTCAAAAACATACCAAATCAATATATCTATCAGCTGATTGTTGGCAGCAATACGCATCATCATAGTGAGCGACAACATAGCAATCGCCAAATACTCCGATTGACGTCGTGAGCCGCTTACCCAGAGAAACAAATTGTGGATGGAAATGGCTAAAAATCCGCCAATGATAAGAGCCACCAACGTGCGGGTAATCCAAATTCTTGAAGTGACAGCAACGGCCTCGCCAAGTATCGGCGCTGTGACTAGCCGTGTTGAAGGATAGCCTTCAGCGCTGATCTGCAATACCAGTCGTGCGTTTGCGGGTATTTCGGGCAGCGCAATTGGGCTAAAGACCGTCTGCCCATCTCTGTTTGGAAAGGAGATATCACCATTGGATGCAATCTTGGTAAATGACCCTGCCTGATTAGACAGGTAGAGATCGAAAGCCGAGTATATTTCACCAACTTGCAAATAAAGACCCGATCTGGGCGAGGAAAAGGGCAGTTCACGCACGTAGGTGGCGATTCGCGGATTTATGTTCGGGTTTGAGGGGGATCTATTTAACACATCAACAGGCCACTCCTCGGGAATTTGAACGTCTATCCAGATACTTCGGTCGGCCATATCACCAACCGGCAGCAAATGTTGGCCAACGACTTTTTTCCAGTTGCCGTCGAGTAAAAGCAACTCTGACTCACTGCTTTCGGCCGCCTCGGCGGAAAGTGCGAGGAAAAACATTGGCAGAATCGCAAAAATGGCACAGCCTATCCTGGATTTAAGAATATTCACCGGTGAGCTGAGCACGTACAGAGAATTCAAATACAGGATAAAGCTCCAGGGCAATTCCGTTTATTCATTAACTGCTTCTTTAAAGATAATTCAATCACTTACTCGTATAGAAAGCAGACAAGCAATCGTGCCTAAGGGCTAAATTAGACGCCATGTCGATCTTAAATCAAAAACAACAAAATAGACCCTAATTTTTGTGGGTAATTTTTGCAGGCGTCCAATTTGTCTCCCCATTATTTTTGTGGGTAATTTTTGCAGGCGTCC